>CAZHVE010000010.1:28291-45858 GCA_964535705.1 uncultured Flavobacterium sp.
TGTTTCCAGAACAAGCGTCTGTTGTGGTTGGTGGTGTTGCCGTTGCAGAACATTGACCTGTTACATCAGCAAGTGATGGCGTGTCAGGATTAGTTGTATCATCCACTATTACATTTTGAGCCACAGTGATTGAATTGCCGTTGCCATCATCAAATTTCCAGTTAATAACGTAACTACCTTCTGTGCTGTATGATAAGGGATCACTAGTGGTTCCGGTTATGTTTCCAGAACAAGCGTCTGTTGTGGTTGGTGGTGTTGCCGTTGCAGAACATTGGACTGTTACATCAGCAAGTGTTGGCATGTCAGGAGCAGCTAAATCTTTTAACTTTATCGTAAATTGTGTTTCAGATTTATTTAAATAACCATCAGTAGCATACAGCGTAATAGTTTTTGTATCGTTATGCGATACAGACAACTCCGTACCTGCAACCGGCGATTGAGTAATAGTAACACCCGTACAGAAATCCGTAGCAGTAATCAAACCTGTATAATCTGGAAGGGTAAATTTACAACCCACACCAGAACTTATATTTTCATCCTTATCAGGCAAGGGTAACGATGTATTAATAACAGGAGGGGTATTATCTTTATAGGTAACAGTAAAAAACACAGTAGATGATATTTTGGGACTACCATCATCAGTAAGTGTTAAAGTTATTTTAACGTCACCTTGATAAACCGTACCTATAGGCCTGACATTAACAGCTCGAAAAAAACCTGATATATCCTTAACGAAGGAAAGTTCTACTTTTTGAATACCAGGACCTTCATCCGCCACACCCGTTACTTCTAACATTAAAGCAGGTGTATTAGAATCAGTCACCTTAAACTGTATATTTGCAGCTAAATCCCCCGGACATTCCGTCCTATCAGAAGGGGGCACTTCAAAAATCGGGGCAGTATTTTGAACTTTAGCAATATTCTGACCTTTAATTGTATTACATAACATAGATAAAATACCTATATAAAAGAATAATTTTAATTTCATAATGATGTGATTTTAAATATTAACAAATAAACAATAATTATTTACAACAAACAAGTTTAAAGACATAAAAAAACGATTAAATACACAGTTTTAAGAGCTAAGGAAAATAGGAACATGAACGAATTAAATATAATAGATATAATAATCAGTAACTTGTAACTATAAATGATAATTAATTTGTAATCACACAAAAAAATAATCAATATCTAAATAAAATATATGGCAACAACTCAAAAAGAATATAAAAAAAATTTATACCTTAATATATACCCTCAAAAATATAGCATTACAAAACTATAAATTGTCATTTGTTATTTAATCAATTATATTTGCAAAAACTATACAATCAAACTGATAAATGAATTATTTTTCTTCTGATTTTAAATTAGGGATCCTCGGGGGCGGACAACTCGGCAAAATGCTCCTGTTTGACACCCGGAAATTCGACATTCAAACCTATGTACTCGATCCAAGTGAGGAAGCACCTTGCAGAATCGCCTGCAATAAATTCTTTCAAGGTGATTTGAAGGATTTTGACACCGTTTACAATTTCGGGAAACAAGTCGATATCCTTACTTTCGAAATTGAACTCGTCAACCTCGAAGCTTTAGAAAAATTGGAAAATGAAGGATTAAAAGTATACCCATCGCCAAAAACTCTTAAACTCATACAAAACAAAGGAATCCAGAAAGCATTTTATGTCAACAATAATATTCCAACAGCCCCTTCAAAAACATTCGCAACTTTAAAAAGTTTAGTGGTCCAAATTGTCGAATCCAAATTAGAAATGCCTTTTGTATGGAAATCCACTGAATTTGGTTACGACGGCAATGGTGTAAAAATTATTAGAACATTGCAAGATGTTAAAAATTTGCCTAATGTTGAATGTATCGCCGAAGAAATGGTCGAATTCAAAAACGAATTGGCTGTTATCGTTTGCCGAAGCCCTTCTGGCGAAATCAAAACCTATCCGGTTGTCGAAATGGAATTCCATCCCGAAGCGAACCAAGTAGAATATGTAATTTGCCCGGCGCGGATTGATGACATAGTCGCTTCAAAAGCAAGGGCAATTGCCTTAGATGTTTCCGAAAAGTTTCATCACGTGGGACTTTTGGCGGTCGAAATGTTTCAAACATATGACGATAAAATCTTGGTTAACGAGGTCGCCCCTCGCCCACACAATTCAGGTCATTATAGTATTGAAGCTAGTTACACTTCGCAATTCGAAAACCACTTGCGCGCCATCCTCGATTTACCCCTTGGAAATACCGACAGTAAAGTTGCTGGAATTATGGTAAATTTGGTTGGTTCAGCTGGGTTTTCTGGTGATGTGATTTATGAAAATATTCAAAAAATATTGGGTTGGAATGGGGTTACGCCTCATATTTATGGTAAAAAGCAAACGCGGCCTTTTAGAAAAATGGGTCACGTAACGATAGTGAACGAAGACATCAATGAAGCAAGAAAAATTGCCGAAGACGTCAAGAATACGATAAGAGTAATTGCATAAACAATTGAAAGATTAAATGATTTAAAGATTGAAAAACCATCAATTTCTATCTTAGCCAAAATCTTTAAATCATTTAATTTTAAAATCTTTAAATATAAAAAATGAAAGTAGCCGTAATAATGGGAAGCGTATCTGATATGCCTGTAATGCAGGAAGCCATCGACATCCTGAAAGGTTTTGACATCGAAACAGAAGTCGATATCGTTTCAGCACACCGAACTCCCGAAAAATTATTCGATTTCAGCAAAAATGCCCATACTCGTGGCATTTCAGTAATTATTGCCGGTGCTGGCGGGGCGGCACATTTACCTGGAATGGTCGCCTCTATGTCGCCCCTTCCCGTAATTGGTGTTCCCGTAAAATCGAGTAATTCCATTGATGGCTGGGACAGTGTTTTATCCATTTTACAAATGCCAGGCGGAGTTCCCGTGGCGACCGTTGCCTTAAACGGAGCGAAAAATGCCGGAATTTTGGCTGCTCAAATCATTGGAACTTCTGATAAATGTATTTTAGACAAAATCATCCTTTACAAAGAAGGATTGAAAGCCACCGTAAATAAATCTTCGGAAAATTTAAAAAAATAAGTTTTGAACCTGTAAGAATTAAGCAATATGAGACTTGATTTCTTAATGGTTTAAAAATAAACTACCTAGGGGCAGAGCCCCAGAAGTATTCACCACAAATTCACAAATTTTTATTTATAATTTGTGAATTTGCGGTAAAAATTCGAAGCAGAGCTTCGAGGAATTAAACCTAAAGAGATTAAAAACAATGAGCGTCTTAACCCACCATTTCAATACAAAACACAATACAGCGCCTTTTTCGAAAATCAAAAACGAAGATTTTCTTCCTGCTTTTCAAAAAGGAATCGAATTGGCAAAAGCCGAAATTGAGGCAATTATTAGAAATCCAATCAAACCCACTTTCGAAAATACGATTGAAGCCTTGGCTTTTAGTGGCGATGTTTTGGATCGGATTTCAAGTATCTTTTTTAACCTGAATTCGGCAGAAACCAGTGATGAAATGCAAAAAATCGCACAGGAAGTTTCACCTTTGCTGTCCGAATTTGGCAATGACATTCGCCTCAATCCCGATTTGTTTGCAAGGGTAAAGGCCGTTTACGATCAAAAAGAACACTTGAACCTCAACCCGGAACAAACCACGCTTTTAGACAAAAAATACAAAAGTTTTTCTAGAAACGGCGCTAATTTATCGGAAGACAAAAAGACCCAATTGCGCGAAATCGACAAAGAATTATCGAAGTTGAGTTTGCAGTTTGGCGAAAATGTTTTGGCTGAAACCCACGCTTTCGAATTGCATATTACCGACGAAAATGATTTGGCTGGATTACCGGAAGGAACTCGAGAAGCTGCAAATTCTTTGGCGAAAATACAAGAAAAGGAAGGTTGGATTTTCACCTTGGATCATCCTAGTTACATTCCGTTTATGACCTATGCCGATAACCGCGAATTGCGCAAGAAAATGGCCATTGCTTCTGGCGCAAGAGCGTTTCAAAATAATCAATTCGACAATCAAGAAATCGTGTTGAAAATTTCCAAACTGCGTTTCGATAGAGCTCAAGTTTTGGGTTACAAAACACATTCCCATTTTGTTCTTGAAGAACGAATGGCAGAAACTCCAGAGAAAGTAATTTCGTTTTCCAATGATTTATTGGTCAAAGCGAAACCCGCAGCCGAAAAAGAATTTGCGCAATTAGCGGCATTCGCCAAAGAATTGGATGGAATTGATCAACTCGAAAAATGGGATGGCGCTTATTACTCCGAGAAATTGAAACAGCAATTGTTCCGTTTGGATGACGAAATATTGAAACCCTATTTCCAATTGGAGAAAGTTTTAGATGGTGCTTTCACGGTGGCACAAAAATTATATGGCATCACATTCGAAGAAACATTTGAAATTGACAAATACCACGAAGACGTAAAAACCTTCGAAGTAAAAGATGAAGACGACCAATTAGTGGCGATTTTTTATACCGATTTCTTCCCGAGAAAAGGCAAACGCAATGGAGCCTGGATGACATCATTCAAATCACAATACGTTAAAAAAGGCATCAACGAAAGACCTCATATTTCGAATGTTTGCAATTTCACTCCGCCAATTGTCGCTTCCGAGAAATCAGTAGCCAAACCATCGCTTTTGACATTCAACGAAGTGACGACCTTGTTTCACGAATTTGGTCACGGTTTGCATGGAATGTTGGCGAATACCACCTATCCTAGTTTATCCGGAACATCAGTTTATTGGGATTTTGTCGAATTACCAAGCCAGATTATGGAAAACTGGTGTTACGAACCAGAGGCCTTGGCTTTATTCGCCTATCATTATGAAACTGGCGAAATGATTCCTATGGAATTAGTGCACAAAATCAAGGAAAGTGCTAGTTTTCAGGAAGGAATGGCTACAATGCGACAGTTGAGTTTTGGATTGTTGGATATGGGTTGGCACGGACAAGATCCTACGAACATAAAGGACATAAAAACCTTCGAAACCGAGCAATTCGCGTCGACACAATTGTATCCTGATGTAAAGGAAAACGCCATGAGCACGGCTTTTTCACATATTTTCCAAGGCGGTTATTCTTCAGGATATTACAGCTACAAATGGGCGGAAGTATTGGATGCGGACGCCTTCGAATATTTTCAGGAAAAAGGCATTTTCAACAAAGAAGTAGCAACAAAATTCAAGGAAAATATACTCTCCAAAGGCGGAACGGAACATCCGATGATTTTGTACAAACGTTTTAGAGGACAGGAACCAAAACCGGAAGCGTTGTTGAAACGAGCGGGATTGTTATAGATTTTATGAAAACCAAAACAGAAATGTTTCGGTTTTTTATTGAAATAAAACCAACATCAACCACCATAAAATAGGCACACTTTCTACCCAAAAAGAGGTGTAATATTTTTTTCTTTTCCATTCCGTGAAGTCAATAAACAAAACCGTAATAATTCCTATTGGAAGCACTAAATAACTTGGATTCGGTTTTAAAAACTCTAAAAGAATAAATGGGATTACTAATAAAATTCCAAATAATTTAGCGCTATTGATACCAAACAATTGAGGTAGAGTGTTCAAGATTTTATTATCAGTTTTACTATCCATTATTTCAAAAGGAACTAGCAAACTAGTAAGTATAAAAAAACGTTGAATGAAACTAATGTAAAATTCAAAAGGCACACATTTCAAAGTTTGAAAAGGAATATATACCGTTATAAAAGTAACTACGAAACTTACTAAAAAAAGTTTCAACCAGCCATATCTCCTTAGGAAAGGATATATCAAAACAAATAATCCTGAAAAAAACATTAGTTTTTGAATCTTATTTTCCAAGGTATAAAAAGAAAATAAAAAACCTACTCCTGCCAAAACACTCACTATTATAATTGCATAGTATTTATTGGACCCAAGAAAGCCTTTTCTAAAAACTTCAAAATATTTCAGAAAATTATAACCTAAAACGGTTCCAAAAAACACACAAAAAGGGAAATAGTCCATGGAAACCAAATGATTTGAAATAACAGTAATCTGAAGCAGACAAAACACGGCAAAAGCCACGTGGATACTGCCGTCTATATAAATATCAAATGCTTCCCTAAAAATCTTCATCCAACAAAAATAATCAACGTTGTTAATAAATAACGATTTTAGTTGAAAGATTCCCAGGAATCAACTGCTTGAACCCCTGCTTATTTTGATAATAATCCATAAATTTGCACATTCAAAAAACAATACTTTTACCATTACATGAAAACAGATTCATTTGCTTTAAGACACATTGGACCAAGAGAAAAAGACCTTCAGCACATGTTGAGAACAATAGGGGTCGAGTCTATCGAGCAGCTATTAAATGAAACTCTTCCGGATACTATTCGCTTAAAAAAACCACTGGATTTAGACCCTGCAATGACTGAATATGAGTACCTCAATCACATTTCGCATTTGGGGACTAAAAATAAAATGTTTCAATCCTATATTGGCCTAGGCTACAATCAAGCTATTGTCCCTGCTGTAATTCAAAGAAACATTCTCGAAAACCCGGGATGGTATACCGCATACACCCCTTATCAGGCTGAAATTGCACAAGGTCGTCTCGAAGCCATTTTGAATTTCCAAACCATGGTTATCGAACTGACCGGAATGGAAATTGCCAATGCTTCCTTGCTTGACGAAGGCACTGCCGCTGCCGAAGCAATGGCATTGTTGTTTGATGTTCGTTCCCGTGACCAAAAGAAAAACAACATCCATAAATTTTTCGTTTCTGAGGAAATTTTACCACAAACTCTTTCCGTTTTACAAACCCGCTCCACCCCTATTGGCGTGGAATTAGTCGTCGGGAATCACAAAAATTTTAATTTTTCGACCGATTTTTTTGGAGCTATTCTTCAATATCCAGGGAAATATGGACAAGTCCATGATTATGCTGATTTTATTGCCAAAGCAGACGAAAACGAAATAAAAGTAGCTGTTGCAGCCGATATTTTGAGTTTAACTAAATTGACTCCTCCTGGAGAAATGGGCGCAGCGGTTGTAGTGGGAACAACGCAACGTTTCGGAATTCCGTTAGGTTATGGCGGACCGCACGCGGCTTATTTTGCCACAAAAGATGAATATAAAAGGAGTATGCCAGGAAGGATTATTGGCGTAACAGTTGACACCGATGGGAATCGTGCGCTTCGTATGGCTTTGCAAACTCGCGAACAGCACATTAAACGCGACAAGGCAACTTCCAATATTTGCACGGCGCAAGTTTTACTATCCGTTATGGCAGGAATGTATGCTGTTTTCCATGGTCCAAAAGGGCTGCAATACATTGCCGATAAAATTCATGCCATGGCAGCAACATTGGCAAACGAATTAGAAAAATTAGGTTTACAACAAACCAATACCGCTTTCTTTGATACCATTGTTATAAAAGCGGACACTAAAAAAGTACGCGTCATAGCAGAAAAAAAGGAAGTTAATTTTTACTATATCGACGAAAATACCATTTCCATTTCCTTGAACGAAACTACCAGTATTGCCGATATAAACAAAATAGTTGGTATTTTCGCTTCTGCAAATAATATTGAGGCAACTACGATTGAAGCCTTGACTGAAACGAATCATTTTCCTCCTAATTTAGTAAGAACTTCAACATTCTTGCAACACAACGTTTTCAATAAATACCATTCGGAAACCGCTTTAATGCGCTACATCAAAATGTTAGAACGCAAAGATTTGGCTTTAAACCACTCCATGATTTCGTTGGGTTCTTGCACTATGAAGCTCAATGCTGCTGCCGAAATGTTGCCGTTAAGCAACGCTTTTTGGAACAACATTCATCCCTTTGCGCCCTTGGATCAAGCGCAAGGTTACCAAGAAATGTTACGAAAACTAGAAGGGCAATTAAACATAATTACAGGTTTTGCTGGAACGACTTTACAACCTAATTCTGGTGCGCAAGGGGAATATGCTGGATTGATGGTGATTCGTGCCTATCATCAATCACGCGGTGATCACCAAAGAAATATTGCCTTAATTCCTTCCTCGGCACACGGAACGAATCCTGCTTCAGCCGCCATGGCTGGAATGAAAGTGATTGTTACCAAAACATTAGAAAACGGAAATATTGATATTGACGATTTACGCGAAAAAGCAATGGAATTCGCTGCTGATTTGTCTTGTTTGATGGTGACTTATCCGTCCACGCACGGTGTTTTTGAAAGTGCCATCAAAGAAATAACGCAAATCATTCACGATAACGGCGGCCAAGTTTATATGGATGGTGCCAATATGAATGCGCAAGTGGGCTTGACTAATCCGGCCACCATCGGCGCTGATGTTTGTCACCTGAATTTGCACAAAACTTTCGCAATTCCTCACGGTGGTGGCGGACCTGGCGTTGGCCCTATTTGTGTTGCGCCACAATTAGTTCCTTTTTTACCAACAAATCCTTTAATTCCAACTGGCGGTTCTACTGCTATTACGGCAATTTCTGCATCACCATGGGGTTCGGCTCTGGTTTGCTTAATTTCGTATGGTTACATTTCGATGTTAGGAGCAGAAGGCGTTACAGACGCTACGAAATATGCCATTTTAAACGCCAATTACATCAAGGAAAAATTAAACGGCCATTACGACACTTTATATTCAGGAGAAATGGGTCGTGCCGCCCATGAAATGATTTTGGAATGTCGCCCTTTCAAACAAAAAGGAATCGAAGTTACCGACATTGCAAAACGTTTGATGGATTATGGTTTCCACGCGCCTACGGTTTCATTCCCTGTGGCCGGAACTTTGATGATTGAACCGACAGAGAGCGAAAATTTGGAAGAATTAGACCGTTTTTGTGATGCGATGATTTCCATCAGAAAAGAAATTGAAGCCACTACGTTAGACGACAAAAATAATGTTTTGAAAAATGCTCCCCATACTCTAGGGATGCTGACTTCCGATGTTTGGAATTTCCCTTACAGCAGAGAAAAAGCCGCCTTCCCATTGGACTATATTGCGGAAAATAAATTTTGGCCAACCGTTCGCAGAGCGGATGACGCTTATGGAGACCGAAATTTAGTGTGCAGTTGCGCTCCTATTGAAGCGTATATGGAGCACTAATTTATAGCTAAAAATATCACAGAAATCAAGGCGTTTTTATCAAAATTATAAAAATGAACTCCAAATTCACCCAGATTTAAAGCGAAAAATACAACTTTCATCAGCACATTTTGCCATTTAGCTACACTATTTCAATCTAAGGATTGAAAAAAATTTTAAGAGCCAAATCTCAGAAAACTTGAAAACAAGAGTTTTGTCAATTGCAACGGTAATGAAAATTAAAATGTAGTTTTTTTTGTGTTATTAAAAACATAGCATTTTTATCTATAAATTAGCCTATATTTTATTAAGAAATCTCAATGAAGATAAAGATAACAGGAGTAGGGAGTTATATTCCAGAAATAAAGGTTGCCAATACTGACTTTGGCGAACATGTTTTCTTAAATGAAGATGGCTCTCCTTTTAGCTATCCAAACGAAGTGGTAATCGGGAAATTTAAAAGTATTACCGGAATCGAAAAAAGACGGTATGCTGCACCTGAACAGTCTACTTCTGATTTGGCTTTTTTGGCTTCAAAAAAAGCAATCGAAAGCGCAGGAATAGATCCCGAAACAATTGATTATATTATTTTTGCACACAATTTTGGCGATGTAAAATACGGCACAATACAATCAGATATAATTCCTAGTTTAGCCACTCGCGTCAAACAGAAATTACAAATAAAAAATCCAAAATGTGTCGCTTACGACATTCTTTTTGGTTGTCCAGGTTGGATAGAAGGGGTGCTTCAAGCCAATGCTTTCATAAAATCGGGCATGGCAAAACGCTGTTTGGTGATCGGTGCAGAAACCCTTTCGAGAGTGGTAGATGCACACGACAGGGATTCCATGATTTATTCTGACGGCGCTGGAGCAACCATAATTGAGGCTTCAGATGACGAAACCGGGCTGTTGTCCTATGAAAGTGCCACTTACGCCCTCGATGAAGCGGGATATTTATTCTTTGGAAAATCATATAATCCAGCATTAGATGAAGATACTCGCTATATAAAAATGTATGGTCGAAAAATTTATGAATTTGCGTTGAGCGAGGTCCCTTCGGCGATGAAAAGTTGTTTGGACAAAAGCGGATTAAGCATTGACGACGTAAAAAAAATTCTGATTCATCAGGCCAATGAAAAAATGGACGAAGCCATAATCAACCGATTCTATAAATTATACGGTAGAGCAGTCCCAAAGGACATCATGCCCATGAGCATTCATGAGTTGGGAAATAGCAGCGTAGCAACTGTCCCCACCCTTTTGGACTTATTAATACAAGGAAAAATTGAAAATCAAGAACTTCACAAAGGGGATATTCTCCTCTTTGCATCTGTTGGTGCCGGAATGAACGTCAACTCCTTTATTTATCGATATTAAAAAAATAAAAGTTTACAACCTAATCAAACTCCAGAACGTGAGATTGCTTCCGCTGCGGCGGACAAATCGTTCCTCGCAATGACTATGTACGAGAAAACATTTCCAAATAAAAGATTTAAACACACCTTAGGATTTTTACAAAAACACATTTCGACTTCTGAAACAATTTTCGATTTGGGTGTTCCTAACCCCTTCTCCAAGATTATGGAAGCAAAGGGATACATTGTAAAAAACACGACTGGTGAAGACATAGACAACAATCAAACCGCATTACAAAACGAAAAATATACTGTTTTTACGGCTTTTGAAATCTTTGAACATTTGTTGAATCCCTACACCATATTAGAAAATGTGAAATGTGATAAACTTTTAATTTCTATTCCTTTACGATTGTGGTTCTCGCCGGCGTATCGTAGCAAAATTGATATGTGGGACAGACATTACCATGAGTTTGAAGATTGGCAATTGGATTGGCTTTTAGAAAAAACAGGCTGGAAAATAATCGACAGGGAGAAATTTACACACCCAGTCAAAAAAATTGGCTTTCGCCCCTTTTTAAGACTCATTACGCCAAGATACTATATTGTTTACGCCGAGAAAATCAAGATTTAAGATTTAAGATTGCAGATTAACGATTTTTGATTTTTGATTTTTAGATAAAGCCACAAGCTAATCTAAAATCTGACCCGAGCGTCAGCGAACTGGCGAAGCAAATCTGAAATCTAAAATTATTTAAATGAAATATTATATTGTTATACCGGCATACAATGAAGAGGCCTTTATTGCTTTGACATTACAATCGTTAGTTTCACAAACACTTCTGCCCAAAAAAGTGGTGGTAGTCAACGACAATTCAACCGATAAAACGGCCGAAATTGTATTGGCTTTCGCCAAAGAGAATTCATTCATTACTCTTGTAAATAAAACTTCCGAAGCGATACATTTACCGGGAAGTAAAGTCATACAAGCTTTTCACAAAGGTTTTGAAACCTTGGATAATAATTATGACATCATTGTAAAGCTAGATGCCGATCTAATTTTACCTAACAATTATTTTGAACGCATCTCCTCCACTTTCGAAAAAGACGCAGAAGTGGCGATGGTGGGCGGATTTGCCTACATTGAAAAAAATGGCGATTGGATTATAGAAAACCTTACTGACAAAGATCATATTCGAGGCGCATTTAAGGCCTATAGAAAAACATTTTTTGAGCAAATGGGCAACTTAAAACCAGCTATGGGTTGGGACACGGTTGACGAATTGTTGGCCAAATTTTATGGCTGGAAAGTAATAACCGATTCCTCATTAATCGTAAAACACCTGAAACCTACAGGAGCAAACTACAATAAAAAAGCTCGTTATAAACAGGGAGAAGCCTTTTACACCTTGGGCTATGGATTTTTAATAACTGCAATTGCTTCGGCAAAACTGGCAATGATGAAGAAAAAACCATTACTTTTTTTGGATTACGTTCTAGGTTTTTGGAAAGCTAAAATGGCAAATAAGCCTTTGTTGGTCACAGAAGAACAAGCGAAATTCATTCGGAAGTATCGTTTTCAAAAAATGAAAGAAAAATTGGCCTGATAAATCTATTATTTTTTGAAAAAATGACAAATCATAATTCATAACTCATAACTTATAACTATTTTCGCTACTATTTGTAAAACTATGATGCTTATCCGTTATTTATCGCAGATAGGAAGGTATTTCTTGATGATTAAAGAAATATTCAGCAAACAGACCAAATGGTCCATGATGAGACCACTTATTTTTAAGGAAATTGACGATCTTATTTTTGGATCCCTAGGAATTGTGGCATTCATTTCCTTTTTTGTTGGAGGAGTTGTTGCCATTCAGACTGCTTTAAATTTAAACAATCCGCTAATTCCAAAATACCTCATCGGATTTGCAACTCGCGAATCTGTAATATTAGAATTTGCTCCGACTTTCATTTCTGTTGTAATGGCCGGAAAAATGGGTTCATTTATTACCTCAAGCATAGGGACTATGCGTGTTACGGAACAAATTGACGCCTTAGAAGTTATGGGTGTAAACTCGGTAAACTACCTAGTTTTTCCAAAACTTATTGCCATTATGTTCTATCCTTTTGTAGTGGGAATAAGTATGTTTTTAGGCGTTTTTGGAGGATATATAGCCGCAGTTTACGGGGGATTTGGAAGCAGTTCGGACTTTATCGCAGGTCTCCAACAGGAATTCATCCCATTCCATATAACCTATGCTTTTATTAAAACCTTTATTTTTGGTTTACTATTAGCCTCCATCCCTTCATTTCATGGATTCTATATGAAAGGTGGCGCACTCGAAGTAGGAAAAGCAAGCACCGTGTCTTTTGTTTGGACTTCCGTTACTATAATTTTGATAAATTATATTCTAACTCAGTTACTATTAACAAAATGATAGAGATACGTAATTTAGAGAAATCATTTGGCGACAGCAAAGTTCTTAAGGGTGTTTCGAGCGTTTTTGAAACCGGCAAAACTAATTTAATAATTGGACAAAGCGGCTCCGGGAAAACCGTCTTATTAAAAAGTCTTTTAGGCATCCATTCCCCTGATTCCGGAACTATTTGTTTTGACGGCAGAATATATTCCGATCTTGATACATCGGAAAAACGGGAGTTGCGCACTGAAATAGGCATGGTTTTTCAGGGTAGTGCCTTGTTTGATTCGATGACTGTTTCAGAAAATGTTGGCTTCCCCTTACGAATGTTCACTAACGATGATACTGCAAAAATACAAGAGCGTGTAGATTTCGTTTTAAAAAGGGTCAATCTAGTTGATGCCCACCATAAATTGCCTTCGGAAATATCGGGGGGAATGCAAAAACGCGTTGCTATTGCTCGTGCCATTGTAAACAATCCTAAATATTTATTTTGCGACGAACCCAATTCGGGATTAGATCCAAACACCGCCATATTAATAGATAATCTTATTATGGAAATTACCGAAGAATATAACATTACAACCGTAATCAACACCCATGATATGAATTCCGTTATGGAAATTGGAGAAAATATATTATTTCTAAAAAACGGAATTAAAGAATGGGAAGGAACTAAAGAAGACATTTTTAGAACTAACAATGTAGCTATTGTTGACTTTGTATATTCCTCAAAGTTATTCCGAAAAGTAAGAGAAGCCTATTTAAAAGAATGAAAAAATAAAATTAAATTTTTATTTTTTTAGTTGACTAACAATTCCCTTTATTTCCTGTTCCTTGCTCTTTGGATAAATCAGTAAGACATTGTCTTTATCCACAATGATGAAATCCTCCAAACCATCAATAATTACTACTTTATCTTTGGATGTACTGATAATGTTACTCGACGAATTATTCAACAAAACAGTGGCATTTACTACGGCATTGTTATTTTCGTCTTTCGGTAATTTCTCGTGTAAGGAACCCCAAGTCCCTAAATCATTCCAATCAAAAGTAGCCGGAAGAACATACACATTTTTGGCACTTTCCATCACGGCATAATCAATGGAAACGTTTTCTGCCAAGGCATAATTTTCAGCGATAAAAGTTTTTTCAGCAATAGTATTATAACTTTCTAGTCCTTTCGTGAATAAGGCATTCATTTGTGGCTGAAACGTCTCAAAAGCATCTATTATTGATTTAATACTCCAAATAAAAATCCCGCCATTCCATAAAAAATTCCCGCTTTGCAGAAAGGATTTTGCGGTCTCGTATTCTGGCTTTTCGCGAAATTGAGAAACTTTTTTTATTGTATTCGTATCTTTTTTATCATATTCAATATATCCAAAACCAGTATTAGGAAAAGTAGGTTTAATCCCGAGAGTCAACAAAGCGTTTTCTTTGGCACAAAAATCAAAACAGCGTTTCAAATTTTGGGCAAAAGCACTTTCATCTTCTATCCAATGATCACTTGGCGCAACTACCATAACGGCTTCTGGATTTTGCTTTTGAATTTTTAAAGAAGCATATAAAATACACGGAGCCGTATTTCTCATGGCAGGTTCCAATAAAACCTGTCCTTGCTTAACCATTGGCAATTGTTCCAATACAATGGAATTGTATCTTTCGTTGGTTAAAATCAGTATGTTCTCAACAGGAATTAATTTTGACAATCGGCTGAACGTTTTCTGGATAAGGGTTTCACCCGCTCCCAGCATATCGTGAAACTGCTTTGGGAATTCGGTTGTGCTTACTGGCCAAAATCGGGATCCAACTCCCCCGGCCATTATAATTGCGTAATAATTTTTATTCATGGTCTTTGCGAATTCCGTTTAGTATTGAAATGAAGTGACATTTTTAATTAATGTGGCAAATATAATCAACTCGGCAATAATTCTACCTCGGCATTTGGATTAAAAAGATAGGTTCTTCCCGAACTTATTTCCAAGCACTCATAACGTTTCGTCCTTAAAGCGCCTTTTTTAAAAATCTTGCCATTGTGAATCCTGAAAATACTGCCGTAAGGGATTTCAAAGATATGGTTTTTATCATTTTGTGTGTCAAACTGTTTGAGTGCCAATGCCAAGGTGGCATCAGTGTCACTACTTGCAGAAGGATTTTTGAAATGTCTTGCCAATAACGGCAATAAATGATTCGGGAAAATCTCTGGACGAATAAATGGAATCATCAATCGTTGGAAGGAATATTTCCATTCATTTCCATGTGGTTTGATGTCGCGTCCAAATTTTTCGAAAGCCACCAAATGAGAAATTTCGTGAACCAACGTAATCAAAAACTTGTATTTATTCAAACTAGAGTTGACCGTAATTTCGTGTTTTCCACTCAAACCCTTTCGGTAATCACCATGTCGAGTTACACGCTCATTGACAATTTTAAGATGAACTTCGTTAGCCACAATCAGTTCGAAAACAGGTTTTACGGCGTGTTCTGGAAGATATTTAGAAAGTGTATCGCTCATTTATAAAATCTCTCGACTGCGCTCGAGAAGACAAAAAGTTATTTAAATTAAGGATTAGTTGATGAAACTTGCAACACTTTTCCATTGTAATATTTATTTCCGGTCAAGGCAAAATCAAAAATATAATTGGCCATATCCTTTGCTGAAATTGGCGCTTCATAACCCGGAAATGCTTCTTGCAACATTTCTGTTTGAACGGCGCCAAGAGCTAAAACATTGAATGCAATTCCCCTTTCTTTGTATTCTTCAGCCAGCAATTCTGTCAATGTAATCACAGCTCCTTTACTAGAACTATAAGCTGCAAGACCGGCAAATTTTAGGCTTCCTTGAATACCGCCCATTGAACTTATGGTAAGCACGTGACTCCCTTTTTGCAAATAAGGCAAACAAACACGAGTCAAATTAGCCACGCCAAAAACATTGACTTTATAAATGTTTTCAAAATCGGTCTGTGTGGTTTCCGAAAAAGGTTTCAACAATAAACTGCCTGCATTATGGATTATTACATCCACCCTTGCCCATGAATGAGAGAGAAAATTTTCCACTTTCTGCATTTCAATTTCATCGGACAAATCGACTGATAAACAAGTAATATTTTGGTTTTCAATAAGAGTTTGAGGCGTTTTTCTAGAGATAGCCAATACATTGTGACCGGCGTTGGCAAACTGTAAAGCCAGTTCATAACCAATTCCTCTTGAAGTTCCAGTGATGATGATGTTTTTCATTCGAAGATACTATTTGTTTTTTTACGTAAAATGGAATTGCTTTGCTTGTTCGCTATCGCACGAGCCGTACACCTCACTTTCACCAAAATTTAAATTTGTTTGGTGCTCATTTCATCTAGCGAAAATAAGCAAAATCTTTAAAAAAAGTGGTTTTAAAAGATTTATAAATACTAGGTAGATTCAACAACTAAATGCAAGTTTATGATCCCGCAATTATACTTCTTGAAATCACAATTTTCTGAATTTCAGAAGTACCTTCATAAATCTGGGTAATCTTGGCATCTCGCATCATCCGCTCTACGTGATACTCTTGCACATAACCATTGCCCCCGTGTATTTGAACAGCTTCAATAGCCGTATCCATCGCTGTTTGTGAGGCAAAAAGTTTTGCCATCGCTCCGCTAATATCATAATTTTTTCCATTATCCTTATCCCAAGCGGCTTTCAAGCAAAGATGTCTTGCAGCTTCAATATTAACGGCCATATCAGCCAATTTAAATGCAATGACTTGATGATTGCAGATTTCTGTTCCAAACGATTTGCGTTCTTTCGAATATTTCAAAGCCAATTCATACGCTCCAGAAGCGATTCCCAGGGCTTGAGAAGCAATTCCTATTCTTCCGCCGGCTAAGGTTTTCATCGCAAATTTGAAACCGAAACCATCTTCACCTATCCTGTTTTCTTTGGGTACTTTCACATCGTTAAACATCAATGAATGCGTATCTGAACCACGAATTCCCATTTTATGTTCTTTTGGACCAATGCTAAAACCAAGCATATCCTTAGTCATGATCAACACATTAATGCCATTGCTTTTTTGCTCCACGTGAGTTTGTGCAATAACTAAATAAACCGAAGCTGTGTTCCCATTGGTAATCCAATTTTTGGTGCCATTCACCAAATAATAATCTCCCATGTCAATCGCTGTGGTTTTTTGTGAAGTGGCATCACTTCCTGCCTCGGGTTCGCTTAAACAAAAAGCACCATGGATTTCGCCAGAAGCCAAAAGTGGCAACCATTGTTGTTTTTGAAGCTCGGTTCCAAATTCCTGCAACCCCCAGCAAACAAGCGAGTTATTTACGGACATCACCACCGAAGCCGAAGCATCTACTTTAGAAATTTCCTCCATGGCAAGAACATACGAAATCGTATCGAGTCCACTCCCACCATATTTTGGATTCACCATCATTCCCATAAATCCAAGCTCGCCCATTTTTTTGATTTGATCGGCTGGAAAAATCTGTTTTTGATCTCTTTCAATTACTCCTGCCAACAATTCGTTTTGAGCAAAATCTCTTGCAGCTTGTTGAATCATCAAATGTTCTTCGGTTAGATTAAAATCCATAGTTTTATAAAATAAAAGATGGTTTTTGTTAAATAAACACTATCAAAGATACATTTTTATACTGAATTTTTGGATTTTGGATTGTAAATTTGGACAATGAAACAGTA
>CAZHVE010000011.1:0-44830 GCA_964535705.1 uncultured Flavobacterium sp.
AGTTCCTGTTAAAATGCTATTTAATTTGGATCCTTTTTTTAACATTTGCAAAAAAATTACTTTCTCCTTTTTTGGAGCCACAAATTTACAAATACAAAACACAATAAATGCTTAATATACATAATTTATCCGTTTCTTTTGGGGGAACTTATTTGTTTGAAGAAGTTACCTTTCGATTGGGTGCCGGAGACCGAGTGGGACTTGTTGGGAAAAACGGAGCGGGGAAATCTACGATGCTCAAAATCTTGGCGAAAGATTTCGCACCTGATTCGGGGGTTATTTCTCAGGAAAAAGAAGTTCGGATGGGTTTCCTGCGTCAGGATATTGATTTCGAACAAGGAAGAACGGTACTTGAAGAAGCCTATGAAGCATTTACGGATATTAAAATTGTAGAGAAAAAATTGGAGGAAATCAACCATCAGTTGGTTACTCGAACGGATTATGAAAGTGACGGGTATAGCCAAATTATAGAAGATTTATCCGATTATACTCATCGTTTCGAATTGTTGGGAGGCTATAACTATGTGGGTGATACCGAGAAAATTCTTTTGGGATTGGGTTTCAAAAGAGAAGTTTTCGACAATCAAACCGAAACTTTTTCGGGTGGATGGCGAATGCGAATTGAATTAGCCAAGTTATTATTGCAGGCAAACGATGTTTTGCTTTTAGATGAGCCTACGAATCACCTAGATATTGAAAGTATTATTTGGTTAGAAAGTTTCTTACGCAATTATCCTGGGGTTGTTGTGATTGTTTCTCACGATAAAATGTTTTTGGATAATGTGACCAATAGAACCATAGAAATATCCCTCGGAAAAGCCTATGATTTCAATAAACCTTATTCTGAATACTTGGAATTGCGTCATGAAATCCGCGAAAAGCAATTAGCCACCCAAAAAAACCAAGCTAAAAAAATTGAGGAAACTGAAAAGTTAATTGAGAAATTCCGCGCCAAAGCTTCCAAAGCTTCGATGGCGCAATCTTTAATCAAGAAATTAGATAAAGTCGAACGGATCGAAGTCGATGAAGATGATAACTCCGTGATGAATATTACTTTTCCAGTTTCAAAAGAGCCGGGAAGAGTAGTTATTGAAGCAGAGGCTGTAACCAAGAAATATGGTGATAAAACAATTTTAAAAGATATTTCACTTTTGGTGGAGCGCGGAAGTAAGATTGCTTTTGTTGGGCAAAATGGGCAGGGAAAGTCCACTTTTATCAAGGCAATTGTAAATGAATTCAAATATCAAGGTTCTATCAAATTAGGGCATAACGTACAATTGGGCTATTTTGCCCAAAATCAGGCAGAATACCTTGACGGTGAAATTACATTATTGCAAACTATGGAAGATGCAGCAATGGACACCAATCGTATGAAAGTGCGCGATATGTTGGGATCTTTTCTGTTTCGCGGTGATGATGTCGAGAAAAAGGTAAAAGTCCTTTCTGGAGGTGAAAGAAACCGACTGGCGCTTTGTAAACTACTATTACAGCCTATCAATGTGTTGTTGATGGATGAACCAACGAATCACTTGGACATTAAATCAAAAAATGTTTTGAAAGCCGCTCTGCAAAAATTTGGAGGAACGCTACTTTTGGTTTCTCATGATAGAGATTTCTTGCAAGGCATGTCGAATTTAGTTTACGAATTCAAAAACCAAAAAATAAAAGAATATTTAGGCGACATCAATTATTTCTTAGAGCAACGCAATATGGAGAACATGCGTGAAGTCGAGAAAAAAGACGCTTTGAAAGCGGTTGCACCAAAAGAGAGCAACAAAGTTTCCTATGAAGAGCAGAAAAAAGGGAAAGCGCTTCAAAATAAATTGAGTAAGGTTGAAAGTCAAATCAAGCAATTGGAAAGAGACATCCAGCAGGATGACAAAATGTTGACTTCCAATTACGACAAACACATTGAGGACGCTAAATTTTTCATGGCCTACAACAAGAAAAAAGCTGAATTGGATCAATTACTTTTAGATTGGGAAATCGTTCAGGAAGAAATCGATAATGCTTAATTTATTCAATCAGTCCGATTGCTTTAGAGTGCGAAATCGCTTCACTGCTTTGGGTAAAATAACAAACCGAAATTCCCAAACTTTCTAGATTTTTCAATGCAATTGAAACCTTTTCTTTCTCTTGTTTGCCGGTTTTTCGAATGTAAACCGCCTTCACTGTGACTGGGAAAATTTTACAAATGGCTTCATACAAAAAGGGATCGTGCTGTGAATCGTCACCCATCAAAACGTATTTCAAATTGGGATAAAATTCAAGGATGTGTTTTATTTTTTCAAATTTGTGGTTATGACCGCCTCTTCCGTTCCAGAAAAAATCACTAAGATGGGATTTAATATCCTTGAGCAATAACACTGCTTTTGGCAATTGGTGAATTTCTGTAAATCGCACTATAAAACGATACAAATTCCATTCGCTACTAGAAACAAAAAAAAAGGCATTTTGTTCCTCGTCATCTGTTTTTCCGGCATTACTCAAGGCTTGATAATGAGTAACGACATCTTCATAAACCATTCGGTTGTTCACATTTCGAAACAATAAATGATATAATTTTTTCAAGGGTTTTTCAGTGTAAGATATTAAAAAAGTATCGTCAATATCTGAAATAATACCGAGATTTTCCCTTTTTGGACGAATATAACTTTCCGAACTCACTATGGTTTCGTTTCTATGAATAATACTAACTTGATAATCCATCCAACCATATCCAACATCTTTTGGTAGAGGCACGCAGAATTTAAAATAACCGTCTTCTAGTGTTTTGGTATGGATTCTTGTATTACCGTATTTTAAATAGACATCTGCATTAGCCTCTGTTTTCAATCTGAATAAACTGATAATTGAAGTGGCATTTTCGAATTTTTTTTTCTCAAAATCATATTCCTTTCTCTTCGTTGGTTTGAAAACATGCCCCATCACTATTAATTCCTGCTCATTGGCATACCCTCGGTATAGTTTTAAAATAGGCTTCATGAATTTGAAATTTTGAAGTGTACTTAAAATTACTTAAATTTAAGAGATAAAAGAAGTAAAACCTTGAAAAATAATGTGTTGATTATTGTTAATCCAATTTCTGGGGGTGTCGATAAATCAGAATTTATTGAGGCGGTGACACATTTTGTCGCAAAAGAAAATTGGAATCTCATTCTTTTTAAAACTTCCGGCGAAGATGATATTTCAAAAGTAAGAACGCTTTTTAAACGGTATAAACCAATGCGAATTATTATTGTTGGTGGTGACGGTACCATAAAAATGGTTGCTGAAGCAACAGAAAGTCAGGATGTGATTCTAGGAATTTTACCTGCTGGATCTTCCAATGGGTTAGCTGTTGATTTAGGTTTGATGAAAACTCTCGAAGAAAATATTGAAATCGCCTTTCATAATAATTATATTGAACTTGATACAATTCTTATCAATGACCAAAAATGTTTTCACTTGAGCGATTTGGGTTTGAATGCAGAACTCATCAAAAACTATGAAAAAAGTACTATACGGGGTAAATGGGGTTATTTTTTGCAAGCAATTAATACCTTAATGGATGTAGGACAACCCTTCATGGCAACGATTACCGTTGCGGATCAAACTATCGAATGTGAGGCAAGAATGATAGTCATTGCCAATTCCAAAAAATATGGCACAGGAATAGTGATTAATCCAGATGGAGTAATGAATGACGGAAAATTTGAATTGGTTATTTTAAAAAACTTGGATTTGATGATTTTTGGGGAAATTATCACCGGGAATATGCCTTTGAATCATAAAGATATTGAAATTTTGTCTGCCGATGAAGCAACGATTAAAACTAATTTTCCAGTAAGCTTTCAGATCGATGGCGAGTATTGTGGCACCGAAACCGAACTTGATATTAAGATTTCGTCAAGTAAAATTAAAGTGGCGATCCCATAATTTTAGATATTATTTAAAGGGATTTCTTTCCTTCCAAACCACTTTGGGCTCAAGATAACAAAATAATTTTTCCATAAAGCGGTCAAGAATTGGATTGCTATGTTTCATGTATCCAAACATTTCTTTTGGCTTTGCTCCAACAGCACTTTTGATTTCGAGAGCGGTTCTGGCAAATACAATTTCTTTGAATCCCTTGTTGATGGAATAGGCAATGATGTCGTAAAGCATATTCAAATACAGCATTTTTTCGCGTTGAATACTTTCATCATATCCCAAAAAATAGGTGTCCATCACTTCTCCATTTTTGATGATAGTGTTGAATCCTATCAACTTTTCGTCCAGAAAATAGCCGTAAAAAAGAAATTGGTCTTTTAGTATTTCTTTTAAGGATCGAAAGTGGTTTTTGGCAAGAAAAAATGTGTTGAAATGGGCGTTTTTGGCCACGTGAAAATACAAATCATAAATAGTTTCTTCGTGTTTTATGATGTCTTTCAAGTGCATTTTTATTTTAACGACTTTCTCCGCCTTTTTTCGTGCACGCTTGTATTGATCTCGGTATTTTTTTGATAAAGCATGGATGTAATCCTGCTCCGTTTTCAAATGGGTTGGAATAGCAAAAAGCATATTGGGCTGGGTCGAAAACTGAAAATAATCTTCAAATCCTGCTTTTTGAAATATTTCAGTTTCCTCTTGTGGAAAATCTTTAAAAGTAGTTATATGTATTTTTTGACCTTTATTTTTGAAAATCGTTTCTAATTTTTTTGAAGCAGTTTTTAGGCATAATAATGCTGTATTTTTATCTATTCGATCTGAAAATGCATATGCATTTTGCCCTGTTAACATATTGTTTCCGATGATTAAAACATGAGAACAAAAGTTTTTGAATAAACTATTTCGAATCGAAGTTTTAATACACTTGTCACGTTCCCCAAAGGACTCTAGCTTGATTAAATCCAAAAATTGTGAAAGGGCAATTCCGACTAATTCTTTGGCTCTAAAAAAACCAATATAATGGCAAATCATGTTTTCCGGCGCTGATTTCTCTAAAATTTCTAAATAATCAGAGGAAAGAAATATATTGTTATTCGCCAAATCATCCCATTTGGATGGAAGATTTTTATAAGAATAGTAAATTTGATAAGTTAAAATTGAGTTCAAAAGAAGTGAAATTATAGTTTTGCTGACTAGGCATATTTCTTAAACGCTTTTATAAATTGATTTTCACAAGTTGCTATTGAAATTGATTTAGTATGCGATGTCAGTCTGAGCTTGTCGAAGACTATGTAATGAAAAACTTCATGATCCTGAAAATCAGGTAGATTGAAACAAATCGTTATTATTAATTTCAAAAAAAACATTACAATCAACCGTTCATATATTTTACTAAAGTAGAACAAATACTGCATTGATAGACGAATTGGGTAAAATTTAACTAATTTTATAAAAAATCAAATTATGGATATTTATGACGAACAAACGGCAAAATCTTTATTGGCAAATTTAAAGAATTGGTATTTTGAAAATGATGGAATTGAAAAGAAATTTGTATTTAAGGATTTTACAGAGGCATTGGGTTTTATCGTTAAATTGGGGGTGCTAGCCGAAAAAATAAACCATCATCCTGAATTGTTTAATGTGTATAATAAAGTACACATTCGATTAACGACTCATGACCCTAAAGGTTTGACGGAAAAGGATTTTAAATTGGCATCTTTAATAGAAGAAATTTTATAAAAGATACCCTTGTTTTCAAATGAGGCAATAGGATGAAAGCTCTACAACGAGTACAATTTTTTTAAAGTTATAGTTTCCTGTTTTTTTTTTATTTAAAAATGAGCCTGGAAGGACACTCCCGATTACGATTGTTTTAAAAGGGCGAGAAAACAGCAAAAAGAAGGAAATAAAGGATTTTTTTCGATAAAGTCAAACCGACATTTGGTAATTTAGTATCATCCAAAATTAAATGCTAACTAACCATTTTTTAATCATTTAATAAAGATTAATCTTACTTTTATTTAAAAAAAATGTATTTTATCGATTATTTTTGTATAATAATAATAAAGCCGTTACTTTTGATATGTATTAATTGAATAAAAATTGTTGCCATGAAGAATTTATATACTTTAGTTTTAGTATTCGCATTTTCTCTTATAATGAAAGCCGAGGTTTCAGTTACAGAAAAAAATGCACTTTTAAAATTATATGATGCTACAAATGGTAGTGATTGGACTGTAAAATGGGATTTAAAAGCACCTGTTTCTAATTGGTTCGGGATAGTGTTACAAGACGACAAGGTGATTTCAATACAATTACCCAATAATAACCTAGTAGGTAAGTTGCCTTCCGAAATTTCGGGCTTAGTGAATTTAAAGAACTTGGATTTGTTTAAAAACTTTATTTCAGGATCGATTCCATCCGCTGTAGGTGAAATGAAATCCTTAGAAACACTTAATTTGTCATTCAATTTATTGTCAGGTGTTATTCCTGCTACGATAGGGGAGGTGGCTTCTTTGAAAACATTAGAATTATTTATGAATAGCTTAACTGGAGAAATCCCTACTGAAATTGGTAAATTAAACCATTTAGAAACATTGTCTTTATACAATAATCAAATCGAAGGTCAAATACCCTCTTCGATATATGACATTAAAAATTTAAAAGTATTGCTTTTAAATAGTAATAAAATAAGCGGTTCCCTTAGTGGGTCTATTTCAAATTTAAGTCAACTAGAGCAATTAAGTTTATTTGATAATGTCATGAAAGGGCAAGTTCCATTTGATTTGGAAAAATTGAGTAAGCTAAAAGAAATGAATATTTCATACAATAGATTTAGCGGGTTGGTTTCTAAAGATTTAGCTAAATTAGATGTTTTAAACATGACGATGATCAATAATGAAGGGGTGGCCACAACCTTGAAAGTGGTACTGGATAAAGATAAAGCCTTTGCTTCGGAAGATTAATTAGATTTATCGGAGAAAAAAAATATTGTTTTTTGTTTTTAATAAGTTTGTAATAGTAATTTCAATAATTTGTTTGGTTAAAACTGTGAAGTCCGCTTCACAGTTTTTTTTTAAAAGCATCCCAATTAGTTCAATATATAAAATTTTGATAATTTTTGATAAATCACTTGTATTTGGCGAAATTCGCCGTATATTTGCATCCGAAACAACGCGGGATAGAGCAGTAGGCAGCTCGTCGGGCTCATAACCCGAAGGTCACAGGTTCGAGTCCTGTTCCCGCTACTAAGGAGGACCCATCCCATTTTGAGGATGGGTTTTTTGTTTCCTATACTCTTTTAAAAACTGATCTATCCCAAACCTTTGGAGTAGCATAAATTTAGCAAAAACATTCATTAGTCTAGAAAGGAATACTACTATATATTTTATATAATACCCAAACAATTAAGAAGAAATAGTAATAACAAAACACCCAACAACATTTTCTATAAGAATTGTTGTTGGGTGTTTTTGGATAATTTTAACTGCAAATGCAGTTAAAATGGTATGAAAATCGATCTTTTAGTAACTCGGATTTTGTGGGATCACTATATTTGAATTGGTGTCAATTTCATATTGTGGTATTGGCAGTAAAAAACGGTTAGTGTTAGCATTTTCCAAAAGTTGCTCAAGTGTTAAAGGCAGCGTGTTAGCAAATTTTGTATATACACTAGCATACAAGCGAGCAAAATGGGCTTTCATTGTATATTCAGCTCCTTGAATTTTTAATCCGGGATACGGGTCTGAAGGAAGCGAAACGGTTGATGTAGTTGTAGTATATCGAAGTAAGTCAAACCATCTTTGGTTTTCAAAGGCAAGTTCCCATCTTCTTTCGTTGGACAATGCTTTTTCAAAAACAGCATCAGTTGCGGTTGTTGATAGTCCGGTTAATCCAGCTCTCACTCGAACTTGATTTATTAGTCCCATACTGGCTGGACTATTTCCGTCAGCTTCGGCCTTCATCAACAATACATCTGCATATCGAATAACGGGCCAGTCATTTTCAGCGTCATTAGCTAAAGCTGTTTTAGAAATGTATTTACTAATATAAAATTTCCCTACAAAAGAGGAGAAATTAACCAATTTTCTGGCAGCAGAGGGGTCTGAAGTCCCATAAGTAGTAGTCGTCAATTCGGTAGTTGGAGTGTTATACCCTTTACCATCGCCGTTTATAACCGCCAAACCACTATTGCTTGGTGCAAATAGGTTGGACAAGGGGTTGCCCATACCAACACCTCCAGACTTAAATCGGACTGCAAAAAGGATTTCTTTGTTCATTTCATTATTACTGGAAAAAACATTTGCGTACGTGGTTTCTAAACCATAACCGCTGGAACTTATTACTGACTGTAATAAAGGAGCTGCTAGATCTTTTCTGCCTAAGGTAAGATATACTTTGGCCAATAGCGCTTGCGCCGCCCACTTGTTAGCATGACCGATTTGATCCTGTTGACTTGCAATTAGAGTAGTATAAGTGGCTCTATTTCCGTTAGTAATAGCACTGTTCAAATCAGCTATAATTAATTTATAAATATCGTCAACAGAGGAACGGTTAATTGTTTTGGCTTCTGCAGGAGTTAGCACTTCATCTATAAGAAAAACACCTCCGTACAAACGCACTAAGTTAAAATAGTGATAGGCTCTGATAAAAGAGGCCTCAGCTGCCATCACGTTTCGTTTATAATTAGATAGAAAATCTACATTACCAGTTTTTACACTAATTATTAAAGGAATTGTTTGGTCTAAAATAATTGTACCACTTGCTGAATCATATTTTGCACCTAATTTAGCTAAAATAATATTTGTATTTCTAATATTGTTATAGGTGTTGAGCCAGTAATTATAATTTCCTTGATGGCTTGTAGGGGGATAAAACTGGTCTAAGTAACTGAAATCCTGATTTACTGTTGAAGTACTCGATCCGGTATCACTTAATGTGTTGTCACTACGCATTTCTGTCAATGACCACTCTTCAACTAATGGTTTTTGAAGACCCTTGTAACAACTTGTTAATCCTGCTTGAAGTTCAGTAAAAGTAGTATAGTAATCATCAGCTGCAATGTTGGACTCCGAATTCAAATCAATGATGTCAGTACAACCACTTATACCTACTAAAAGAAGAACGCTAATATATTTGAATGATTTTTTCATTATCAAGTTTTTTATAAATTAAAAATTAATATCTATACCAAAAACAACAGTTTTAGGTATTGGAAAACTTCCTCTTTGATAGCCCGCTACAATGGCAGAAGCATATGGCCCCGAGTTGGCTCGACCTTCAGGGTTAATACCTCTATAACTTTTAGCCGATTGAAAATAAAGATTTTGACCTGAAGAGTAGAGGCGCACAGAACTTAAACCTACTTGCTTGCAAAAAGCATTCGGTACAGTATAGCCTATATTAACCTCTCTAAGGGCAAAATAAGAAGCGTCTTCCACTACATAATCAGTAAGCAACCAGTTGAAACCTACATCTTCATAGGGTGTTTTGCCATCCCCAGGATTCTCAGGACTAATCCAACGATTGGCATTGTAATTTCTATTTCTTGATCTCGTGTCACTATAATTAGGATCCCCATTAATTAACTGACCTCCTTGAACTCCTTGCCAGGAAAAGCTAAGATCAACAGCCTTATAGTTAAATGTATTAGTGACTCCCCAAGTAAAATCAGCATAAGGATTTCCTATAACTGTTCTGTCATCATTATTGATTATATTATTCCCATCAATATCGACCAATTTCAATCCTGCAACGGTGAATAAAGAAGGTAGAGTAGTAGTCAAACCTGCAGCTTTAGCATCAATAATCTCTTGTTGGGACTTCCAAATACCATCGGTTTTAAATCCATAGAATTGCACTAAAGGATCTCCAACCTTAGTTTGATAAATTTCAGTACGCTCTCCCTGATTGCGCAAATATTTTTCAGCACCTAACTCTCTAACTTTATTTTCCGTATGCGATAAATTGCCTGAGGTGGTCCATTTAAAATTTTTCGTTTTAATGTTGGTCGTTGATAGTTCAAATTCAAACCCTTTATTATTTAGACTTCCTAAGTTATTCCATGAAAGCGGTACTCCTGTAAAGGCCATGGTAGCTTGTTGTAAGAGTAATTTATCAGTTAAAGATTCATATACATCAACAGTCAAATTTAATCTACTATTGAACAAAGCTAAATCTAAACCTACATTGGTTTGATAAGTACTTTCCCAAGTAATATTTTCATTTGCATTTATGGTAGATGTTGCCGCCTGTCCAGAGGTCTGTATTCCGTTACCCAATCCAAAGGAATAGTCAGCAGAATTTAGCAAATTAGAAAATCCAAAATCCAAAATTCTATTATTACCAGATACGCCATAGCTTCCTCTAAAAGTAAGTTTGCTTAACCATTCTACTTTATTTAAAAAAGTTTCTTTATTAGCTACCCATCCAACGGAAGCTGCTGGAAAAGCCCCCCATTTACTACCCGGTCCAAAGTAAGAACTACCATCGGTACGATAACTTGCTGATAACAAATACTTGCTTTTGAAGGCGTAATTCACCCTTCCTAAATAGGATACTAAGCCTATTTGATTTTGTGACCCAAAAGTTCCTAATTTATCAATAAATAAAGCGCTATTTAAAGTGCGAATGTCATCACTAGCATAATCTCTTCCTGTTGTTTGTGTTTTGGTAGTTTTGGTTTTTTGGGCAGTGTAACCCAACAAAAAATCAAGGGAATGACTTTCAAATTCCTTTTTGTAATTTAATGTGTTTTCACTTAATAAATCAACATACGAATTATTAGAATAAATACCCGAGTTAACTACTCCATCAGCCTCAGCATTTCTATTGGCCCATTCTAACTTGGTATCGTATTTCATGTATACAGTTGCCATGGTTTTAAAATCTAAACCTGGAAGAATGTTAAGAGAAAGGGTAGATCCACCTTGCAAACCATAGGCTTTGGCGTTAATGTCTTGACTAACCAATGAAGATAATGAATTGTTTTGTGAAGAGTTGGATGGGGAACCTACTGCAGTAACAAAAGTCGAGCCGTCAGGCATTAAGAAAGGAGTGCCATCGGGATTGAATGAGGAATAATCAAGATCCGTAAAATGTCGCGGTTGAGCAAAATCACCAGCTTGAATATTTTGAAAATTAGTATTGTTATCTCTAACAAATTTAGCAGTTAACTCATTGTGTTTAAAAGGAAGCCAACTTGGATTTCGCCAAAAATTAGTAAAATTTTCTGAAGGAGATGCTTTACTCTGATAAGAAGGGTTTAGGTTTACTGAAAGCTTTATTTTTTTACTCAAATCAATATCTAATTTTGTTCTGAAATTTAATTTTTCAAAATCACTTTTAAGCATTATTCCTTCGTCGCCTTGGTATCCTCCCGAAACAAAATATCGCATTCCTTTGGTGCCTCCAGTGGCATTCATTTGTATGTTTTTAAACGCTGCGGTTTGCAATACTTCGTCCTGATAGTCAAATCCTTTTCCGCCTAACATAGTTTGTTCAATGATGTAACCCGCTAGGATGTTGTTTTGTTTGGTTAAAGTACCTCCATAAAGAATGAAATCTAAAGAGGGACTAGCTAAAAGATACGGATCTTTAGTTTCTTTTCTAATGGCTTTTTCTTTGTACAACAAATTTACGTATTCTGTAGTATTCATAATTGGATACATTTTATAGGCGGATTTAAATCCACTAGAATACTTAAAGGCATATTTCACTTTATCGGTTTTACCGCTTTTAGTGGTTATCAGTATAACACCGCTTGCCCCTCGTGAACCATAAATAGCAGCGGAGGCAGCATCTTTCAAAACCTCTACTGAGGCAATGTCAGCCATATTTATAGAGGCCAATCCGTCAGGAATGGGTTGGCCATCAACCACCACAAGCGGACTGGCGCCAGCATTCACCGAGCTAATTCCCCTAATTGATATTACAGCGTCTGCTCCAGCTTCTGAGGAAATATTTTGAACCTGAACACCGGCAATCTTGCCCTGCAAGGCTTGATCAACCCTAGATACGGCAATCTCGTCGAGTTTTTCGTTTGTATATTTAGAGATGGAACCTGTAACCAAAGATTTTTTTCGAGTACCGTAACCAATAACAACTACCTCGTCCAGAATATTTTTTGATTCCAACAATTTGACATCAATTACTTTGTTTTTTCCTACCACCACTATTTGAGCTTCAAACCCTATAGAGGTGAATCTCAAAATTGATTTTGAACTTTTTACATTAATAGCGTATTTTCCCTCAATATCAGTTTGGATATTCTGATCATCAGAAGTAATGTTTACGGCCGGTATTCCCTCGCCTTTAGCATCAACCACTGTACCGGTAATTTTTAATTTATCGGTTTGCGCATTAAGGATAGAGGTAAAAATGAAGAGAAACAGTAAAATTGGTTTTTTCATAATTTGTTCATTTTGTTGTTAATTGGTTTTGTTGTTAATCTTTTTTAAATAAAATTAAGAATGTAAAAGTAATACTCTCGTCAAGGATAAAAGTACGGGATTAGTATACATATTGTACAGATTGGTGTATTTTTTTTCTTTATTTTAAAAAAAACTTTTTGTGGACATTTTAATCAATAGTTTTAAATATTTGAAATTTAAATATTTGATTGTAAAAAAAATATTAGATATTCCGATGATTACAAATCTAATATACAAATAATTTTGGATTAGTCAGGTGTTAAATTGGTTTGGTTATCATACGTTATTGTAAAAAAAATCCTTAAAATAAGTTTAAATATTCTTTAAAAAAGAAATAGAAATTATTTTTAATTTGAACAATTTTCAGTCTTAAATAACAGCAATCCACTCAAATCATTCGGCAATTATTTTTTATTCTTACTCTTCTAAAACGATGAATAATTTAGAAGCGTTTTTAGTACTGAATTTTGTTGGTTCGCCAGGCATCACTTTTTCTTCGCCTTGTTGAATACTATTTTGTTTACCTTTGCGTCCTAAATAAAGGAAAAACGAATACCAAAGACCATGTTATAATTGGCATCGTCATTTTATAATTTATTTTAACCAATAAACGGTATGGCTCACAAAGCAGGTTTTGTAAATATCATCGGAAATCCAAACGTAGGGAAATCAACCTTGATGAATGCTTTTGTTGGAGAACGGTTATCCATCATTACCTCAAAAGCGCAAACCACTCGTCACCGTATTTTGGGGATTGTAAACGGAGAAGATTTTCAATTGATTTTGTCCGATACACCCGGAATCATCAAGCCTGCTTATGAAATGCAGGAGTCGATGATGAACTTTGTGAAATCTGCTTTTGAAGATGCCGATATCTTGATTTATATGGTCGAAATTGGCGAACAAGAATTGAAAGACGAAGCTTTTTTCAATAAAATAATTCATTCTACCATTCCAGTGTTGTTGCTATTAAATAAAATTGACAATTCAAATCAAGAACAGTTAGAAACACAAGTGGTTTTCTGGACAGAGAAAGTTCCGAACGCGGAAATTTATCCCATATCAGCCCTGCAAAATTTCAACGTTCCCGAAGTTTTTCAAAGGATAATTGAATTGTTGCCGGAATCGCCGGCGTATTATCCAAAAGACCAATTGACCGACAAACCCGAACGTTTCTTTGTAAACGAAACCATTCGCGAGAAAATCTTATTGAATTACAGTAAAGAAATTCCGTATGCGGTAGAAATCGTTACAGAAGAATTTTTTGAAGACGAAAACATCATTCGAATTCGTTCCCTGATTATGGTGGAACGCGAAACCCAAAAAGGAATCATCATTGGTCATAAAGGTGCAGCCTTAAAACAAGTAGGAATGGAAGCCCGTGCTGACTTAGAGAAGTTTTTCGGGAAGCAAATCCATATCGAATTGTATGTAAAAGTGAACAAAAATTGGAGAAGCAACGCGAATATGTTGAAGCGTTTTGGATACAATAGCTAGATTTTTAGATTATCGGAAAGTTCTAAAAATTAAAAAATCCATTTATTAAAACTACCTTTGCAAAAAATTAAAAATACCGTATTATTTGCGTTTTAAGAATAATGATTTTGGTTACCAAATATCTGCAATCTTAAATCCGCAACCTGCCTGTCGGCAGACAGGTCTTAAATCATTAAATATGAATAACATTGTAGCCATTGTAGGAAGACCAAACGTAGGAAAATCGACGCTTTTTAATAGGCTGATACAAAGGAGAGAAGCTATTGTAGATTCGGTTTCGGGAGTGACCCGTGACAGGAACTATGGAAAAAGCGAATGGAACGGGAAGGAGTTTTCAGTAATTGATACGGGTGGTTATGTTCGTGGATCGGATGACGTTTTTGAAGGCGAAATCCGCAAGCAAGTAGAGTTAGCCATTGATGAAGCCGATGTCATTATCTTTGTGGTTGACGTGGAAGAAGGAATTACGCCGATGGATGATATAGTTGCCAGATTGTTGCGTAAAGTAAAAAAACCGGTTTTACTGGCTGTGAATAAGGTCGATAATGCCATGCGTGAAAAAGATGCAGTCGAATTTTACAACCTTGGTTTGGGCGAATATTATACGTTTGCGAGTATTTCCGGGAGTGGAACAGGCGATTTGTTGGATGCATTGATTGATTCTTTTCCAGTGAAACCAGAACCAGTTCAGGAAGAAATCGTGTTGCCTCGTTTTGCGGTTGTAGGTCGTCCTAATGCCGGAAAATCAAGCTTTATAAATGCCCTGATTGGCAAAGAACGTTTTATGGTAACTGACATTGCGGGAACAACCCGTGATGCCATTGATACTAAATTCGACCGTTTTGGTTTTGAATTCAACTTGGTTGATACCGCCGGAATACGTCGTAAAGCGAAAGTGAAGGAAGATTTAGAGTTTTACTCGGTGATGCGTTCTGTTCGAGCCATTGAGCATTCCGATATCTGTATCCTAATTATAGATGCCACACGAGGATTTGAAGGCCAGGACCAAAGCATTTTTTGGTTGGCCGAAAAAAACCGTAAAGGAGTAGTGATTTTGGTCAACAAATGGGACTTGGTCGAAAAAGACACCATGTCAACCCGTGACTATGAAGAAAAAATCAGAGAAGAATTAATGCCTTTTACCAATGTGCCTATTCTTTTTGTTTCTGCCCTAACTAAACAACGTTTGCTGAAAGCATTGGAGGCGACTGTTCAGGTTTTCGAAAACAGACAGCAACGTATTGCGACTTCAAAATTCAACGAATTTATGTTGAAAGTGATTGAGGCTTATCCGCCACCCGCCACCAAAGGGAAATATGTGAAAATTAAATATTGTATGCAGTTGCCAACGCCAACGCCGCAGTTTGTGTTTTTTGCCAATATGCCGCAATATGTGAAGGAACCTTACAAACGGTATTTAGAAAATAAAATCAGAGAAAATTGGGATTTCTCAGGTGTTCCAATTGACATCTATATTAGAGAAAAATAAAAAACAGTCCCGAGCAATCGGGATTTTTTTTGCTTTTGTAATTAAAGTGAAATTCTTCGGTTATTATACCAATTGTAATTTTGCTGTGGTTAATACCGGTAGGCAATATATTTGTTTAATCTAGTGGACAATTATTTTTTGCTAATCGGGATTAAAGAATAAAATAATTTATCTTTAAACCTTTTCATACAGATTGGGTCTTAGCAATAGTCTATTTTTTTATATGTCAAATTTTTTTCGTTCACTTCTGTTTTTTTTCTTTTCAATTACCACTTTTGCTCAAAATGATATTAGCCTCAGCGGAATCGTTTTGGATATCAATACTCAAATGCCTCTTGAATCCGCTACAGTATATTTTTCCAATGTAAAAGACTCCACAATAATTGAATTTACTGCTACAGACAAAAAAGGATTGTTTAAAATTAATACCAGAAAATATGACGCCCCTGTTTTACTAAAAGTAAATCAAACTGGATATCAAACCTTTGTAGAAGAACATACAGACCTCAGGGATAGTAAGGATTTTGGTAAAATATACTTGTTGAGTAATTCTTATACTTTAGATGAAGTTGTTGTTGTAAAAGAAATTCCTATCAAAATAAAAAAAGATACGCTAGAATATAATGCTTCCTCTTTCAAAGTTCGTCCTGATTCTAATGTTGAGACTTTATTGAAAGAACTTCCTGGTTTTGATGTTGATAATAACGGAAAAATTACTGTCAACGGAAAGGAAGTGAATCAGGTATTAGTCAACGGAAAGCCTTTTTTTGACAAAGAAGGCGCAATGGTTCTCAAGAATCTACCTGCCGAAATTATTAATAAAATACAAGTTTCTGATTTTAAAACCAAAAAAGAAGAATTAGCGAAACAGGAATCCACTTCCGATTTTTCGAGTGTTAATTTCACAATTGACGAGAAGAAAAACAAAGGAACGTTTGGCAAATTTCTGGGAGGATATGGATCCGATGAGCGGTACGAAAGTAGTTTTATTCTAAATTTTTTCAATAATAAACAAAAGATTAGCGTGTTGGGGTCTTCCAATAATATCAATGCCTCTGGGTTTTCGATGGATGATGTTTTTGATAATATGGGCGGAGGTCGCAATAGCAAAACCGAGACAACCACGCCACCAGGGAAAGGCATAACGCAATCGAATATTGCCGGATTCAGTTATGCGGATCAATGGAGTAAAAAGATGGAAGCTGTAGGGAGTTATGATTATAAAAGCACTGTAAATAACAATGAAAGTAAAGCCAAGCAAGTCAGTTTTTTGCCTACTGGCGCCAATTTTACAGAATCTGAATCCAAAACTAAGAATGAGAAAACGGTTAATAAAGCAAATTTTGAAATAGAATATAAAGTGACTCCATCGATAAGGTTGGTTATAACTCCAGATATCAATCAAACCCATTCGGACAATAATCTCATTACTTCCAGTAAAACGAAAAATGATAAAGAAGAAGATATTAATGAAAGTGACACAAAATCCAACAAAGAAATTGATAATTTAGTTTTAGGGAATACCATAAACTTGAATAAAACATTTAGCAAAAAACTCCGTAATCTAAGTTTTGTTTATAGCAATAGCTATACTTCCGTTGATTCAGAAGGATTGACATCGTCCAAAACGGTTTTCTTTAAAAACAACAAACCCAATATTGATCGAGATCAAAACATTTTAACAAACAATAATTTCAATTCAAATTCAATGGATGTCGAATTTACAGAACCTATAACCGATTCTTTGCGAGTGCGTGTAGGGGCAGATTTTGATTGGATAAGTGAAATAAATGATTTGAAAACCTATGATTTTGACGCAAGTTCACAATCGTATACAGACTTAAATGATCTTCAATCCAATTATACGAATTCTAGTCGAAATTCTATTAGGCCCAAAGTGGGCTTAACCTATGAAAAGAATAAATACACTTTTACTCTTAATTCTAGTACATCGGTTGTCGATTATGATAACCATTCTTTTTATTTAAATAAAGATACTAATTTCAGTCAAAAATATATTCTTCCTTACTACAATGCACAAATAAGATATCGAATAAATAAGTCTAAATTTTTCACAATAAAATACGATTTCAATAACGACCTGCCCACCTCTGTACAATTAATTCCGGTGGCGAATTTATCTAATCCTTTAGTAACGATTATTGGAAATCCAGACTTGAACCCCAGCGGAACACATACAGGAAGTATTAGTTTAAAAAACTATAATTTTAGAAAGCGTACAGGTTACCATTTGAATTTAAAAACAAATTATTATAAAAATGAAATTGTGTCGACTTCTGTATACGATACCAATGGAAAAAAGACGACAACTTATGTAAATATTGATGATACTCATTCTTCATCAATTGGGGGTGGCTGGAATCAAAATCAAAAAAATGAAGCTCATTTTTTTCGCTATGGAATGAATCTAAATGGAAATTATTCCTTTGTTAAAGGATATACCAATGCGATTTTGTTCAATGCCAAATCAGTACGAGTGACACCAAGTATTTATTTAAGTTATGATTATGGAGAGTTGCTTACCTTGGCTCCTTCTTATAAATTTACCTACAACGAGACCAAATACGAAAATTATAGGATTGATGCTATTTCTAACGTTTTGCATACGATAAATTTACAGACTACTTCCTATTGGCCTCAAAATTGGGTTTGGGGTAATGATTTTGGATATACTTACAACTCTAACATATCGGATGATTTCAAAAAAGATTTTTATTTATGGAACACCAGTTTATCCTATGGTCTTTTCGATAAAAAAATGATATTAAAAGTAAAGGTGTATGATGTTTTAAATCAAAACCAAAGTGCTACTAGAACCATCTCGGCAACAACTATCAGAGATGAAGAAAACACGGTTTTAAAACGCTATGCCATGTTTTCTTTGTCCTATAAAATGGGTAATTTTGTAAAAAAAAGGTATTCTAAGCTAAAGGATGACAATCTAGATTAACTATTTGTGGGTTCATAATTTATGACAAATAAAACTTTGTCTTTAAAAAGTTTTAGAAACCCTATCTACCGCCCGAATGGTGAAATCCAAATCCTCATAAGAAAGCGCATCGGTGATGAACCAAGTTTCATAAGCTGATGGTGCAATATAAATCCCTTCTTGCAGCAATCCATGAAAGAATTTTTTAAAGGTTTCATTGTCTCCTTTTGCAGCACTTTGAAAATCGATTACTGGAGCGACATCAAAATGTACCGAAACCATGGAGCCAATTCTATTAATGGTAAAAGCTACCTTGTTTGCTTTTAAAACTTTATCGATTCCAGCCGCCAAATAGGCCGTTTTTTCTTCTAATCTTTTAAAAATTCCACTATCAGCGTCCAAAGCTTGAAGCATGGCTAATCCTGCTGCCATTGCCAATGGATTTCCGGATAAGGTTCCCGCTTGATAAACGGGTCCTAATGGCGCCAGATAATTCATTATCTCATTTCTCGCAGCAAAAGCCCCCACAGGTAAACCGCCCCCAATTACTTTTCCGAAGCAAACAATATCGGCCTTGATATTGAATAATTCTTGAACGCCACCTTTAGCCAATCGAAACCCTGTCATTACCTCATCAAAAATTAGCAGGATTCCATTGTCGGTGCAAAGTTGTCTTACTCCTTCTAGGAATCCTTTGTTCGGAGGAATACAACCCATATTTCCAGCGACCGGTTCAATAATTATGGCTGCAATTTCGTTTTTATTAGCCGCTATTAATTGGGCTACATTTTCCAAGTCGTTGTATTTTGCCAGCAAAGTGTCTTTTGCGGTTCCTGCAGTAACACCAGGACTATTGGGTGTCCCAAAAGTAACGGCACCACTTCCGGCTTGAATCAAAAAAGAATCGGAATGGCCGTGATAGCAACCGGCAAATTTTATGATTTTATCTTTTTTGGTAAACCCACGGGCTAACCGAACCGCACTCATACAAGCTTCTGTTCCTGAATTTACAAACCTGATTTTGTCAATATTGGGCACCATCGAAATGGCCAAAGCTGCAATTTGGGTTTCTAGTTCCGTAGGCATGCCAAAAGAAGTTCCTAGTTTGGCTTTTTCGATTACGGCTTGCACCACAGGCTCGAAGGCATGACCTAAAATCATGGGTCCCCAAGAATTGATGTAGTCGATTAATTTATTTCCATCTTCATCAAACAAGTAAGCACCTTTGGCACTTTTAACAAAAATAGGGGTTCCGCCAACGGCCTTAAATGCGCGAACGGGTGAGTTTACGCCGCCCGGAATTACTTTTTCAGCCTCAGCAAAAAGCTGACTGCTTCTTTGATATAACATGTTTATTATTTTAAGATATTTATGGTTTGCCCAATGGATAAAGCTTCGTTTTGAAGCCTGTTGTTTCTTTTTAAATCATCAATAGGAATGTTGTATTTTTTAGAAATAGAATACAAGGTATCTCCTTTTGCTACTATGTGACTGTCAAATTTTAAGTTTTGCTTGATTGTTTTCTCTTGATTAGTATAGTGCGAAGTGTCTGTTTCATCATATTGATACAATTGATATTTCTCTATCAGGGTGATTAATTTTGAAGGATATAAGGAATCTGTAGCATATCCGGCTTCTTTTAATCCCATCGCCCATGCTTTATAATCGGTATGGTCTAAATTAAAAAGATTTGCATACCTTTTTTTGGTCGTTAAAAATAGCGAATGATCGCTGAAAGAATCATAAGAGTTTTTGTATTTTCTAAAACATTCATCTACAGCATCATCATTGAATTTTACGGATTGACCTGACCAATCACTCCCGCATTTGATACCAAAATGATTATTTGCCTGTACACATAAAGTTCCTGTTCCTGAACCCGATTCCAATAGGGCTTGCCCTAAAATGATGCTTGCCGGAATGCCATATTTTTTCATATTGGCTTGTGCCACCGTTTTATAATTTTTAATGTAGTCCACAACCATTTCCGGGCTTACTTTTACTCGACTTGTTGCTTCAAGTGTCTCGGATTTTGGATTATTTGAAATCGTTTTTCTTGATTTAGTAACCCCTGAAGAAATGCCATTTTTGGTAGTATGAATCACCGATTTGCCCGGGTTACAACCCACGATAAGAATGGTCAAAAGAAAAAGAAAACTTTTTTTAATCATCGAAATTTATGGTTAGTAAATTTTTTGCTTTTAATTTCAAATTCATTCCCTGAATTCCCTGAATTCCACCGGTGTGAATGAGTAAAATTTTTGATTTTTTTGGAAAATAATTCTTTTCAATCAAATCCATAACGCCATAAACCATCTTTGCCGTATAAATTGGATCCAGAGGAATTTGACTTTCCTTATAAAACTGATTCATAAATGCAATTAATTCCGGGCTTACCTTTCCATAACCTCCAAAATGATACTCAGTAATAACTTCCCAGTTTTCATTCTGAGCAAAAATACGAATTTCATCTTTTAAAAATTCGCCTTTTAATGCCGGAAATCCTAAAACTTTTTGGTGTGGCAAAAGACTGTTTATTATCCCGGTAATTGTTCCACCTGTTCCAATGGAGCAGCAGATATAATCAAATGAGGCATCTTCGTCACTTAGAATTTCCTCACAGCCTTTAATCGCGAGTTTGTTGGTTCCGCCTTCTGGTATAAGATAAAACGCACCAAATTTGGATCTTAAATTTTCCAAAAAACCAAGTTCAGTTTTCTGGCGATAGGCTTCCCGAGTCACAAACTCTAGATGCATGCCGCAATCTTGGGCAAACTGTAAGGTTGGATTTTCGTAAATTTTATTTCTCAATTCCTCCCCTCGAATAATCCCGATGGTTTTGAGATTTTGTTCCTTTCCCGCAAAAGCCACCGCGGCGATATGATTGGAAAAGGCGCCCCCAAAAGTGAGTAATGTATCTTGTTTTTCTGCTTTTGCCTGAACCAGGTTGTATTTCAACTTTCGGAATTTATTTCCGGAAACAATAGGGTGAATCAAGTCTTCCCGTTTAATGGAGACAGAAATAGAATTTGGAAACGGTAGGTTTAAGTGTTGATTCAAATGGGGCGATTTTTCACAAAGATAAAATTTATAAGAAACAAAATATGCAATCATTTTAGACTGCATCAGTTCTTTTCATTTTTTTTGGAAGTTAGTTTTTGATGATGATTTTTTGCCCCATCTCTATCTTGTCAGTACCGGATAACTTTACAATATAAATTCCATCGCTTAAATTTGAGGTCGGATATCGATAGGATAATTCGGTTCCCAACTGGGTTTTATGAAAAATCAACTTTCCGGCCACATCATACAAACCACAAGATATGATTTCTAACTTTGATGGGTTGTTAATTGTTAGATTTTTGGTAGTGTTATCTTGAAAAACCACGAAGTTGTTTTTTGCTAACGTATCAACTCCTAAAGTGCCGTTTTTAAAGGTGATTTCATAGCGTGTGTTGTAAGTCCCTGCTGGCAAAGTCAAATCATAAAAACTATTTTTGATGTCATAGTATTGATTAGTAATTTTATCGTGTAAGTATACATTTTCGACTTCGGTAATATTTGAGATTTGATTAACCGTAATTTTGTAATTGGCTTGTGCCAAATTCCTGAAACCAATGGCTATTTTTTTGTTGATGTCAAAAGGCATCGAATTTATAACATATTCGGTATTGCTTAACACAAAATAGACATTCGCTGGACTGTCATTCGCTGATGATGCATCCATAAATCGATCAACTCCGTCTGTGGATGATGAATTAAATGCCAATACCGTTTGGCTAATAGGTCCGTTGTCCAATAAAGTGTTAAAACGGATTAGTGATGACGTATCAATACCCGCAGCATTCTTTTCATTTGCTCTTCTTTCAAATTGGGATAAATTTTCAGTCCCTTCCTTTACAAACACCCGATAACCGTTTTTCATTTGAACATTCCCATTGACAAGTCCTTTTATCATAAAACCTTGACCGATAGGAGCATATTTCCGTTGGTAAATTGTGGCAGTGCTATTTATGTTGGCAACTGGGGTGCCGGCTCCATTATAACTATAGAAGGCTGCGGGGACATATATATTTGCACCGGAATACGTGGCATAACCCCCTTTGTAATCGGCTACATAATGAGAATTTACCGTTTTGTCCTGTTGCCAGAAATAGGCAATTCCTGTACAATTGGTTTCGGCAATTAAAAAAGCTTGTAGATTTATAGCTGAAGGATAGGGATTTCCTGTTAATGTCAGTTCGCCCGATAAAATAGGAATCGTAATGGTTCCGTCATTAGGTTTTCCTCTAAAGTCATACCTTTGGTGATAACCATCGGGGTTGTTTTGGACACCATTGACGGTAGTTAAATTTGTTCCCGAACTTCCTTTCATGGTAAATCCTTCCCCAGACGCTATCGTTGAAGTTGATCCTGCTCGAACCCAATCAGAATAGGTGGTTTTATTTATAAATTTATAAATCCAATAGGGGGCTATTTTAAAGGGAGAAGCCGTGCCATCATAGATGTTTGAAGCTAAAATGATTGCTGGTGTGGTTTCTGTTATTGTTGTGGGTATTCCCAATTGCGAAATTCCAAATGGATTGTTTGTTGAGGTCGAAGTGTTCGTGTTTCCAACGGGAGAGCACCAATAATTAAATTGGAAATTGTTGACACTTCCTTCCTGAAAAACCGACAAGCTTCCCATTCCTTTATTGGTTCCAGAACCTGTGGTGCCTTGTAATAATTGTCCGTTACCTCTTAAATAAAAATTACTAGTAGTTGCCTTAAGTTCCAAATCTTGTTTTATAAAAACATATTGGTTGCTCGCGAAAACATAGGTGTTTGGGCCAACATACATTTGGGCATTTACTTGTGCCTGAAATAAAAAACTAGAGGCAAACAATACTATTTTATTTGCTATTTTTAATTTCATATACCCAATGCAAAAAGGTTCAATGATTTTATGCTAAGATCGCCTGTTCCTCCAATTTTTCCTGCCCAGAGCTCTAAAAAATCATTTGGCGCAAGCGTTACAAAAACTTGAATGGTGGTGTTTTGGGCATCTGGACTGCTGAGTTTTTGAATTACTCTGGAGTTATTCAAAAAACTTGAATTTGTTTTTTTAAATTCGAAAATATAAGTGCCTGTAGAAGAAGTAACTGCCGATATTACACAGGAAATTTGGAAAGATCTTGTAGTGGTCCCTGTATATTGTAACCTCCCGTTTGCAGTCATGCTAAAGTCGGAACTATTTCCAGAAAGGCTAGTTGCAGGATTGCATAGAAACATATTGGAACTTCCATCGGTAGTTGAACTGGTTATAGCAACTAAAGTCCCTGTCGTATCAAAATAACTGATTTCTCCTGCGGGAAATTGTGGTGTAAACGCCCCTGTTACTTTCCAATCTGAACCATCACTGATAAGGGTTACAGCTTCTTTTGCTTGGGTTAAAATTAAATTAATCTCTCCATCTATCATTTGCGATGAAGATGTTGCGATTGTTATATTGGCGGTGCTTGTTTCGCCTCTTTTAATGGAATAAATCCTGCCCTTAGACCCAATGGCGGTTGGTAATGTTATCGTTTTTTCTATTGTACCATTATTGCAAATAATGATACTGTGCGTTGCGTCTAAAGTTAAATCAGAAGTTACAGTGGTTACCGTTTGACCGTTTGACCCATTTACTTCAAAAGTCGATAAAGGATTTGTGGTGCCTATTCCAACTTGTGCATTGCCTTTAGAACTGTTGAAAATAAGTAATGCAATAGAAAAAAGGTGCAAAATAATATTTTTATCGAAGGGAATAATTTTGTGCATATTGGTATAATTTGTATCTGCTGTAAAAATAGGTCAAAGCTTATAAAATGGGATAAAACTAAGCATTTATCGAACAAATATATCAATTATCAGCTAAATAAAATAGGATTCCAATAGTGTTTTTGTATGTTTACCTAAAATAACTCTTCTATTTATCTGGATTTCCATTTTAATGGAGACGTTTTATTGATCAGGTTCTTTTATCATAGGTACAGTCTTGCCTTTCAGAACGGATGTTTTTGAAAGCTATAAAGAGCCAATTTTCTTTGTGCCATCGATATTTACAAAAGTAAAGAGGCACGTCGCTAGACTTCAAAACCCCTTCGGAATTAAATAATTGCTAACAATAAGGGACATCTGTTATAAAGTGTATAAATTTGTGCCCATGAATGAGCAAGGAAATGAAAAGAAATTAGTCGAAGGCGAAGATTTTTACTATACTCCTGAAGGTTATAAATGCTTCACCTCTAATTATCATTTAAAAAGAGGTTATTGTTGCAAAAGTGGGTGTCGTCATTGCCCCTATGGATTCGACAAAAAAACAGCTGAGACCAAAAAGTGAGAAGTTTTTGCGTCTCCAATTTGCTGTTATATAAATTGAATTTCACAACACAATATGTTTATTCCCACTGCCTATTTGGCAACATAAAATCCATAAGTGACATTTTTTAGTTGTTAATTTAGGTATTTGGTTATAAGGGTAGGCATGGGCTGCAAAGAAGCTATAAATGTCGGATTTGGTATAATTGTTGATGAAATAAATTAGATTCAAAGTGTTGATAATAAGTAATTTTAAGACATAAAAACACATTTTTTTTAAATGAATGTTAGTGAAGATGGTTTTTGTTATTGAAAGGGGATGGCATCATAAACCTTGCTAACAATTATTATTACTAATTTTATTGGATGGAAAATGGTTTGCTTCAATGTTTTAAAGCTTATTTTGCAAACAACCTTTTAGTATTAAATCTAAACTATAAAAAATGAAATCAATTAAAATCCTTCCGTTATTTTTACTTTTTATTTTGGGATCTTGTGGTTCCGCAATTAGTGTGTATTCAGATTTCGATAAGAGTATCGATTTTAGCCAGTATAAAACGTATGCGTTCCATAAGAGTGGTATTGATAAAGTACAAATTTCTGCATTGGACAAAAAACGAATTTTATATGCCATCGAAATCGAACTTGACAAAAAAGGGATGTCCAAAAGTGACACCCCCGATTTACTAATAAATATTTTTACCAAAGAAAGGGAGCAGGTAGATGTAAATCAATACAATATCGGATGGGGATATGGTTGGCGCTGGGGTTGGAATCCCTATTTGTGGGGCGGCCAAACGTATGTTACTTCTTCAACCGAAGGGACACTCTACATTGATTTGATAGATGCCAAGAAAAAAGAATTGGTTTGGCAAGGGGAGGGCGTTGGTTATTTAACCGAAAACCGCGAAAAAAAAGAAGGACAAATTAATGAGTTTGTAGCAAAGATTTTGGCACAATATCCGCCGAAATCCAAATAACAAAAGAAATGGATTCTTTAATTCCCATCAAATAGCCTAAAATTTAATCCCAGGAAATTGCTTTTGAACGACTGTAATTCTATCCTGAAGTTTGGATAAAAATTGCTGATGACTCTCGGAATTGGAGTTAAAAGGGCGATGTGCCAATCCTTTTTGAATCGTCTCTACCTCAGCCATAATAGAAAATGCAGTTTCTGAAATAGATGTTTCTTTGAAACGTTCCCAGATATAATCTATTGCCACTCGGCTGGGATGCAATAGGTCTTCGGCATAAAACCGATAATCTCTTAATTCGTCCATCATGATTTCGTAGGAAGGGAAATAGGTTGCAGACGGCAGATGAGAGATGGCAGTTTGTAGGGCGGCAATCAAATGAGCCTTGCTTACTTGATTTTCTACAAAACCGTCTTTGATGTGGCGCACGGGCGAAATCGTAAAAATGAAAATGGCATTTGGATTTATTTTGTGTATTAGAGCAATGCTATTTTGAATTGATTGTTCAATTATTTCAACCGAAAGTAATTCTTTTTTGAATTGTTTTTGTGGAACTTTATGGCAATTGGCAACAATTTCATTTGTTTCAATATTTCGATAGACCCAAGAAGTTCCCAAGGTAATTATAAAGTGTGAGGCATCGCTTATTTGTCTATTCGCTTGTTCGATTATTCCATTTAGAGTATTTAGAAATGATACTTTATTCGAATGGCTCAATTCCGAATGCGCTTCGTAACAATGCCACCTTTCATTATGAAAAAAAATATCATTTTCTGAATAAAATAACTGCTGTGTTATTCTGTAAACCAGCTTTTCGATGGAAACGGGATTGAAAATAATCCCAAATGGATTGCAGGTGTTTTCGAACTTGAAAAAATCCAACTTCTCTGCCATATTTACGGCAAAACAAGAACCTAAAGATACAATTTTAGAATGATAATCAATGGGATGAGCCGATTTCGATATTGGTATTTTGGTGGTGAAGTTCATGCTTAAAAGGGTTTACCATCCAAAAATACAAAATAGGAATCAAATACTATTGGGAATTACAGATTGCTTATTTATTCCCTATTTTTGCCATTCCAAAAATCAAATTAATGAACCATCTTTATTCGTATCTAAAAAAACATAAGATTTTATTATTCCTCGCCCTGATAATGGCTGCTATAAACATTTGTTTCAGCCTGTGCGATTCTGTTATTACCGGTAAATTGATGCAGGATTGTGGTGTTGGAATTGCAAAATACAAAGGAAACGAAATCGGTTTTCTAAGAGCGGTTGGTTTTTGGTTACTGCTGTCATTAGGCGCGGCAATGGTTTCGAGATTGACAAAGAATTTCCAGGACTATTTCACCAATATCGTTATTCAGCGAACGGGAGCCGAAATGTATACCGATGGAATCAAAAAATCCTTGGATTTGCCGTATGAAGATTTCGAAGATCAACGCAGCGGAGAAACGTTAAGCAGATTACAAAAAGTTAGAACGGACTCTGAAAAGTTAATTACCTTATCCATTTCACTGATTTTTCAAACTATAGTTGGATTTATTTTTGTCATTATTTACATCTCCAGAATTGACTATCGAATTGCCATTATCTTTTTAATTTCGGCTCCTATAATTGCGATTTTAAGTTCTTTTTTAGGTAAAAAAATAAAAAGAATTTCACGTCGAATAGTCACCCAAACCAATTCATTAGCGGGATCCACAACCGAAAGTTTACGAAACATAGAACTCGTAAAAAGTTTAGGTTTGACGCAGCAAGAAGAAAAAAGGTTGAATGTCAATACCCAAAAAATATTAAATCTTGAAATACAAAAAATTAGATTTATCCGCAGTTTGAGTTTTATTCAAGGCACAACGGTGCATCTTCTTAGAACTTGCGTGGTTTTTGCGTTGTATTACTTTTTGTTTGGCAACAAAATTTTGATTGGCGATTTATTAACAATGGTCTTTTTTACTTTTTTTATTTTTGGACCCCTGCAAGAATTGAGTTCCTTTATCATTGTTCGGAATGAGACCAAAATATCATTGGAGAATTTTCAAAATTTATTGAATGCAAAATCAGAATTCCGACCTGAAAATCCAAAAGCGATTTCGAAAATAGAATCCTTGCAATTTTCGAATGTTAGTTTTAAACACAAAACAGCACATTATCCCGCTGTTGAAAATATTAATTTCACCATAAAAAAAGGAGAAACAATCGCCTTTGTTGGTCCGTCTGGAGCAGGTAAAACAACCTTGGTAAAATTGTTGGTTGGATTGTATCCGCCTCTGGAGGGAGAGGTTTTGTACAATGCCATAAATTCGAAAGAAGTCAATTTGTTAGATTTACGCAAACAATTGGGGTTTGTTACCCAAGATGCTCAATTGTTTTCCGGAACCATTAGAGAAAATTTGCAGTTTGTAAAACCCGAAGCCACTGACGAAGAGCTATTCGATGTGTTAAAAAGAGCGAGTTGTGAAACTTTGTTGCAACGTGCCCAAGACGGATTGAATTCGACTATCGGCGAAGGTGGAATTAAGGTTTCAGGTGGCGAAAAACAAAGATTGTCTATTGCTCGTGCCATTTTACGAAATCCGAATTTGTTGATATTTGACGAAGCGACATCGGCTTTAGATTCGATTACCGAAGAAGAAATCAATGCAACTATTCGAACTATTTCTGACACCAATAGAATTACCGTCTTAATTGCCCACCGACTTTCCACAATTATGCATGCGGATAAAATATTTGTTTTAGAACAAGGCAAAATTATTGAGCAAGGCAAGCACGATGAACTCTTGATGGAGAAAGGTTTGTATTATGCGATGTGGAGGCAGCAAATCGGGGAGAGAAAGTAAACAGTTGTTTCAAATTTACGTTCTTCGGACTACTTGATAGAAGCATCTCTTTTGAATAGTATAATTTTGAGTTAAATTTTATAAATTTTGAACTTGACCTACATTTTTATTTATATTTGCGGCATGTCTTACTAAAAATAGTAATCAGTAACCATTTAAAAAATTTCAAAATGAAACACCTACTAATGACCATTTGTGCAGTTTGTTTTTCTTTTACAGCTGCTGTAGCTCAAGATAACGCTACAAAAGAAAAAAAAGCTACTACTGAAACCAAAAAATTATCCTCAGCAGAAAAGAAAGAAGCAGACCTTTTAGAAGCTTTTAAAACAGCTGGAATTACAGCCGAAGAACAAGTAAAAGTAAGGGTTATTGTAGATGAATCTACAGCATTTTACAAAGCTTTAAAAGCTGATAAATCTCTTAGTGAGGAAGATTTAAAAGCGAAGTCTAAAGAATACAGTAACGATGTTAGAAATCCTAAACTTAAAGAAGTGATAGGGGAAGCAAAAAGCAAAGCTTTCAGAGAGGCACAAAAAGCACAAAAAGAGGCAGCTGCTGCAGCAAAGCAATAATTGATTTATTAAATTTTTTATATAATTTATAAAGGTTTGACAGAAATGTCAAACCTTTTTTTATACAAACCTTTTTCTAATTTTTCTAGTAGAAAAACAATGACTTTAGGTGATTTTGTTTTTGATTTTCAAACACAAATTTGTCAGAAATAATTTCTTCAGGATAGCCAAAATTATTATATTTAAACGTATTAATATTTTTTCTTAATGAAGATGTTATTTGTTCAGTTTCCAAATTTATCATTGAACTAACCTCAATAAACGAAGTGGCATTATTCACAGAAATTATTTTTGAATAATCTAATAATTTGGCAAAGCCTACTATATTATAAAATGGATTTCTTTTTGAATCATGTGAAAAATTTAGTTCTTCTTTAGAAACAATTTTAGTGTTGTTAGTCTCAATAGTTTTTTTGTCATTAACTATATTATTCAAATCCATAGAAATAGTGCCTTTGAATAGCAATACAATATTGCTATTACTATCAATAGTTGTTTTTTCGTAAGCAATTGTACCGTCAGCCTGATGTGTATAATTTAAAGTGTAATTGTCAGAACTGATTACTTTAGTTAAAAGATCATTGGTATAAAAATAATCAAACGTTGTTTGAACTTGAGTGGTTTTATTTAATTCAATTATTTGGGTAATTAAATTTCCGAAATAGGTAAATTTTTTGCTAGTTTCTTCCGATTCGATACTAATAATTTTTTCACCATTATAAGTAAAATTAAATGTAGATGAAGTGCCATCTTGATTCAATTCAATTATTTTTTTTACTAATTTATCTTGAGTAGTGTCTTCAGATTCAGCTGTGCACGATGTTAGAGTAGTTACAAAAATGGTAATAAAAAAAAGATAAAATACTTTTTTCATAATTTTAATACATAGGTTTATGTAATAGACGAGCTGGGACAAATCCTATCACAATTCAAATATATTAAAGGAGTTTTATTAAAATTAATATTTTCGATGTACTGTAAATTAATCAGATATACTACAGTTTTTAGACGGTTTTATTTGTTTTTATGACTAGTCATTGGATATTATATCATTTTACAAAATCAATAGCCTTTCCTAACGCTTCTTGAATTCCGGCTGCGTTTTTACCTCCTGCAGTTGCAAAGAACGGCTGACCACCGCCGCCGCCTTGTATGAATTTACCCAATTCTCGAACCACGATTCCAGCGTTGAGGTTTTTATCGGCCACTAATTCTTTCGAAATATAGCAGCTTAGCATCGGTTTTTCTTCTTCGGTTGTAGCTAAAACTAAGAATATGTTTTTCCCCAAATTCCCTAATTCGTAGGCCAAATCTTTTGCTCCTTCAGGACTTAAATCAACCTGTTTGGCCAGAAATAGAACCCCGTTTATTTCCAGTAATTGCGAAGCCAATTCCACTTTCAAATTCTTGACTTTGTCTTTCATCAAAGACTCAATTTGGGACTTTAATTTAGCATTTTCATCCTGTAAAGAATGAACGGCTTTCAAAATGTCTTGCGGATTTTTCAATGCCTCTTTTACGTCGTCTAAAGTGTTTTCTTGCAAAGCAAAATGTGCCTTGACGGCATCGCTAGTTATGGCTTCAATACGGCGAATTCCAGCAGCGACAGCTCCTTCGCTAACAATCTTAAAATGCCAAATCTCGGCAGTATTTTTCACGTGAATTCCGCCACACAATTCCATACTGTCACCAAATTTTATCGCGCGAACACTATCGCCATATTTTTCTCCAAACAAAGCCATCGCGCCTTCTTCAACGGCTTGTTTGAAAGGGATGTTTCGTCTTTCAATTAAAGGCAATTGCTCTTGAATTCTTTCGTTTACAAAATCTTCTACTTGCTGAATTTCATCGTCCGTCATTTTTGCAAAATGGGAGAAATCGAAACGCAACTGTTTTGGGTTTACCAAAGACCCTTTTTGTTCCACATGTTTCCCTAAAATGGTTCTTAAAGCCAAATGCATCAGGTGTGTCGCCGAGTGATTTTTGGAAGTTAAACTTCGCAAATCCTGATTTACTTTAGCTATAAAACTGCTATTTACGTTTTCAGGTAATTTTTTGGTAAAATGAAGAATCAGGTTATTTTCTTTCTTGGTGTCAATAATTTCTATGGCTTCGTTAGTCGAAACTAAGGTTCCTTTATCACCAACTTGTCCTCCTCCTTCTGGATAAAATGGTGTGGTATCCAAAACAATTTGATACAAAACACCGTCTTTTTTACTGTCAATTTTTCTGTAGCGTGTAATTTTCACCTCATTTTCGACTTGGTCATACCCTACAAAAATTTCGGTATTGCCTTCCACTAAAATCGTCCAATCATCAGTAGACATCTCCGAAGCGGCGCGCGAACGTGATTTTTGTTCTTGCATGGAAGCATCAAATTCAGATTCATTGAAAGACAAGTTCTTTTCTTTCAAAATTAAAGCCGTTAAATCTTTTGGAAAACCGAAAGTGTCATACAATTCAAATGCCTTTGCACCTGAAACTTCTGATCCTTTTGTTTTTGCAATTACGTTGTCGAGCAATTGCAATCCTTGATCTAATGTTCTCAAAAAAGAGGCTTCCTCTTCACGAATCACATTGGTAACCAATTGTTTCTGCGCTTTTATTTCTGGAAAAAACTCGCCCATTTGATGGGCTAAAACTTCAACCAATTGATAAATAAAAGGTTCTTTAGTATTTAAAAAGGTAAATCCATAACGAATGGCACGACGCAAAATTCTACGGATTACATAGCCCGCTCCGGTGTTAGAAGGCAATTGTCCATCGGCAATGGCAAAAGCTACGGCACGAACGTGATCCACAATAACACGAATGGCAATATTGGTTTTGTTTTGCTCTTCGCTGCAATTTTGAACTTCGTTAGGGGTATATTTTAATCCGGTAATTTGCTCCACTTTTTCAATAAGTGGCGTAAAAACATCGGTGTCATAATTGGAAGTTTTTCCTTGTAAAGCCATACAAAGTCGCTCAAATCCCATTCCGGTATCGACATGTCGCGCCGGCAATTTTTCTAAGGAACCATCAGCTTTTCGATTGAATTCCATAAAAACATTATTCCAAATTTCAACCACCTGCGGATGGTCATTGTTGACCAAACTTTTCCCGGAAACCAACGCTTTTTCTTCAGCCGAGCGAATATCAACATGTATTTCGGAACACGGTCCACAAGGGCCTTGATCCCCCATTTCCCAGAAGTTATCTTTTTTATTTCCAAGGATAATTCGGTCTTCATCAATCAGTGTTTTCCAAATATCCCAAGCTTCTTGATCAAAAGGAACATTCTCCTCGGTATTGCCTTCAAAAACGGAAACGTAAAGATTGGCTGCCGGAATTTTATAGACTTCGGTTAACAATTCCCAAGCCCAATTTATGGCCTCTTCTTTGAAATACCCGCCTGCCGAGCGAGCAGGATCGCCAAAAGACCAATTGCCCAACATTTCAAACATGGTGTGGTGATACGTATCGAAACCCACATCCTCTAAATCGTTGTGTTTTCCCGAAACGCGAAGGCACTTTTGAGTATCGGCAATTCTTGGACTTTTTGGAGTGGCATTCCCAAGGAAATACTCTTTGAATTGTGCCATTCCCGAGTTGTTGAACATCAAGGTTGGGTCATCTTTTAGCACTATTGGGGCCGAGGGAACAATTAAATGCCTTTTACTTTCAAAAAAATTCAAAAATTGTTTGCGTATATCTTGTGATTTCATTTTTGTTGGTTATTCGGTAATTCGTTGATTTTTTTGTCTGTTTTTGTTGCTTATAAAATTATCAATAAAACAAATTATAAAACCAACTTTAATATATTATTGAAAAAAGGGTGTAACAAATGAAACATTTATTAAATTTGTTCGATTATCTTTTTTATTAGCTGCAAAAATAGGATATTTTAAAATATGGCGAAAGTAAAATATTATTACGATTCCGAAAATCTGGCCTATCGAAAAATAATAACTCGAAAAAGAAAGAAATTTGCAGTTGTACTCTTGTTTTTAGTGGCGTCAGCATTATTTGGGTTTTTAGCTTTTGTGGTTTTATTGAATACCCCTTATTTTGAAACACCAAAAGATAAATTACAGGCTCGTGAAATTGAGAATTTGAAATTGCATTATGCTATTTTAAACAAAAAAATGGATCAGGTGGACAATGTTATCGATGTTTTGAAAGATAGGGATAATAATTTGTATCGAGTGTATTTTAACACTTCTGAGATATCGGACGAGGAAAGAAAAGCTGTTTTTGGCGGTCTTAATCGCTATAAGGAATTGGAAGGTTTTGATAATTCGCAATTGGTATTGAACACCACAAAAAGGGTGGATATCATCAGCAAAGAATTGGCTGTTCAGTCGAAATCCTTGGATTATATTTTGAAATTGGCGAAAGCAAAAAATAATTTGTTATCGGCAATTCCGGCTATTCAACCCGTGAGAAATGAGAATTTGAAACGAATGGCTTCTGGTTTTGGGTATCGAACAGATCCTTTTACGAAGGCCCGAAAAATGCATGAAGGAATGGATTTTACCGCAAAAACGGGAACCCCAATTTTTGCAACTGGCGATGGTGTTGTCGCAAGAGCTGATAATACGGTGTCTGGTTTTGGGAATCACATCCTAATCCGACATGGTTTTGGGTACGAAACCCTTTACGGACATTTAAGCAAATACAAATCTAGGGCAGGACAACGCGTGAAAAGAGGGGATATAATTGGGTTTGTGGGAAGCACCGGGAGATCCGAAGGGCCCCATTTGCACTATGAAGTGCATAAAAATGGAAAAGTAGTAAATCCCCTTAATTTTTATTATGGAAATATTTCAGCTGTGGAGTATGTTGCCATTTCCCAGTTGGCTAATCAAGAAAACCAATCTTTAGACTAATGCATATAGAATTACAACCCGACAAAAGGTATTATAGTATTGGCGAAGTCGCCAAGGCATTTGACGTGAACGCTTCGCTCATCCGTTTTTGGGACGGCGAATTTGACATTCTCAAACCAAAGAAAAATGCCAAAGGCAACAGGATGTTTACCCCTGAAGACGTTAATAACCTGAAACTCATTTATCATTTGGTAAAGGAAAGAGGTTTTACCCTCGAAGGGGCCAGAACCCATTTGAAAGAGGGGCAAAAGAAAACTTTGGATAAATTTGAAATTATCAGCAAATTGGAAACCCTAAAAACACAGTTGATGAATATTAAAAATCAACTTTAAATTGCAATCTCAATTGCACAATCAATTAAACTAAACTTTAAATTAAACAAAAATGGATTTTAAAAAATTTTTACCTTGGATTATTGTAGCTGTATTTGTTATTGGAATATACAGCTGGGTTAAAGGAATTAATAATACTGCAGTGACTTTAAGTCAAGCGGTGGAACAATCTTGGGGTGATGTGCAAACGTCCTACCAAAGAAGAAATGACCTTATCGGAAATCTAGTAAATACCGTAAAAGGCGCCGCCGATTTCGAGAAAAGCACCTTGACTGCCGTAATCGAAGCCAGAGCAAAGGCTACATCTATCACTGTTGATCCGACAAATATTTCACCAGAACAATTGGCAGCTTTTAATTCCGCACAGTCTGGAGTGTCTTCTTCATTATCTAAATTATTAGTGTCTGTAGAGCGCTACCCTGAACTGAAAGCCAATGCGAACTTCTTGAAATTACAAGATGAATTAGCCAGTACCGAAAATCAAATTCTTACGGCCAGGACTCGTTTTAACGAAGCGGTTATGCCTTACAACACCCACATCAAAACCTTCCCGAATTCGCTATTTGCAGGAGCCTTTGGTTTCAAGGAGAAAGCCTATTTCCAATCGGTTGCTGGAGCTGAAAAACCGGTTGAAGTAAAATTCTAAAATAAATGTCAAAATCAGAAGAGTTTTTAACCAAAGAAGAAGAATCCGCCATAGTTGAAGCTATTCGTGTGGCTGAAAAAGAAACTTCTGGTGAAATTAGGGTTCACATCGAAAAAACAACTTCCAAAGTGCCTTTTGATAGGGCTTTGGAAGTTTTTCATGAATTAGGAATGGATGCAACTGAACTCAAAAACGGGGTTTTAATTTATTTGGCGGTAGCTGATAAAAAGTTCGTTATTTGTGGAGACCAAGGTATTAATGAGGTAGTTCCGGTAGATTTTTGGGACAGTACGAAAGATATTATGGCGACTCAATTTAAAACCGGTAATTTCAAGCAAGGACTAATCGACGGCATTACAAAAGCCGGTGAACAATTGCGCCATCATTTTCCTTATGAAAACGGCGATACGAATGAATTGTCTAATGAAATATCGAAAGGATAATGGCTTTACAAAAAAAACACACTTCATTTTTGCTGAAACTGCTCCTTTTTTTCTTGGTTACTCAAATCAGTTTTGCCCAATTTGACATTCCTGAAAAACCAGAATTTCAAACTTCGGTTTATGACTATGCCAAAGTTTTGAGCGCTGATGAAGAAGCACAACTAGAAGAAAAACTCATCCGATATTCTGATTCTACTTCTACTCAAATCGTGGTAATTACCATCGAAAGTTTGAAAGGGGAAGACATTGGTATTCTTACTCCAAAATGGGGACAAAAATGGGGGATAGGCGGAACGGCCAAAAACGATAATGGCGTTATCATTTTATTGGCAAAAGCCGAAAGAAAAATATGGATATCAGCAGGTTATGGTCTTGAAGACCGGCTAACTGCTGGGATTGGAGGGGAAATTACCAGAAATATTATTATTCCTGAATTTAAAGCAGGGAGTTATTACAAAGGCTTGGACAAAGGGATTGATGCCCTTTTTGATGTTTTCAAAGGCAAATACAAAGGCGAACGAAAACAAACCAAAGAAAAAAAATTTCCTATTTTGCCCATTTTAATTATTGTTTTTATCATTTTTGCTATTATTTCGAAAAACAAAAATAGTGGGGGTAATTCTGGAAATTCCAGTGGTGGCCCAAGTTTGTTAGACGTCATTATTCTGAGTAGTCTAGCTGGTGGTCGTGGTTCTTCTGGCGGATTTGGCGGAGTCTCTTCCGGTGGGGGCGGTTTCGGTGGCGGATTTGGTGGCGGCGGATTTTCCGGTGGAGGATCTGGTGGTGATTGGTAACCTCTAATTTGAAGTGAACCTATAAAAAAAGTCACAATTCCTATACATTGGAATTGTGACTTTTTTCGTTTTATTCTACAAACCAAAAAGGATTTGATTACTCTTTTTCTTCTTTTCCTTCCTTACATTCTTTCTTTTCTTTACAACACTTTTTTCCTTCTTTTTTTTCACTTCCTTCTTTCATTTTTGCTTTATTGACCTCTTTAAGAGCATTCCATTTCTCCAATTGCTCTGGCGACAAAATAGTTTTCATTTTGTTTTTCATTGCAATTTGTTCATCAAGAATTTTGTTTTTCATCACAAATATTTGGTCGGCAGTTCGTTTTTTATCCTCTTCTTTTTTAGCCATTTGTTCCGCCCTCATAGCCTCTCTTTTAACCATTTGTTCCGCCATAATTTGTTTCACTTGTTCTTGCTGTTTGGCATTCAAGTCCAATTCTAAGGTCATTTTTTTCACCATGAGTTGAGTGCGTTGTTCGGGTGACAATTTCTCCATACCGATTTCATTTCTTTCGTCTGGGGAATGTTTTTCTGTGTGACATTTTTTCTCCATTTCTTTATTGCACTGGGCAAAAGTGGATACGCTGACAGCAAGTAGGGTTGCTAAAATTAATTTTTTCATTTTTAAATTTTTTTAAGTTAGATAGGTAAGATATAAACAGCCACAAAAGGTTTAATCGCAGCTCAAAGTTTTTCAAATGATCAAAATAAAATTCTTTAGTTTATTTTAACCAGTCCACCGCGATTTTCCTTCCTATCGATGGATTGTTGCACAATCAAGAGGCCAATGGTAATCATGTTTTGCAGTTCATACAATTCCGCATTTACATTGTGGCTTTTTAGCTGTTGGTCCACTTCGTTTTTCCAATGGGAAAGTTTTTCCATGGCTTTAATCAAGTCATTGTCATTGCGAACAATTCCAGCATTTTGACGCATCAAAAGCTGTAATTCGGCTTTTGTTTTCGAAACATAATCGGGCTTGATTTCAGGTTTTACCGTGACGTTCCAATCGGAAACGGTTCCGCTAAATTGGTTTTTTTCTAGAGCAGTGTGGGCCAAATAATGGTATATTTTATCGGAATAGACTAAGGCCTCCAATAGGGAATTGGATGCCAAACGATTGGCGCCGTGCAATCCAGTTCGGGAACATTCGCCACAGGCAAATAAATTCGCTACGGAGGTTTTGCCATTCTTGTCCACCACGATTCCGCCACAAAGATAATGCTGGGCAGGAACCACGGGAATCCAATCTTTCGCAATATCAATTCCAACGCTTTTGCATCGTTCGTAAATCATTGGAAAATGTTTTTTAAAACCTTCCAAATCCAAATGGGTGCAATCCAAATACACACAATCGTCCCCGGTTTTTTTGCGTTCTAAATCGATGCTTTGGGAAACAATATCGCGAGAAGCCAAATCGCCCCTGGAATCATAATCTAGCATAAAGCGATGTCCGTTTTTGGTGCGCAAATAAGCGCCAAAACCACGAACCGCTTCCGAAATCAAGAAGGAGGTCCCTGTCGAAGCATCGTACAAAGCCGTGGGGTGAAATTGAATAAATTCCATTTCCTTGATAACAGCATGGGCTCTGTAAGCCATAGCAATTCCGTCACCCGTTGCAATCACGGGATTAGTGGTATGCCCGTAAAGATGTCCTATTCCGCCTGTGGCAAGCAAGGTAAACTCCGATTGAAAAGTGAGGACTTCTTTTGTTTTTTGATCTAAAACATAAGCCCCTAGACAGCGGTTGTTTTCCGTGATTAAATCAATGGCAAGGTGGTAATCTAAAACGGTAATATTTTCTTTTTGATGGACTTGGCTTAAAATGGCGCGTTGAATCTCCTGTCCCGTTTGGTCCTTATGATGCACAACCCTATTTTCGGAATGGCCACCTTCTTTGCTTAAATCTAAAGTTCCTTGGGTGTTTTTGTCAAATTTGGCGCCCCATTCAATCAACTCTTTTAATCGTTTAGGGCCTTCGGTGATGACCATTTTCACTATGGATTCATCACACAAGCCATCACCACAAATTAGGGTGTCTTGAATGTGTTTTTCATAGGAATCTTCGATTTTGTCCGTGACGATGGCAATCCCGCCTTGAGCATATCTCGTATTGGATTCGTTTTCGTTTGCCTTGGTGACAATCGTAACTTTTTTATCCGGGAATCGTTCCGCAATTTTCACGGCAAAAGTCAATCCTGCAACCCCGGAACCTATGATTAAATAATTGGTTTGGATCATTATTTAGATAATTCAAGCATACGTTCAATAGGAATCAGTGCCTTTTTCATAATGTCTGCCGGAACTGTAATTTCTGGGGTTTCATTGAGCAAACAGTCGTACACTTTTTGCAAAGTATTCATTTTCATGTAGCCACATTCGCTGCAGGCGCAGGTATTGTCCTCTTTTGCCGGTGCCGGAATTAGTATTTTATCAGGAACTTCCTGTTTCATTTTATGAAGAATACCTGCTTCGGTGGCAACGATAAATTTGTGGTTGGGATCTTTTTTCACAAACTCAATCATTCCTGCTGTCGAACCGATATAATTGGCTGTTTTTAGAATATGCGTTTCTGATTCTGGGTGCGCAATGATTTTGGCATCTGGATTTTCTTTGTAAAGCGCAATCAATTTATCGAATGAAAAAGCTTCGTGTACCACGCAGGAACCGTCCCAAAGCAACATCTCGCGTCCTGTTTTTTCGATGATATATTTCCCTAAATTTTTATCTGGAGCGAAAATGATAGGCGTTTCCTTTGGAATGGATTCCACGATTTTTACCGCATTTGCTGAGGTGCAGACAATGTCAGTCAAGGCTTTCACCTCGGCAGAGCAATTCACGTAAGTGATGACAATGTGATCGGGATGTGCCTCGGTAAATTTCTTAAAATCTTCGGGAGGGCAGGATTCCGCAAGCGAACAACCCGCTTTCAAATCGGGAAGAATCACTTTTTTGGTGGGGTTCAAAATTTTTGCCGTTTCGGCCATAAAATGCACGCCTGCAAAAAGGATGATATCGGCATCCACTTTCATCGCTTCTTGCGACAATCCCAAACTGTCTCCTACATAATCTGCTATGTCTTGAATATCGGATTCCTGATAGTAATGGGCTAAAATTACCGCATTTTTCTCTTTTTTTAAATCTAATATGCGTTCTTTAAGACTTTTCATAGCTTGATTTATTGTGTATTTTTAATTTAGAGAATATCCAATTATTAAATTCAATGAATTGGTTTTTGCTTCTCCATCTCCCCAAACTTTATTTTTATTTGTGAAGGTTCGTCCTCTTTTTTTATTTACCTGTTATATCAAAACTATTTAATTCAATTAAAGAATGTTTAGAAAGTAATTCGGTAATGGTCTTGAAGTTATTTCTAAAAAGAACAAAAAAATCTTTGTTTTTTATATTGCCTGAAGTTATTAAAACCAATTTTTCAGGTTTGTTTAAAAGTATATGACTATCTAGGAAATCTTTATCTTTTGTAATGATAATTCTGTTTTCCAATTCAGAAATATTGATTATTTCTTTATCAGTCGTTCGTTCCCTATTTGGCATATCATCGGTATGAATCGCATCAAAACCATTATCTTTCAAAAAAATTTTCAAACCATAGGGCAATTGAGCATCTATGACAAATTTCATGCAACTTTGCTTAATATTTTTACATCAGTAAGTTTCGAAGCATATGCTAAACAAGCTAAAATATCTTCATTCACAATGGCTGGGTAGTCTTCTGTTATTTCTTGAAATTCCATTCCTGAGGAAAGTAAGTCTAAAATCATTTCAACAGGGTAACGCATATTTCTTACAGTTGGTTTCCCATGGCACACTTCAGGATTTATTGTGATTCTTGAAATTAGATTTTCCATAACATTTAATTTTTACTCAAAAGTAAAGATAATATTCTAATTAAAAAAAGTAGTTTCAAATAAAAACTCCTCTAGTATCAATAGTTTCATAAGATTTACCCTTTCAATCTACAGCCTTTCACATCTCCATCAACAATCACTTCCGTCATTCCAAGAGCGGACAAGTTTTTCATGGCTTTGTCCCATTTTTTACCGCTCAATTCTGATTTTATTTTTAGTAAACCAAATTCTAATTGGTTATTGTTGGCTTGTAATAATGAAACAATTAGTTTTTCATCCTCTTCCAATTGAACCTGTTTTTTCTCCGGGCGCATTTGCGGGAAGAACAGCACTTCCTGAATAGACACATTGTTGGTCAAGAACATCATCAAACGGTCCATTCCTATTCCTAAACCTGAAGTGGGAGGCATTCCGTATTCTAGCGCTCTCAAGAAATCCTCGTCAATAGTTCCAGTAGCTTCATCATCTCCTTTTTCGGCTAATCGTATTTGGTCTTCAAAACGTTCGCGTTGGTCAATGGGGTCATTCAATTCCGAGTAGGCGTTGGCTACTTCCTTACCGCAAACCATGAGTTCGAAACGCTCGGTCAATGCTGGATTGTCGCGGTGTTGTTTGCACAAAGGCGACATTTCCTTTGGATAATCCGTGATGAAGGTAGGCTGAATGTAATTTCCTTCGCATTTCGAGCCAAAAATCTCGTCAATCAATTTTCCTTTCCCCATCGTGGCATCCACATCAATTCCCATGGCTCTTGCGGCCTCGAATAATTCCGCTTCGCTCTTGCCGGAAATATCAAAACCAGTATAATGTTTGATGGAATCCGTCATCGTCACTCTGGCGTAAGGCGCTTTGAAATTGATTTTATGTTCGCCAAAAGTCGCTTCGCTGGAACCATTTACACCGATGGCGCAATGTTCCAATAAGTTTTCGGTGAATTTCATCATCCAGTTGTAGTCTTTGTAGGCTACATATATTTCCATGGCGGTAAACTCCGGGTTATGCGTCCGATCCATTCCCTCGTTTCGGAAGTTTTTCGAAAACTCGTACACCCCTTCAAAACCACCTACAATCAATCTTTTTAAGTACAATTCGTTTGCAATTCGCATGTACAACGGGATGTCAAGCGAGTTGTGGTGCGTTATAAAAGGTCTCGCCGCAGCACCACCGGGAATGGGCTGCAAAACGGGCGTTTCCACCTCTAAATATCCTTTGTCATTGAAGAAAGAACGCATCGCGTTGAACAGTTTGGTTCTTTTGATAAACGTATCTTTCACATGGTCATTCACCGTTAAATCTACATACCGACGACGGTATCTTTGTTCCGGATCCGAAAAAGCGTCGTGTGTTTTTCCTTCGGCGTCCGTTTTTACAATAGGGAGTGGCTTCAGGGCTTTCGCCAAAACCGTCAAGCCATAAATATGAACCGAGATTTCGCCTACCTGCGTTTTGAAAACCGTACCGCGAACCCCAATAAAATCGCCAATATCCAATAGTTTTTTAAAAACCACATTGTACATCGTTTTTTCCTCATCATCCGAAATATCGTCTCTCGAAACATAGATTTGAATGCGTCCTTCGGTGTCCTTCAACTCGGCAAAAGAGGCTTTTCCCATGATGCGTTTCCCCATCAAACGCCCAGCTAGAACGACTTCCTTGCCGTCGAATTTTTCGAAATCGGCTAGGATTTCGCTGGAATAAGCGGTGGTGGTAAATTCGGCTGCGGGATAAGGTTCAATGCCTAAGTTGCGTAATTCGTTGAGCGCTTCTCTACGAAGGATTTCTTGTTCGGATAATGCCATTCTGTTCTGAATTTAAGACTGCAAAGATAGTAAAAGATTGCAGATTGCAGATTTCCCATTTCAGATTTTTTGGAGCATAAAATTTCATTTTCAAGACGACTTGTCCCGCTATTTACATTATCTTTTTTTATGGTTCTACTGGGTTTTGTATGAAAAATAAAACAATTTAATTTAATTCAGACAGCCTGTAGGCAGCTCACCAATAAATAAACCATTAAGCACATTAAGAAAAATAAGATTTAATACACTTAATGAACCTTAACATCTTAATGGTTTGAAAAATAAGCTAAATGTTCACAATATTTCCAGAAGAACCTTTTTTTAAAGCTTCCATCCTTCAAAAGGCTGGAAGTTTTAAATTTAAAAATAGTATACCACTGCTACCTGCCTGTCGGCAGACAGGTCCGTGTGCCATTTTTAGCTGTTAGTCCTCTTAGTGGACGGTCGTTTCTTTAATTAAAATTCATTATTCAAAACTTTGTAACTTTGCAATTAAAATAGTGGACGAAATAGGATTGCTTCGTTCCTCGCAATGACAATGAACAAAACCATCCAACTTCAAGATTTAGGACTTCAAGACTACAAAACCACTTGGGAATACCAGGAGGAATTGTTCCGGGGCGTGGTCGATTTAAAAATCAAGAATAGGAGGGAGGAAACCACTGTTCAAACCCCCAATTATTTCCTTTTTGTCGAACATCCACATGTGTATACCTTGGGCAAAAGCGGCGATGTATCCCATTTACTTGTATCCGAAAAACAACTTGAGGCCAAAGGGGCGACTTTCTACAAAATCAACCGCGGTGGCGACATTACCTATCACGGACCGGGACAAATCGTGGGCTATCCCATTTTGGATTTGGATAATTTCTTTACCGATATCCATCAATACTTGCGTTTGCTAGAAGAATCCATTATCTTGACTTTACAGGAATACGGATTGGAATGTGGCCGAAGCGAGGGCGAAACTGGCGTTTGGTTGGCTGCCGGAACTCCCTTTGCCCGTAAAATTTGTGCCCTTGGCGTTCGGGCTTCCCGCTGGGTGACGATGCACGGTTTGGCGTTGAACATCAATGTCGATTTGGGTTATTTTGACAACATCATTCCCTGTGGCATTCGTGGCAAGGCGGTCACTTCTTTACACTTGGAGTTGGGTGTCGAAAAAGTAAATGAAGCCGAAGTAAAAGCCAAAATTTTGAAACATTTTTCTAATCTTTTTGAAGCGAAATTTGAATTAATTAAAATAAAAACACACCCCCAACCCCTCTCAAGAGGGGAGTTAGGAGTGCATAAATAGTATCATTAAAAGGCATTTTGATAAGTTTGTAAAATTGCAAGGAAATTTTAATTTTGTTTTAAAAACTAAAGATTTCATAGAAACAGGGTCGAATTCCCCTCTCGAGAGGGGTTAGGGGTGTGTTTCTATAGAGTTTTTAATAAGCCTAAATCTCCAATTTCAACTGTTCAGGCAATAATCTAAAACTCATTCTGTGGTATTTTGTAACGCCATATTTTCGGATGGCTTCCCGATGCTCTTGGGTGGGATAGCCTTTGTTCTGTTTCCAGTTGTACATGGGAAATTCTTCGTGAATGCAATTCATATATTCATCCCGATACGTTTTTGCCAGTACGGAGGCAGCGGCAATGCTCCGGTATTTCGAATCGCCTTTTATGATACTTTGATTGGGAATGGATTGTAACAATTCAATTTCAATTTTAGAAAATTGCTTTCCAAAAGTGGTTTTTAAACCCAATTTGGCGTTCAACGCGCGGTTGCCATCCACAATGATAAATTCGGGGGTGGTGTTTAATTTCAAGACGCATTCCTGCATCGCCTTCATGGAGGCATTCAGAATGTTGATTTCGTCAATTTCTTTTGGGTGCAAATGGGTTACGGCAAAGCTCAGGGATTCCCTTTCGATGAAAGGCCTTAATTTTTCCCTGGTTTTTTCGGTCAGTTGCTTGCTGTCGTTCAGGAGGCTGTTCTCAAAATCATGGGTCAGGATTACGGCTGCAGCCGTTACGGGACCCGCAAGGCATCCACGACCGGCTTCATCGGTGCCGGTTTCCAGCAGAAAGGGAGAGAAATTGGGAAGCAGCATTTTGATTGGTATTGGTAGGGCAAATATTGAAAAAAAATCGGAATTTCCCTAATTCATTTTGTTGTTTGAAATTCAAGCTTTAATCTTTTTTAGTATTTAACGCTAAGGTTTAAAACAAAAAAGGCTGTCCTTTCGGACAGCCTTTCTCGCAAAAAACTATTAAAACAACTTATTGTTTAATCACTCGAAGTGTTTTCACATTTGCTCCTTGGTTTACAATCACATTGTAAATCCCTTTAGCATAGTTAGACCCTATTTGAGCATCAGATGACATTTGACGTTTTTCGATTGAACGACCCAACATATCATATACCTGTACTCCAAATGATTTTCCATTACTAGATTTAACTCTGAATCCTTCCGTAGATGGGTTTGGATACGCCACTGCGCTGAATTTTTCAGTAACATCTGAAAATCTAGGAGCGGGAGTTGTACAAGCTATTCTTTTCACAGTAAGTGATTTAGTAACACTTGGTCCAGTACCATTAATAGCAGTACATGTTACGGCAGCTCCTGAAGCACCAATGACTACACTTGTAGCTGAATAATCAACCACGATAACATTTCCGTCTTCATTACCCACTATATCAGCTCCCGCAGGAACTGTCCATGCATAGGTAGCCCCTGGAATTGAAGTAGCAGTATAGGTTTTAGAAAGACAACTACCGAATTGAGCGCTTGTTCCATTTCCACCACTTCCAACTATGGCAGGTGTAGCTGGCGCAGCAGCTGTTAGCGTTAATGTTCTGGCTATTGAATTTCCAGCTCCATTTACTGCAAATACTTGCAATGGAAGTGATACTACTCCTGTAAGAACATCATCTAAATTAATTGTGATAGTGTTTGATGCAGTAGCAATAGCATCAACATCGTCGAACAAATAAACAGGCGCTTCAGTCGTTCCAGTGTTAACCGTTGATTTAACTTTAACCGTTGTAGCGGTATTCAAAGTTTCACAATTTACTC
>CAZHVE010000012.1:0-44190 GCA_964535705.1 uncultured Flavobacterium sp.
CTCCTTCATCGGTTCCGGCACTTAAAATTGGGGTTTCAATTTCTAAAAATTCTTCCGTATCTAAAATGTCACGCAATAATTTAATCACTTTATGACGGTTTACGATAGCTCTTCTTACTTCTTCATTTCTATGATCTAAGAATTTGTATTGAAAACGAATGGCTTCGTTTGTTTTTGCCGCTCTTTTAATTTCAAAAGGCAAAGTTTTCGACAAATTTAAAATCTCCAATACAGAAGTTTCTAATTCAATTTTACCAGTTCGTAAACCTGCATTATAATCATCCTCATTACGACCTACCACAATACCTTTTACCGAAATAACAGATTCTGGTTTTAATTTCACTAACTCATCAATATTAGGAAATGATTCTCTGCTGATGCGAACTTGGAAAATCTCATAACTGGAATCACGCAAATCAATAAACATCAATTCTCCGTGATCCCGAACACTGGCAACCCAGCCGGACAACATCACTTCTTCACTTATGCTTCCTTCTGATAATTGCGAAATTTTATGTGTTCTATAGGTATCCTTTATAATAATCGGAATTTCTGGAAGCGATTCTTCCGGAGTTTCTTTATTTTCTAAAATGGTTTCTTCAGAGGCTTTTTCTAATGATTCTTTCTTTTCCAAAATGGCGTCAGCACCTAATTGGTCTAAAATAATTTGACGAATTACTTTACCATTAGCTCCTTTTCCAATAAGTCCTAAAACTTTACCAACTAAAATACCTGCTTTTCCCTGGTCTCCTGCTTTAATTTCATTGGCAACAGCCTCATTTTCTGAAAGCACAGTAGCGATAACTTCTTGGATTTTATCTTCTGAAATGGTATTTTCTGCGAAATAGGTATTATAGTCAAAAGTTCGATCTTTTAAATACTCCGTAATCGCATTTTGAACTAAAACCGCCGTGATTTTCTCGGCTTTAAATAATTTAAAAATATCCGTTAAATGTTCAATACTATGGATTTCAGCATAATCTTCTGCCTTTATATTGTTTGCCAAAGTCTTGGCAACAAACGAAGGGTCTTTAATTTCGTTATTTATTACTACAAATGTTTGCGAACGCAACTTATCTGCCGTGAAAAATTTGGCATCTTGCGGCAAAACACCTCCGTTAATCAAAATAGACTCCACCGCATAGGGCAAGGCGCTTGTATCTACTTTAATCGCTTCAATCTCTGCTTTAATATTTACAAATGGTAAATCGGGTTCCGATATAAAACGATAATCAGCTTCGAACTCTTTTTTACGCATTACTTTGGTTTGCTTTAAATCAGCATCCCATAAAACAGTGGTTTGATCAGGTCGAAACGATTTATGCTCAATAAAATAATGGAATTGTTTTTCCACTTCTTCCTTCAAAGCTTCGACCATAAACTTAAACGAGTTCAAGTTTTTGATTTCGGTTCTTGGATTCAATTCGTAACTGTGTTTTTTACGCAAAGACACCGAAACATCCGATTTAAACTCCCCTTTCTCCAAATTCGCTTCAGAGATTCCCAAGTTTTGAACAATACGCTGAATGTACTGCGCATACGTCGAGGCGTCTTCGATATTTCTGATACAAGGTTCCGTAACAATTTCAATCAACGGTACACCTGCTTTGTTGAAATCGACTAACGAAATCGTCTTTTCGTGCATCAATTTGGCAGCATCTTCCTCGATATGGACCTGAGTTAAATTCACCATAAACTGCGTACCATCATTTCGGTAACAAGACACGTGTCCGTCAGGAATTATCGGATTGTGAAACTGTGTTATTTGTATATTTTTTGGATTGTCTGGATATTCGTAATGTTTTCTATCCCAAGAGATGACTTCATTACTAAAGGACGAATCGACCGCTTTTCCAAAATAAATCGCTTTTGTAATCGCCTCTTTATTTAAGGCAGGTAAAACACCCATTTGACCCGTGCAAACCGAACATATATTTTCGTTAGGGGTTTCTATTTCTTGATTGGGACAAGAACAAAACAACTTGGTTTTGGTATTCAATCGAACATGTGTCTCTAGTCCAATCACCAATTCTAAATCATGGGCTTTTATTGCCGCTGTTAATTGCTCCAATTCCATTATAATGTATCTTTTAAGAAGTTTGCAAATTGCAATACTAATTCATCATTTTTTTTTGCTGCCGTGATTTGCAGTCCAGTGCTTGTTCCTTGTGGCACGGTTAAAGTGGGCAATTGTCCCAAACTAAATCCAACGGTATAAGCATCGGACAAATACATCGCCAAGGGATCTTTTAAACTGTCTCCAATTTTAGGCGGAGTGTTTGGTGTAACTGGTGATAAAATAATATCGACTTCTTGAAAATCTTTACTAAAATTCTCCGAAATTTGATCTCTTAAAGCCAAACCTTTTAAATAGATTTCATCGGAGAAACCTTGTGATAATACTTGGTTTCCACCTACAATTCTGCGTTTTGTTTCTTCCGAAAAATTTTCAGAACGTGTAACAGCGTAGGTTTCAATTAAATTCTCCGCTTCAATTCGGTTTCCATAATTGGTTCCGTCTAAACGAGATAAATTCGAAGCCGTTTCCGCCATTGCCAACGTATAATAAGTCGAAACCAAAATATCCGATTTGAAAAAATCCAATGCTGCCACTGTAATTCCTTTGGCTTTCAACTTTTCGATAGTGGCCAAAAAATCAGCTTTTATTTGAGAATCGATGGCATCACTTTCGATAAAATTTTTAAAATAACCTATTGTTTTTACAGCAGAAGTTGCGATGGCAGCTTCACTAATTGCTGTTGAAGCAATTGAAGTCTGATCTTTTGAATCTTTTCCACTCATTACATTCAACACAATTCGAATATCCTCAATGGATTTTGCCAATGGCCCTACACAATCGGTTGAGGACGCATAAGCCATAAGGCCAAATCTTGAAATTCTTCCGTAGGTGGGTTTAAAACCATAAATCTGATTGTACCCGGCAGGTTGACGAATCGAACCTCCGGTATCTCCACCAATGGAAAACGCAGTATATTCTTTTGCAACGTTAACTGCTGAGCCTCCGCTTGAACCTCCGGCAACTAATGTTGGATCAATTGCGTTTTTTACAGCGCCAAAAATGTTGTTTTCACTGGATGAACCGTGACCAAAACTATCACAGTTTTCTTTCACTAAAGGAATGGCACCGGCATCCAATAATTTTTGAATGGCAGTAGCCGTGTAAGGTGATTTGTAATTTCTCAACAACTCAGAACTTGCCGAAGCAATAGTTCCTTGCAACATATATACATCTTTAATTCCAAAAGGAATTCCTTCTAACAAACCTATTGCTTCCCCTTTTTCAATTTTGGCATCCACTTTGGCGGCCAAATCTAAAGCCAAAGTATCTAACACAGCATTTACAGAGTTGTAGGTATTTTGTTTAAGTTGATCTAATTTTTCTTGTACCAAAGCAGTACAAGTTATTTGTTTTGACACCAATTGTTGGTGTATTTTTTTTATTTGAGAATCCATTTTATCCTTCTATAACTTTAGCAACCACTAAAAAACCATTTTTCTTGCTCGGGAAATTTTCTATAATGAGTTGTTTCTCCATAGCCGAACTGTCTATCACGACATCTTCTCTTAAATCACTTACAGACACACAATTATGATGGACATTATTTGCAGTATTATTATTTGATGGAATTGCATTTTTAATTACCTCAAATAATTGGTTCACGGACTCTGAGGGCTGTGCTCCTTTAATACTCGACAAGATGTCGACTGTCATTGTTTTGCTCATAATTGGATTTCGTTTTAAAGTCAAACTTTTAAGGTGGCGAATTTACGAAAAAAATTATTAGGGAATCAGGGTTTCTTTTATGATTTCACCAACAACAAAAAACCAAGGTTACATTTAAAAAAGAAACTATTCAATGCTCTCAATCGAATACATCGTCCCATTAATTTCAAAAGAAAACCCAACCTCATTTCCCATTAATTTATTCCCTAATGGCGATTGTGGGGAAAGTGCAATAATATTTATTCCTTCGATAGCAATTTTAGGAAGTGCCGCACACAAATAAAGATAAATTCCATTGGCTTTGACCAAGCTACCCATGATAATAGTTTTGGCACTTGTGGTGGAATCAATTTTTTCTAAAATAGCTTTTTGAACCAATACTTCCTTCAATTTATGATTGAGTTTTTCCTGCTCGATGTGCATCATCGACAAAGCCGTTTCGTGTTTGTCGCCTGCTGAACCTTTGGCATCGTTCATAGAATCTTCGGTTAAAGCAGCAATCATGTCTCTGAAAACATCTATTCGGTCTTGGACTAATTGTAAATAATGATGATGTATTTTCTGTTTGAAAGTCATTGGAAAAATTTAACTACAAAGTATGGTAAGTTGTTCGCAAAGTTGTTTTTATAAAATTAATTTCAATAAATATATATAACCTCAAGAACATTTGAATCCAGAAAAGAAAATCTTTCTTTGTCTTTGCGCAAAGCTTTGCTCCCTTTGCGGTTAATTCACCTAAAAATCAAATTTATAATTAGCCCCTAAAACCACTTGAAATCCCTGAACGGGATAATTCAGCCATTTTTGATAGTTTTGGTTCGTGATGTTATTGGCTCTCAAAAAAGCAGTTAGTTTTTCACTGTATTTGAATCCAACATGGGCATTGACATCAAAATAACCAGCTAAATTTTTCACTACTCTCGGATCAATAACCAATGAGGTCATATAAGATTGTTCCTCTTTTCGCTCGCCCACAAAAAAAACATTGGCACCAGCATACCATTTTTCGCTAATAATAAAATCAATTTTGGAATCCAACTTTATTTCGGGTAAATTCCAAGCCTCTTTTTGAATGTCATTCGTATAACTATTAAAAGTACCATTGATGCCTAAAGACACCTTTTCTGACAAATCGGCTTTCAATTCTCCGTAAAAAATCAGTGTTTTCATATCATCATAAACCACCTTAAAGGAATTCCCTAATGTATAGCCTTCTACCATTATATTGTCATCGTACATTGTATTATCATAATCGTTACTCTTAAACAAGGCTTTGTTTCTTTCATTTATATAAGAACCCCGAATATTGTAGCTAATATCGTTAGTCAATTTTCCTTTCAATCCTGCAAAAAGATCGTATTGTTTGTCGGTTGGAGCAATTTCCAACCTAGGAGATACAAAGGGATTTTCATTTGCAAAATCGGAATAGGTATTTTGCTCTAAATTTCCTTCTGCCCCGGCGTAAAATAGCATCAAATCATCAACGATATTGAATGAAGCGTTAATTTTTGGATAAATTAAAAGTTGATTATTGTTGTTTTTCATATCCAAACTATAAAACAGAGCGGCTCCGATATTCACCGTCCAACCTTGCTCATACAATTCAAAGCTTGGGACAATCCCAAAATTAGTATAGCCATACTGTAATTTGTTTGCATTCCAATAATTTCCTCCCAAATAATCGACAATCGCATTTGTTTTTATAAGCTTATCATTAATATTTAATTCGAAAGAAGGCTTCACATAAAATCTGTTTTCTGAAGAACCAAAAGCATCCGAAAAATGATTGAATTTTAGACTCGCAACTTTAAAAACACTTTCGTTAAAAGTTATTTTACCACCAAAATATAAATTATTATAACTTTGTCCTTCATTTGCTACTCTTAATAATGCAGCTATTTCTTCAGAGGTTAAGCTATCATAACTAGCTGGCAAACCGTACCAATTATATATTTGGTTTTGATAGCCCAAATCTAAATTCAAAGAAAATTTTTTCCTGTTTGTTCCAAAGTTTAAATCCACGGCAGTTTCATTAAAATTATCCGATACCTCAACACCCTTAATTCCGCCTTGTGAGGAAAAATGGCTTAGCATTGCCCCAACATAATCTGCTGAATTAAGATTATGGTTTACGAACAATTCGCCATTTAAAACCCCATAGTTTCCTCCGCCAAAAGTGGCGTAATTTTTAAATAAATGTACTTGTTGTTCTTTTTCGATGCCTTCCGCTTTTCCTTTCGACGGCGTAAATGTAGAAGCCACGGGAAAGGAAAAAATAGTGTATTTTATGGATTGTTTTTTGTTGTTTTCTTCCTCTTCAAGAGCCGGAGTCTCCTTTGCTTTAAAGGCATCCGAAATTGTTGGCGTGTAGGTTTTCACCACATTTACCACTTCTGTACCGATGGCTTCTTCCTTCTTTTGAGCGAAGGAAAATTGGGCAACTAAAAGCAAAATCCCCACCCCAATCCTCTTGGATTGCCAAGTTCCTAGCAATGTCAGAGAGGGAGTCGAAAACTTTAATTGTCCATATATAAATGTATTTATTTTTTTGATGTTCATCTTTTCTTTTTACTTTTCTATTTTAAATTCATCTTTAACTTTTAACTCACCTCTTCCAACTTCCTACTTCTAACCTCTAACTTCCCACTTCTAACCTCCAATTGATGAATTAGTTTTGGATTCTTCACTTTTAATTAGATCTAATTCCAATTGTGCTTCCGAAACGACATCAGAAAAATCAGTGAAGTTTTTTATAACATTGTCCAAGATATACGTTGCTTGAAAACTGTCTTTCAATCCGTAGAAATTTTTTGCCATCAAGATTAATCCTTTAGCACCAAAATATTTATAACTCGAATAATTTTTGGCTAATTTTTGAATTACCGTATTTGACGCCTCAAAATTCTCCTCTTTGTTTTTGAAATAGGCATCATAATATATGGCTTCGGCAGCCAATTCCCCTTTGGCAATAGATAGCAATTTGGCATAAGCTGCTCGGGTTTTAGCTTCATCACCTGATTGCATTGCCGCTCTCGCCACAATAATTTGCGCATCACTTTTTACAGTATTATCGGTTTTGGGGTTTTCCAAAACTTTCTCGGCATACAGAACCGAATTGTCATAGTCCTTTTTGTCGTAATAACAGCGCATCAAATTAGATTGGGCAAAGGTTTTGTTTTGAGGAAAATCGGCTTCGTTTTCCAATCGTGACAATAATGAAATTGCTTTGTCACAGTTGTTATCTTTTAAGAAAATCTGAGCCAATCGCGACAAAGATTGTTCCGTAAATTCGCTTCGAGGTTGATCAATAACAAATTCATAATTGGGGATTGATTTGCTTTCCTGTGCGTCAGAAAAATAGGTTTGAGCCAAATAAAAATTAGCTTTTAAGGTGTGAATTCCATTTGGGAATTTTGAAACATAACCGCTAAATCCTGCGATAGCTTGCTTGGTATTGTTTTGTAAATAGTGTTTTTCCGCTCCTTCATAAGTATCATTATCCAATTCAGCATCAGTGACGGCTACAAAATTCAAAGTTCGAACCCAAGTAGCATATTCATCTACTTTACCGTTGTCCACATAAATTAATCGAGCGGTTGCAACAGCTTCTATAGCTTCGGGAGTTTTAGGAAAATCTGCGGCCACTTTCTTGAATTTTGTCAAGGCTTGTTCGTCTTTGTCCGAATTATAATAAATCAATCCTTGACGCAAAATCGCTCTTGAAGTGTAAGACCCTTTTTTGAATTCAGTGTTTAAGCGGTCGTATGTTTCAATGGCAAGGTCTTTTTTGTTCTCGGCCACATACGTATTCCCTAGCTCGAACAAGGCATCGTCACGGTATTCCGATTTTGGATACAGCTTCAAAAAGGCATTGAGTTCTTCCATTTTCCTCACGTTTTTAGACACAAAACCATTGCAAATTGCCTTTTGAAAATACCCATAATCCGCGTCGACACTTTTTAGTTCGACTACCTTATTATAGGCTTCCAAAGCTCTTGTATATTTTGAAGTCACGAATCTACAATCGCCCAAACGCAAATAGGAATCATTCAAACGAACCTTGTCCTCTTTTACTTTTTCAATCTGATTTTCGAAATAATTTCCTGCTTGCTCATATTCCTTCAACTTAAAATAAGCATAAGCAATATTGTAATTGCTGTTTTTATATTCAGGTGTTTCCTTGGCTCCAGCCAAACCCATAAATTGTTTGTAACTCAGAATCGCATTTTTAAAATCATCTAAAACATATTCGGTTTCCCCTTTCCAAAATCTGGCGCGCGCGTTAAAAAAAGTATCTTTTTGTTGGTCTAATGATTTTTCGAATAACGTTGCTGCTTCTTGATACTTTCCATCGGTATACAATTCCAGTCCACGATAAAAAGCAACTTTTTGATAAGCCAATTTGTTTTCAGGCGATTTGTTCTTTTCCAAAAAAACCAAGGCTTCTTTATAGTTTTTCGAGGAAATATAGGAATCAACCAACAATTTTTCAATCTCCGATTTACTGGAGTTATTTGGATATTCCTTCATAAAGTCCATCAAAACGGCTGGAGTATTTTGATAGGAATTTCCTATTTCGTAACTCAATTTAGCATAATTTAAACTGGCATCTTCTTGAATAGAAGTGTCAAATTCCATTTCGGAAGATTTTTTGAAAGCATTTAAGGCTTGTTGTTTTTTATCTAAGTTGAGGTAACTTTCTCCCAAATGATAATAGGCATTTTGTGCCACGGCATCTATACCTCCTATAATTTTATTAAATTGGGAAATAGCATTTTCGAAATCTTTTTGCATAAAATAGGCATACCCCAATAAGTAATAGTCGGTATTGTTCCACTTACCTCTTTTGCCCTTATAAGCTAATAAATACGGAATAGATGTATCGTATTTTTTCAAATTAAAATAGCTTTCGCCAATAATTTTATTCAATTCTGATTTTTCTATAGCATTCGATTGCTCCATCGCTTTGGTGCCTAAATCAATCGATTTTTCGAAATTTCCAAGATTAAAATTCATGTCCGCTTGATAATATGACAATTTTTCCTTGTATTTTTCGGTGCCAGAAACTTGGTCAAAATATTTGGTGGCTTGCTCATAGTCATTGCTTTCATACGCCATAAAACCCAAGTAATACTTGGCTTGCGAACCATATTGATCTGAATTGCTCACTTTATTCAGATATTTTTTGGCTTCCTTTTTATTTTTAGAACTATAAAAACCATACCCCTTTTGAAAATTAAATTTGTCTCTTTCGCTGCTTCTCAAATTTATTTCATCTACTTTTTCGAACCATTGTAAAGCATGAGAAAAATCCTCTTGATTGAAATAATAATGAGCCGCTTCAATACAAGCCTGATTTTGTTTAATACTTGTAGGATAGTCCGAAACGAAACGTTGCATTAGTTCTCCAGCGTTTGCTTGGTTAGTTTTAATGGCACAACTGGCTGTATAATAAGAACAATCGGAAATCTGTTCTTCATTGGCTGCAGCCGACTTTACTTTTTCGAAAATTATTTGAGCCGAAGTATATTGGGCATCATTAAACAAGGAAATAGCTTTGTCGAAATCTTTTGAATCATGGGTGTAAATTGCCGATTTTTGTGCCGTAACAGATATAGCCTGAATAAAAATCAGTAGTAATAAAAGTCGAGAAAGTTTTCGCATTTTGGTTTTGGTTTAATAATTCAAATGTATCGTATTCTGAAAGCTATAACGGGGTGCTAATTGTTTTTATTATGAACATCTTTTTAAACAATTTGGAAATGGAATTTGGAATATTCTTTCGAAAGTGCTTCTTTACGCATGAACTTTTTAGAAATTCTCCTATGTTGAATAAAATTTATTTTGAATGCAAGCGTTATCTTGCTACTTTTACACAATAAACAAAATCTACTATGTCACAACCGGTATTGTCTTTAAAAAATGTAACTATTACTCAAGGCGGAAAAATCATTTTGTCCAATGTAAATCTTGAAGTAAATCATGGTGAATTCATTTATATCATCGGAAAAACCGGTTCAGGTAAAAGTAGCTTTATGAAGGCTCTTTATGCCGATTTGCCTTTGGCTGAAGGAGAAGGCACTATTGTAAATTTTGATTTGGTTACTTTAAAAGAAGATGACATCCCATTTTTGAGAAGAAAGATTGGATTTGTTTTTCAAGATTTCAAATTATTGCCGGATCGTACTGTGAAAGACAATTTACTATTTGTCTTGAAAGCAACAGGTTGGAAAGACAATACCGAAATGCAAAATAAAATTGACGAAGTGCTGGACAAAGTAGGCATGAAGGAATTTGTCAATAAAATGCCACACCAACTCTCTGGTGGGGAACAGCAAAGAGTGGCTATTGCCAGAGCCTTACTTAACGACCCTGAATTCATTCTTGCTGATGAACCAACAGGAAACCTGGATCCTCAAACCAGCATTGAGGTGCTTGATGTTTTGAGAAAAATAAACCTTACCGGAAAAACGGTTATTATGGCAACCCACGATTATGCTTTGTTGATGAAATTTCCATCCAAAACGTTGAAATGTGAAGACATGAAACTTTTTGAGGTGGTTCAAAAACCCATTTAATGCTTTCGATTCTAATTCCAGTTTATAATTATAATGTAGTCCCTTTAGTTTTGGAATTACACAAACAATGCTTGGAGTCCAAAATAGATTTTGAAATTTTGTGTCAAGATGACGCTTCCAATTCAAAATTGAATGAAGAAAATGAAATTATAAATTCACTTGAAAATTGTTCTTTTTTTGTAAATAGCACCAATCTGGGAAGAGGGAAAAACATCAATTCATTAGCTGAAAAAGCAAAACAAGACTACCTACTTATTTTAGATTGCGACACTTTTCCAACTCAAAATGATTTCATAAAAAACTACAGCTCAACAAACACTATAAGGGAAAATAGAGTAGTTTTTGGAGGAATTCAGTATAAAAAAGAAAAACCAGAAAACGAAAGACTATTGCGTTGGGTTTATGGCAATAAAAGAGAAACACTTTCCTTAAAAGTAAGAAACCAAAAACCTAATATTCGGGCCTTGACATCTAATTTATGGATACAAAAAAAGCTTTTCCTAGAAACCCTTTTTGACGAGTCAATTACAAAATATGGTTATGAAGATTTGGTATTTTTATCCGATTTAGAAAAAAAAGGGATTTTTGTAAAACATATCGACAATCCTACTTATCATCTGGGATTAGAGAGTTCGAGACAGTTTTTAGATAAAACAAAAGTAGCCTTAGAAAATTTGAAATCTATAACAGAAAACACTTCTTTAGACAGTTCTGAAAGTAAAATTTTAAGGATATATATTTTTTTTAAAAGATTTTATCTTGTTAGTTTTGTCTCCTTTTTATTCAAAAAAACTGAAGGAAAAATTGAACAGAACCTACTTTCCCAAAAACCATCATTATTACTATTTGATTTGTATAAATTGGGGTGTTACTGTTCAATTAGCAGCAAATAATTATTGCTTTTTTATCTCATCAAAAAGTGATTTCCATTGATTCATAATGGTATCTATATCAAATCGCAAAACCGATTCTTGACCGTTTTGACCTAATTGTTTTCTTAAATCTTGGTTTCCCATAAGTGCTGAAAGTTTTTTGATAAACTGTTCTTCATTTCCATTTTCAATTAAATAACCATCAACGTTATTGGTAATTACAGAACTTGGACCAACTGGACAATCATAGGCAATCACAGGCAAACCAAATGCCATCGCTTCAATCAAAACCATTCCGAAGCCTTCATAATGTGAAGTCATTATACATATAGAGCCATTTAAATATTTATCAATAATTTCATCAAAATTACCATAGAAAGAAACTTTTTTTTGGATACCTATTTTTTCAGCATAATCCTCTAAATCTATTTCAGTATTTGATTTTCCATAAATATCTAAAGTCCAATCTGGATAATTCACAATTGTTTTTTTCCAAATATCTAGCATTCTTTCAAATCCTTTTTCATAACTATGTCGTCCAATGGCTATAACTTTTTTATTATTTAATTCCGCTTTTTTATCAGTAGAGAACCACAGAGCATTAGGAATTAAGATGAGATTATTGCTGGTAAATTCTTTTTTTGATTCCTTTACTAAAATTACACATTTGTCATATTTTGACACACAAATATCATAAAACTTGAACCTTCCAATATTTAGAAATCTAGAAATTAAAGTTTCTTTTTTATCAACAATATACTTAGTTGCGTGATTTTCAAATATTATTTTTATGTTCTTTGAAAGTAAAAACGGAACACAATATCCCTTAAAACCATTGTCACAAACTATAACAATATCAGGTTTTATAAGTTCAATATATTTATTGATGATTTTAGAATAATAGTATATATAAACTAAATTTTTACCTCTAGCTTTTTCACTATAAAAATGAATTTTTTTATTAAAATCATAAAAAGTATCTACAGTTCCAGAGTTTGTGGCTAAAATACTGATGTCATAATTCCATTTATTGATAAGATAGTTTGTCTTTACCGACAGAACTCTTGGAACACCGCCAACGCCTTCAACATAAGGAGTAATATACAAAAGCCTCATTTTTTACTTTTTAAAAACACTCCATAATCCCGAATATAATCAGCCTCATTAAAAACATCTTGAGCCACGACCAAACAAACAGCTCCAGATGAAAAATTTTGTAATTCTCTCCAAATTCCTGTGGGAATATGCAATCCAAAATTAGGATTATTCATAAAAAACGACTTTTTTTCAAATCCATCATTAAGAACTACCTCAAAACTACCACTCAAAGCAATAAGAACTTCGTTTTGGTTAATATGAGAATGTCCTCCTCTGTAAGCATTACTAGGAACATCAAAAAGATAATAAATCCTCTTAAATTCAAATGGGAAAAAACCATTCTGAATAAACCCTAAGTTACCGCGAGTATCCTCTACAACAGGAATTTTCAGTAGTTGAATTTTATTAAGTGTTGTTTTTGTTTTCATTCTTTAAATTATAGAAATCATTTTTACCTTTATTTGCGCTTTTTATGGCAGAAAATATTTGACAAACTTTTAGCTTTCTTTGTTTTAGGTCAAAAAATAATTTTGCAAACAAATAAATAATGTTTGTCTCATCATATATACGAGCTAAAAATGCTCCTTGAATGTAATATTTATCCTTGAAGTTTGCTTTGGTATCAGACACATTTGCTGGATGAGATAAAATAACTTTTGGCACAAAAAATAATGATTGTTTAGATTTTAATAAATCAACCATAAATATGTTTTCTTCGTTTAAAGGAAACCTACTTCCCAAGCCAAAATCCTCGTCAAACTTACAATTTAATTGGTGAATAATAGTCATATTTAAAACTATTTCAACAGACATATATTGAAAGACGTCAAGTTTACTTGTCAATTTTTTCAGGTGCTTTGGATACTTTTTAAACAAATCACCTTTGTCATTTTTAATACAGAAAGTTATGGCGGTCGCTTTAGGATACTTATTAAATGAATCAATTATTTTTCTTTGAAATTCAGCTTCAAAAACCACATCATCATCTGTGAGTAAAACTATTTTTCCTTTAGCATTTTTCAAAGCCAAATTCCTGCTCCTGGACAAGCCCTTTTCAAAAGAATTAATTACTCTAACAGACAAAAAATCGGAATGCAACAAATTATTTTCCTGGGTTTGATTAATAATTACAATTGAAAATTCAGAAAAATGACAAAAAGGAAACATAGGAATCAAAAAATCCAACGTATTTCGATTCATTGTCGAAACTAGAATTTCTATATCTTGGATTGTAAATGGATTCTCGAATTGTTTATTCATTCTAAAAAATGTAAAAAGATAAAGGATAAATAGAAATTAATTATGGCAACTAACTTATTGTTTTATTACAATATAAAAATGATATTAATAATCGTTGAAACGAGTTGGTAACCAATTTTTATCACGAATGAAAATAAAAACAACAATTATCATTATGAACTCAAAAGGAACGCTAAACCTTTCGTTATCACCATAGGTTACCATTGCTTGCAAAATTGAACTTAAAAAGACAATACTTGTTAGCATAAATACAATTGTTACTTTTCTGTTTTCTATATATTGGACAAAATAATAAGGCATAAGTACGATAAAGAATAGTCTAAAAAATAGCAAAATTGCATATTGAATATACCAAACTCCAAAAGCTATTTTATTTGCATATTTAAAATTGAACTTATCATAATTCCAATATATTGTAGGTTTCCAATAATCAAACCAAGACCTGCAAATAACTTGTTTTAAATAGTCTCGGGGATTGTTTTTGATTGTTATTTTTGCAAATTCGCCTAATTTGGCTGATAATTGTTGAAAGGTCAAATTATACTTATTGTAAGCTCCGTCCTCATAAGCATACCAAATAGTCATAGCCAAATCTTTATTCTCTCGGATTGATTTTTCTCTATATGCAACATATGGTTTAGCAATCCAATCAAATTCACTTGTAGATTTCTCAGCAAAATAAACACAATTTTGTGCGGTAGTCAATCCGTAATAAGATACAGGAGCAAAATAACCTGTATTAATTTCATTTATTCTACACCAACCAAAGTAAAAAAAAAGAGGCAAAATAATCACAGTAGAACTAGTTAAAAATCTTCTAAAACTAATTCCTTTTAGAACTATTAATATTAAGAATAAAAAAGGAAAAAAAGCGTAAAAAGGTTTTAACAACACTAAAAAACCAAAAATAAAATTCAATAAAAGTATATTAGAAAATTTTAAATTTTCGAAAATACGATTAGAAAGTACTAGAACGATCCAAGAAATCATAAACAAAACTAATTTTTCTACCAGAATACTAGTTTCAAAAAAGAAAACATTCAAAAAACTAGAAATAAAAATCGTTATTAGAAAACCACTTCTTATAGAAAAATGTAAATTTAAAAGTGATTTGTACCAAAAAATAGTTGCCAATATTCCTAAACCAAACTGAAAAATAATTATCGCATATAAATTTTGAAAAAACAAAGCTATAATTAATGGGTATCCCAATGAACGTAATCCGCTATAACCATTTAAATCAAAAGAAGAAATAAATTTAGACAACTCGATGTATCCCCCCGTATCAGTAAAAATAGACACAGAATGATAAAACACAATAAATAAAAAGAGCCTTAATACCAATCCAAAAATGACAATGTTTCTTATTGGATTTTTGATTAAATAATTTAATAATATTGTTGTATGTTTTTTGAGCATATTTTTTTTAAAACTAACCTTAGTGGCTTTTGTAGATTAAAAAAGAATAATTGGATTTTTTAGACCCTATTTACAATTTGTAAGTACTTTTACAACAAATATAGAAATTTATGTTAGCCAAATGAAAATACTTTTGTTGGGAGAATACAGCCGATTACATAATTCGTTAAAAGAAGGTCTCGTTTTTCAAGGTCACCAGGTAATTACAGTGGCTACTGGCGATAATTTCAAGAAATACGATGTTGATTATTCTTTTGATTCCACTTTTTTATCTCGATTTTGTTTAATACAAAAATGCGTCAATGTAGTTTATAAAATAACGAAAATAGATTTGGAAAAAATTGAAAGAGCTATACGGTTTTATTTCTTGCTTCCAAAGCTAAAAGGCTTCCATCACTTGCAATTAATCAATTCAGATGCTATTGAAACCTACCCTTTTCTATCGAGATTTCTTTATAAAAAATTATTCAGGAATATTAAAAGTCGTAGTTTGTTAGTTTGTGGTGACGAAACTCCGATTATCGATTATTTATTTAAAAAGGAATTGAAATATTCAATTTTAACTCCTTATTTCGAAGACAACTCATTGCTAAAAAAGTTCGAGTTCCCTTTAAAATACAGGGCCAAAAGTTATAGAAAAACCTTTGATTGGCTCAATAACAATTGTGACACTTTAATCGCATCTGATTTGGATTATAAAATCCCTTTAGAAACAATGGGTTATAAAGCACATTTTATTCCAAACCCCATAAACACGGATATCATTGAATTTAAAGAATTAGAAACCAATTCAAAAGTTGTCATTTTCTTAGGAATTAATCGCGGAAGTTATATTAAAAAGGGCATTCCTTTTTTCGAAAAAGCTTTAACTATTATCCAAGAAAAATACGGTTCTAAAGTGGAAATTCTTATTACCGAAAACGTTCCTTACAACCAATATATTTCGCTTTACAATAAAGCCCATATTTTATTGGACCAAATCTATGCTTATGACCAAGGTTACAATGCTCTCGAAGCCATGGCGAAAGGGAAAGTGGTCTTTACGGGTGCCGAAAATGAGTTTATGAAACATTATAATTTGACTCAGAGTGTTGCCGTAAATACTTTGCCCGATGTAGATTCCTTGGTCAATGAATTGTCGTTTTTGATTGAAAATCCAGGAGAAATAATCGCCATTGGCAAACGCGCAAGAGCCTTTATCGAAAAGGAACACCATTACATCAAAATTGCCGAAAAATATTTAGAAGTTTGGAATAAATTATACCCCGCAATTTTAAAACATATAAAGTAAAGAGTGTTATTATAAATTATAAAAATAATGTTATTTTTGAAGCAATATAAAAAAAAATATTTTATCTAACCAATTAAATAATTGTATAAATTTCAAAAATAAAGATGGGAACCAATATTATATCAAGTAAAGCTAAAATAGGAAACAATGTTGAAATCGGTAATTTTTGTATAATTGAAGACAATGTTGTCATTGGTGACAATACTATTATAAAAAATTATGTTGAACTGAGAGAAGGAACTATTATTGGCGAAAATTGTTATATCGATTCTCGTATTTCTTCTTCAGGAAATTGTAAAATTGGGAACAACGTTATTATTCGCTACGACAGTATAATTGCGAGAGGAGTTACAATTGGTGACAACACTTATATATCACCAAAAATGATGTCGAACAATTTGAATACAAACATGAATCAAGTTGGTGGTGCTCAAATTGGTGCCAATGTATTTATAGGAACAAACTGTGTACTACAACACGGAATAAAAATTGGGGATAATACCGTATTAGGTTCTTTATCGTTTGTTAACAAAAATGTCCCTGAAAATGAAATCTGGTTTGGAAATCCTGCAAAATTTTATAAAATAAATGAAATGGAAAATGTTTTAAACGAAATACATTTGCCTCAATAATTTATAATTTTATTACCTTATATTTTTTCAAAAGTTCTTTTTCATTTTCCCAATCTCGTGAATAATTATTTTTTAAGAGTTTTGCTGGAACGCCTCCAATTAAAATATTACTTCCTAAGCTTGTATAATCTTTATTACATAATGTATTCGAAGCAATTACACAATAATCTGGAGTTTTAGTATTAGGCATTATCGAAATTCTATTTGAAAAGGCATTATGGCTACCTATGTAAATTGGTCCCGATATTGGAAAATATTCCCCTGTTTCAGTGTTTTTCATCGGATGAGAATTGGTATCTATTATTTGAGATTCGTAACCAATACCAGACCAATCACCGAGAAAAACTTTATTAGTACAAATCACTTTAACATCAGATCCCAAACAAGACATATATCCAAACTCACAGTAGGCATTTTCGCCAATATACAAAATCACATCTTTACCAAAATGCGAATAACCATTAAAAACTAACTTACCATGAAGTGAAAACTCGGCTATTCCTTTGGATTTGACGGCAGTTTCAAAATGCTGCCCATATCCTATCATTGCCGTTTTAATTGGTCCATTTATGACAATTTCTCCTTTTATACTTTGAAAATGTATTTTGCCATAAAAAAATACCGGTAGTTTTTTTGCAACTCTAAACGGAAATTTTTTGAAATTAAAATACAATGTTTTTGTCCAATTAACGGTATAATAAAATTTCATCTTGTGGTAAAAACAACTTAATTTTCTATAACTATTTTTAAATAAACTAATCATTTTTTCTTTTGATTACAGAATTGAATATTCCTTTTAATTCTATTTTTTTATTAATTTGATACAAGACAAATGCAAACGAAAGCAACGCCATAAAGGACATCAAGCTATATTTTAACATTGAAAATTCAATATAACTAAATAAAAAGGTTATTATGCACATTGATAAACAAATCAAATATGTTCTATAAAAATCAGCATCAAAATAAAACCCATATCTCCTTTTTGTGATAATTTTCACGACAAAAAAATGAACCAAATAATAGATAAAAAAACTAATTCCAAGACCTTCTAATCCATAAAAATAATACCCAAAACCATATAAAAACAATGACAACAGATTAAAACCCATCGCAGTTTTTATAAATATTTTCGAATCTCCTTTTGCTATTATTATATAACCCATTGACCAGGAAACGGCCCTGAATAACATTCCCAATATACCAAAGCAAACCATTGACATAATGGAAATAAATTTTGGCGTATATAAAATTTTTATAATTAGCGGAATAAATATCAAAAATAGAATAATTATCGGCGTAATAATAAGAATTGACATAAATGATTGTTGAATCACACTCGTTCTAACTTTTTCATTTTCATCACAAATAGAAGCCAATCGTGGAAAATAATCAGTGGCCATAACCGTAAAAACAATACCAACATAGGAATTTAGCAATGTAAAACCAGCATTGTAAAATCCAACTTCTTCTAAACCTCCAATTTTGCCCACATAAATTTGAATCAAATATGTGGAAAGCAAAGTCATAAAACCACTCAATGTCAACATTATTCCAAGCCTAATGATGTTCTTGCCTTCAGTAGTAAATTGACGGTTCGAGACATCCACTTTTACAATTCTTATTTTTTTCGAATAGTAATAAGAAAACAATAATGACGAAAAAGAAGCAACAATAATTGTTGGGACAATGGCGTCAATTCTGTAATAATAATACAAAGGAATTGAAAACATCAATCCCAATAAGTTTCCATAAAAATTAGCTTTTGCCAAAAAATGCATCTTTCTCAATCCTTGCAACACTATTAATTGCCCAGTTGACAACTGTTTAAAAAGCAAAGTGATAGAAAGAAAAAAAAATAAAAAAGTATATTCAGAATTCCCAAAAGTAAGTTGACTCAGCCAAGGCGAAAGAGAAATTGTCAGCAAAGCTCCCAAAATCCCCGTTACTAATGCCAACTTTTTAACAATTGCCACATTAGTAGAAATACTGTTTAACTCATCATTTTTATAGCTGCCCGAAATATGTTTTACTGCACTTGTTTCAATTCCTAAACCCGTAATTCCGCTAATAATATTAATAGTAGAATTTAATAACGTAGCAATTCCCATTCCCGCTGGACCAATAAATATCGCAATAAGCTTAGTCCGAATTATCGAAATAATAATATTAAAAAACTGGACTCCACCAAAAAGAGAGGTGGTTTTTAAAATTTGCAAATAGGACGATTTACTTTCAGACACTATTTAGTATTTGTTTAAAATTGAAATAATAAAATTCACTTCTTCCATCGTCAATACTGGGTTTATTGGCAAACTCAAAACTTCATCATGAATTTTTTCGGTAACTGAGAAGGTTAAATCATTCCAATTTGAAAAAGCTTTTTGCTTGTGAGGCGGAATAGGATAATGAATCATCGTTTGAATTCCGTTTTCTGATAAATAATGTTGTAATTCCTCTCTATTTTTAGTTCTAATGACAAACAAATGAAAAACGTGATTATCCGACAAATCCCAAAATGGCAATATAATTTTATCATTTTTTATTTCGGATAGATAGCGTTTGGCAATCACTTTTCGGGCATTATTTTCCGCATCTAATTGAGGTAATTTCACATTCAAAAAAGCAGCTTGTAATTCATCCAATCTTGAATTCATTCCAATATAATCTGTGTAATACTTTTTTTCGGATCCATAATTCCTCATAGATTGAATGATTTGTGCCAATTCAGCATCATTTGTGGTGACCGCTCCTCCATCCCCAAGAGCTCCCAAGTTTTTTCCAGGATAAAAGCTAAAAGCTGCTACATTAGAAACATTTCCTGATTTTCCGGAATCCGAAATGGCACCGTGCGCTTGAGCTGCATCTTCAATAACCAAAAGATTATTTTGCAAAGCAATTTCATTGATTGCATCCATTTCCGCTAATTGACCATAAAGATGAACCGCGAGAATTGCCTTAGTTTTAGCAGTGATTTTTTCAAAAATCAAATCAGGGTTGAGATTGTAGGTTTCTATCTTTGGTTCGACCAAAACCGGAATCAAATCAGCTTGTAAAATAGCGAGAATAGTGGCGATGTATGTATTGGCAGGAACAATTACTTCATCCCCTTTTTGCAGTTTTCCCAATTGAATATATCCTTTAAAAATCAAGACTAGGGCATCAAAACCATTCCCAACTCCAATGCAGTGTTTTGTTCCGCAATAGTCTGCAAAGTTGACTTCGAAAGTAGTCACTTCTTTTCCCAAAATATACCACGAACTATCTAAAACTGATTTCAGTTTTTCTTGAAAAGTAGCCTCATAGGGTTCATTTATTTTATTTAAATCTAAAAATGAAATCATAACAACTCAATTTTAAATACATCCTGAAGATATACCGAACATCCCAATTCTTCTTTTTGTTTCAATAAGCCTTTATTATAAAAGTCTCCATCATCAACAATACCCATATCAAAAAAAGAATACTCAGATGAATATTCGTTAATCAGTTTTATAAATAAAAAATCAAGTACTCTAACCGATTCCCCTTTAAGTGATGTGGCCCCATATTGCGATTTCACAACCTTTTTAGAAATAAAAAGGGTTATTCCAGCAACAATTTCCCCTTCATAATAGGCATTAAATTGTTTTATGTTTTCTGGAAAACTCGTTTTTAATTGGTTAATTTCTTCTAAAGAATGAACAGGCTTGGTTTGATATTTTTCTTCTAACCTTGGAATTAATATTTGATTCCAAAACAAATTGCAATCCACAGCCTCCTCGATTGAAATACCAAGTTTTGAAACCCTTCTATAATGCTTCAATTTACTTTTGGAAATTCGCAAGGGCTTACTATAATCAATGACTAAATTCATACTTCGTTTCATTAAACTTGCCTTGTTTTGAAACAAAAAATAGTTAAGTTCATTTGAAACTCTTGATTGATAAAAGTCAAGAATTGGTTTCAAAATAAAATTATTCATCTTGTTTTCTTTAAAGAAAGCCAATATAGATTCAAAAACGGTCTCAATCAACTCTACTTTGACATCTTCCAAACAAACCAACCCTCCAAATGTCAATCCCTGATGGGAAAAAACTTGATTATCAACTACATTAGCCGGAAGAACTGCTACCCATTTTTCATCATTCAAGACAATTAAGGAATAGTCCTCGAATCGATCCTTATGGTATTCCATAAAATCACGATGAAACAAAAAAGTTGCATTTTTAGCTTGTGCTATAAATACATTCCATTTTTCGTAATCGTTTTCATGATATTTTTGGACAGAGTAGTTTTTCACCATTCAATTTTAACTTTGTGAAATTAAGCATTTTTTATTTATATCCTAAAACTGACAAATACAATTAACAATTCCATGCAAATTAAACTACAAAACCTTTGTAACTTTGAGACCTCGTAACTATTTTTCGTTCAAAATGAAACAAATCACTTCGGTCCAAAATCCATTCATAAAATCATTGGGTTTATTACAAGAAAAAGCAAAAGCACGGAAGGATTCGGGAACTTTTTTAATAGAAGGGAAGCGCGAAATATCTTTGGCCATCAAGGGTGGATATGAAATGGAGACGATTTTATTTTTGCCGGAATTAATTTCGGAATTTGAAATATCTAAACTGACCAAAAAATCAATTGAGTTAATAGAAATCTCGAAAGAAGTATATCAAAAACTAGCCTATCGCGATACTACCGAAGGAATTTTGGCTGTGGCTAAAACCAAATCCTTGCAATTATCCGATTTAAAATTATCCAAAAACCCATTAATTTTGGTTGCAGAAGCTCCTGAAAAACCTGGTAATATTGGTGCTTTACTCCGAACTGCCGATGCTGCCAATCTCGATGCCGTAATTATTGCCAATCCAAAAAGTGATTTATTCAATCCAAACATCGTTCGATCCAGCGTGGGCTGTTTGTTTACCAATCAAATTGCGACTGGAACTTCAAGTGAAATTATTGCTTTTCTAAAAGACAGGAAAATCAATATTTACTGTGCGACTTTACAAAATTCAACTTGGTACTATACCCAAGATTATACAAATCCAACCGCTTTGGTTGTTGGCACGGAAGCAACTGGTCTGACCAATGAATGGCGAAACGCAGCCACGCAAAATATCATTATCCCGATGGAAGGCGAAATCGACAGTATGAATGTTTCGGTTGCAGCAGCCATCTTGATTTTTGAAGCCAAAAGACAGAGAGGGTTCTAGATTTGGGAGTTATAAATTATAAAATTGTACAATTGAAAACTAATTTCTATTTTTAGAGATTGAATTCCCGTTTTTATGTTAGAAATAGATTTTGAAAAAGAAAACAAGGCAATACTTCAAGAATACAAAGAGTTGCTTCGTATTAGTTACCAAACCTTAACTGCCGAAGATAAAAAACTCATTCGAAAAGCTTTTGATGTAGCTGTAGATGCCCACAAAGATCAACGGAGAAAATCAGGAGAAGCCTATATTTTCCATCCCATCGCTGTCGCAAAAATTGTAGCTTCAGAAATTGGTTTAGGCGCCACAGCTATTGCGGCGGCATTAATGCACGATGTAGTCGAGGATACTCCAATAGTGATAGAAGATATCGAGCGAATGTTTAATCCAAAAGTTGCCCAATTGGTAGAAGGATTGACAAAAATTTCGAAAGTTCAAAAGGAAATGAACGTATCGATGCAAGCTGAGAATTTTCGAAAAATGATTCTTACGCTAAATGATGACGTTCGTGTAATCCTTATAAAAATAGCCGATAGATTGCACAATATGCAAACAATGGATGCAATGGAAAGTTCCAAGCAAGTGAAACTTGCCTCTGAAACACTTTACATTTATGCCCCCTTAGCACATCGACTAGGTCTATATAAAATAAAAAACAAACTGGAAGATTTAGGTTTAAAATATACCGAACCAGAAGTATATAATGAAATTCTAAGTAAAATAAAAGAAACTAAAGAGGAACAAGATACTTATATTGCCACAATTTCAGATGTGCTTAAAAAAGCATTAGATATCGAAGGTGTTGATTACATTATAAAAGGCCGTCCAAAATCAATCTATTCTATTCGAAGAAAAATGCTAGCGCAAGGAGTCAGCTTCGATGAAGTCTTTGACAAATTTGCCTTGCGAATTGTATATAAATCAACTCCACACGAGGAGAAATTCTTAGCTTGGAAGATATATTCAATAGTGACTGATCATTACAGACCAAGCCCAAGCCGACTTCGCGATTGGATTTCATCACCAAAATCTACGGGTTACGAAGCCTTACACATAACAGTTATGGGACCCAAAGGGCGTTGGGTTGAAGTACAAGTGCGAAGCGAACGGATGGATGAAATTGCCGAAAAAGGATATGCCGCACATTACAAATATAAAAATGGTGCTTCTGAGGAAGGTGGCTTGGATGCCTGGCTCAATTTACTAAAGGAAGCTTTAGAGAATTCAGAAACCAATGCGGTAGATTTCGTAGAAGATTTCAAGATGAATCTTTATTCAAAAGAAATATATGTATTTACTCCAATGGGGGAAATAAAATCATTGCCCAAAGGCGCCACTTCATTAGATTTTGCTTTCAGTATACACTCCGAAATAGGTATTAGAACCAGAGGCACTCGTGTCAACGGAAAGTTGGTTCCTTTAAATCACGAGTTAAAAAGTGGGGACCAAATTGAAATTATTACCTCGCAATATCAAAAACCAACCATTAACTGGCTCGATTACGTAACCACTTCGAGAGCAAAAAATAAAATAAAAAATGTCCTCAACGAAAACACAAAGAAAATTGCCGAGGAAGGAAAGGAAATACTAACTCGAAAGTTAAAACATTTAAAAATTACTTTAAGCGAATCCGTAATTAATGAAATGGTGAATTTTTTTAAACTAAAAACTAGTTTAGATTTATTTTACCGAGTGGGTGTTGGAGCCATAGAAAACCAACAATTGAAAGATTATGCCACACAAAAGAGCAATACTTTTATTAATTTTTTCAAAAGTAAGATTAAGCGTTCACCAAGCACTCCTAATGTAGATATTCACAAACAAGTTCTAAGTAGTAATTATGACATGCTGGTTTTTGGTGCAGACCAAGATAAACTAGATTATAAATTATCGTCTTGTTGCAATCCAATTCCTGGAGATGAAGTTTTTGGGTTTATTACAATAAATGAGGGAATCAAAGTACACAAAAAAGATTGCCCCAATGCGATAAGTCTTCAATCCAATTATGCCTATCGAATTATTCTAGCCAAATGGATTGACTCCTCACAACAAGAATTCAAGGCTATTTTACATATCACTGGAATGGATACATTGGGACTTACAAATAAACTCACCAAAGTAATTTCGGATAATATGAATGTAAATATTCAAAGTATATCTTTAAGCGGAGAAGCGGGTATTTTCAATGGGCAAATTTCTGTCATCGTTCAAAACAATATTATTTTGAAAAAATTAATCGACAATATCAAGAAAATTGACGGTATCGATAAAGTAACCCGAGAGTATAAAAATTAAGAAATGAGTATAAATATTGGGCAGTTATCAGTTTAGATTTTAAACTTTTAAACCCTTAAATTTTTAAACTGAAAAATAAAATTTATCTTTGCCGAATATGACACTCATCTCAACGGATAATAGTAAAAATCAAGAAATTGTAAAAAACGTTTTTACACTATATCTTGAAAAAAAAGGACATCGTAAAACTCCGGAACGCTTTGCTATACTTCAAGAAATTTATGACAGTGAAGAACATTTTGATATAGAAAATCTATATATCAAAATGAAAAACAAAAACTATCGTGTGAGTAGAGCCACTTTATACAATACCATTGAACTCTTAATGGAATCAGCCTTAGTACGCAAACACCAGTTTGGACAAAACCAAGCGCATTATGAAAAGTCCTATTTCGACAAACAACACGACCATATAATAATGACTGATACTGGTGAGGTTATCGAATTTTGCGATCCAAGAATTCAAAGTATCAAAAAAACAATCGAAGAAATATTCGATATAGATATAACAAATCATTCCTTGTATCTATATGGAACAAAAAGACAAAAATAGCATTGGCGCTTTGCGAATTGTACCAACAAACAATAATAACAAACTAACTACAAAATATTAGAGAATGACCGTAGATTTATTACTAGGATTACAATGGGGAGATGAAGGCAAAGGAAAAATTGTTGATGTTCTTACTTCAAAATATGATATTATTGCTAGATTTCAGGGTGGTCCAAATGCAGGACACACTTTAGAATTTGACGGAATAAAACACGTTCTTAGAACGATTCCTTCTGGAATTTTTCATAAAACTGCCGTAAATATCATTGGAAACGGTGTGGTAATTGACCCTGTTGTATTTCAAAAAGAAATAGAAGGTCTGACCAAATTTAATTTGGATATCAAAAATAAATTAATAATTTCCAGAAAAGCACACTTAATTTTGCCAACCCATCGTATGCTTGATGCCGCTTCTGAAGCATCAAAAGGAAAGGCGAAAATAGGTTCTACTCTAAAGGGTATCGGTCCAACTTATATGGACAAAACGGGAAGAAATGGTCTTCGTGTTGGAGATATTGAACTAGAGGATTTCAAAGAAAGATACCGAGCGTTGGCAGATAAGCACGAAGCGATGATTGCTTTTTATGACGTAAATATTCAATACAATCTCGAGGAATTGGAAAAAGAATTCTTTGAATCCATTGAAGAATTGAAAAAAATTGATTTTATAGATAGCGAGGAATATTTACACCAAGCCCAAAAAGCTGGAAAAGCCATATTATGTGAAGGAGCACAAGGTTCTTTACTTGATGTAGATTTTGGAACATATCCTTTTGTAACTTCATCTAATACCACTGCAGCTGGTGCTTGCACGGGTTTAGGAATTGCTCCAAATAAAATAAAAGAGGTATATGGAATCTTTAAAGCATACGTTACTCGAGTAGGAAGTGGTCCTTTTCCAACCGAACTTTTTGACGAAGATGGAGCCACAATGGCACGCGTAGGAAACGAATTTGGCTCTGTGACGGGAAGACAAAGACGTTGTGGATGGTTAGATTTAGTAGCGCTAAAATATGCCGTTCAAATAAATGGCGTAACCCAATTAATGATGATGAAAGGAGATATTCTATCGGGATTTCCAACGTTGAAAGTATGTACCGAGTACAATTACAAAGGAAAAAAAATCTCTCATTTTCCTTACAACATTGAACCCGAAAACGTGACTCCTATATACCAAGAATTCAAAGGATGGGAAGCTGATTTAACGGGAATGTCAACTTATGATGAATTACCAATAGAACTGAAACAATATATTGAATTCATTGAGGCAGCGGTTGAAGTTCCAATAAAAATTGTTTCTGTGGGGCCTGACAGAAAGCAAACAATTCTGAAATAAAACAACTAACGTCCCGATTTATCGGGACGTTTTTTTATACAATCCCAACGAATGAATAATCCAATCATAAAAATCAAACGGACTGATTTACTTTCAGATAATTGGTACATTTTAAACAAAGTAACTTACGAGTACCATAGAGAAGACCAAAACATGGAAACTCATATCCGAGAAGTATACGATCAAGGAAATGGCGCTGCTATTCTGCTTTATAATTCGATTGAAAAAACTGTGATTTTGACTCGACAGTTTCGATTGCCAACTTATCTCAATGGGAATAAATCTGGAATGATGATTGAAGTTTGTGCTGGGCTTTTGGACAAGGATCAACCAGAGCAATGTGTGATTAGGGAAACAGAAGAAGAAACGGGCTATCGTATTAAAACGGTTCGAAAAGTTTTTGAAACCTTCATGTCTCCAGGTGCCGTAACTGAAATTTTGCATCTATTTGTGGGCGAATATGATTCCACTATGAAAGTGGGCGACGGAGGTGGAGCAGATAATGAACAAGAGAATATTGAGGTTCTCGAATATAGTTTTGATGAAACTTTTGCACTGATAGAAAGTGGAGAAATAAAAGATGCTAAAACTATCATGCTCCTACAATATGCTAAAATAAACAACCTCGTTTGATTTTATAAAAAAAGTAAATCATACGAGGTAGTTTCACCTTTTGCAGCAGCAGCTTTATTATTGGAAAAGTATTTAAAAAAATAAATTTATTCCTTCTCGTAGCGCTCCATTTCCCGATCATAAAAGTCGTTAGCAAGAACAATAAGCCCTTCCATTTCTTCATTTAATTCAGATTCATCAAGGTCTTCGGCTTCTTCCATAAACTCTACCTCATCATCTTTGAGGTTGATAATAAATCGTGGATAATCCAGATGAATGATGAAAATATCTTCCGGAAAATCAGTGTTGTCGCCTAGTAAAAATTTTGGTAATTCCATTTTTTATGTTTAATCGGTTAATCGTCGATTTGGCTATTCGGTAAACAACCGATTAACCCCAAAAAACTATTTGTCAGAAAGAATAATTGGCGCATTCCCCTTACTATTCATAAAAATGATTTTAGTATTTGGCGATGCTGCTAATTCTTTTTGGGCTTTTATAGATTCGTATTGCAATTGTTTATCGGTCAATCCCATTGAAATAATACGCTGATAATCAGCAATACCTTGCGCTTCCACCCGCTTTCTTTCCGCTTCCTGTTTTTCTTTTTGAAGCACAAAAGTCATTTTCTGGGCATCTTGCTCCGCATTAATTTTGCTTTCAATTGACGCTTTTACCGATACGGGAAGATTGATATTTCGAATCAATAATTGCTCTAAAACCAAGCCTCTAGCTTTAAAATCTTCCTCAATACTTTTGAAAATTCGTTGCTGAAATTCGTTTCTTTTTGTAGAATACAATGCCACAGCATCATAATAAACAGCGTTGTCACGAATACGGGTTCTAGTTACGGGACGAACAATTTTATCGGTATAATTTACCCCTATTTGTTTGAAAATTTTAGGGGCATCGTTTGGAGTAATCCGGTACAAAACCGTTAAATCGATTACCACTTCCAATCCATCATTAGACAAAACACGAATGGCGTCATCTCCTTCCTGTGCACCTTCTCCGTGAATGGCAGACATGGTATAATTTTGGGTTTGAATGTCAAAATCGGTTACCTCCAAAAGTGGGTTTATCAAATGCAAACCACTTTCCAATATACCAGATTGAACACTTCCGTAAAGTGATTGAACTCCAACCCTGCCCGCATCTATTTGTTTGAACATTGAGGAGAAAATCCCTAAAGCAATCGCTATTATGCCAATCATCTTGAGCATGTTCGAAAATTTCGAAAACGGATTACTCACATTGCTTTTTAATGCATAACTCACAATCCATAAAATTACCCCAATAATTATAAATAGTATCATTTTGTCTGAATTTTAATTAGTATTCATTTTCTTTTGAATCAGTATTCCTTTATAGAAAAATTTAATCTTAAAGATTTTCTTTTGCCAACTTTGCAGTCAAACTTGCAAAGCGAATATACAAAAAAAAAGCTGCCGCCGACAATCCTGCCAGGAGTCCTATCCAAATTCCCGTTGCACCCAAATCAGTATGTTTCCCTAAATAATATGAAATTGAAAATCCTATTATCCAATAGGCCACAAAGGTAATATACATGGGGATTTTAACATCTTGCAAGCCTCGCAAAGCCCCCAAAACCACTACTTGAATTCCGTCTGAAATTTGAAATACGGCGGCCACCAAAAGCAATTTGGAAGCAATACTTATAATTTCTTCATTGTCCACCATCTGCGTAGAATCAGACATATTCAAAAATAAATGAGGCAAAAAATTATGCGAAATCACGAAAACTAGCCCGAAAAAAATTTCTACCATTATCGCCAACAAAAAAATGGAACGAGCTACGATAATCATTTGCTTATAATCCTTCATCCCTTTAGCATTGCTAACCCTAATCATAGCTGCAACACTAAAACCCATAGCAACCATAAAAGTGGATGAGGCAAGTGTTAGTGCTATTTGATTGGCTGCCTGACTGTTTTTTCCTAAAGTACCCGAAAGCCAAATGGCAGCCGTAAACAAAGTTACTTCAAACAACATTTGCATTGCCGAGGGAAGGCCAAGATTGATGATTTTATTCAAGATGGATTTTCGAATTTCGCTGAAACTAAAATTCTTGAAATACCTTTTAAAAAGGGCATTTTTTCGAAGTAAAAAATGAAGGAAAACCACCATCATAATTCGGGAAATTACCGTTCCTAGTGCTGCACCCAAAATTCCTAATTTTGGAAAACCCCAGACACCATAAATCAGCACATAATTAAAGAAGATATGAACCAAATTGGCTAAATAAATAGCATACATCGAATATTTTGTTTGCGACAAACCATCCGCAAATTGCTTATAGCCTTGAAAAATGACAACTGGTATCAAGGAAAAAGCAACCCAATCAATGTAAGGAGTGGCCAAATCGACAACCACTTCGGGCTGATTCATCAGTTTCATTATAGGTTTTGCTAAAACTATCAAAACGAATATCGCAATTCCCAAAAGGGTACACAACAACAAACCGTGATGAAAAGTGGTTCGGATTTTTTTATCATCTTTTTCGGCATCGGCTTCGGCAATTAAAGGCGTGATGGCAGTGGAAAAACCAATTCCCAATGACATTCCAATAAAGATAAAACTATTGCCCAACGAAACAGCAGCCAACTCAGTAGAACCAAGGTTACCTACCATAAAATTATCTACAATTCCAATTAAAGTATGACCAAGCATTCCTAGAATAACGGGATAAGCCAGTCTTAGATTATAGGAAAACTCTTTAGTATATTGGGAGAAGTTCAATTTGAGATTGTTTGGTTGGCAAATATATAGTAAAAGATCCCGCTCTCCTTTTTGTATATGATTTTATTTAAACCTGAACGTCTATAAAATTGAATCTCACGCTTCCATCCTCATCAAGTTTGGTCAATTTGATTTCACGCAAAGTATTCGATAATTCAGGATTCCAAGGTGTTTTTACGCGAACATAATTCTCAGTAAAACCGTGAATATAACCTTCTTTATTTTCACTTTCGAAAAGAACGGTTCTGTTGGTTCCAATCTGGCTTTCGTAAAAAGCACGACGTTTTTTTACCGATAAACTACGTAACATTTTACTTCTTTTCGCTCGAACATTAGCGGGGATAATGCCTTGCATTTCGGCTGCTTCGGTATTATCACGCTCCGAATACGTAAAAACATGTAAATAAGAAATATCCAAATCGTTCAAAAAATGATAGGTTTCCAGAAAATGTTCATCGGTTTCTCCGGGAAAACCTACAATTACATCGACGCCAATACAAGCATCAGGCATAACTTCCCTAATTTTATTTACTCGTTCAGTATATATATCTCGAAGGTAACGGCGTTTCATCAACTTGAGTATTTCGTTGCTTCCGGATTGCAACGGAATATGAAAATGCGGCACAAAAGTTCGGCTTTTGGAAACAAATTCAATAGTTTCGTTTTTTAATAAATTGGGTTCGATGGAGGAGATTCTCAAACGTTCAATCCCTTCTACTTTATCCAATTTCTGAACTAATTCCAGAAAAGTATGTTCGTGTTTTTTGTTGCCAAATTCCCCTTTTCCATAATCCCCAATATTCACACCCGTTAAAACAATTTCCTTGATGTTTTGCGCGGAAATTTCTTTGGCATTTTTCAACACGTTTTCCAATTCATCACTTCGGGAAATTCCTCTCGCCAACGGAATCGTACAATAGGTACATTTATAATCGCAACCGTCTTGCACTTTCAAGAAAGCGCGAGTTCTGTCGCCAATGGAATAACTACCCACATAAAAATCGGCTTCGGAAATCTCGCAAGAATGTACTTCACCAAAATCGTTTTTGGACAAATCGTTTATGTAGTCGGTGATTTTGAATTTTTCGGTGGCGCCCAAAACCAAGTCAACACCATCTACATTTGCCAATTCCTCAGTTTTCAATTGGGCGTAACAACCAACGGCGGCAACAAAAGCTTTGTCATTCAGTTTCATCGCTTTTCGAACGACTTGCTTGAATTGTTTGTCAGCATTTTCAGTCACGGAACACGTATTAATCACATACATATCAGCCACTTCTTCAAAATCGACGCGGTCAAAACCTTCGTTTTCGAAATTTCTAGCGATTGTGGAGGTTTCGGAGAAATTTAGCTTGCAACCTAAAGTATAAAAGGCTACTTTTTTTCTGTTTTCCATAAGTGTTCTCAATTAATGAAACCTGTCTGCCGACATGCAGATCGTTGTCAAAAAATTGAGATTGCAAACTTACGGACAAAAACTTTAAAATGAAGTAAAAAAAACCACAACTAGTTTCGCAATTGCGGTGATTTTAAATTTTAAAATCTGTAAATATTCAGATTACTCCTTCCTCCAAATTTTAGTTTCTTCAAAAACGTGTTGCAAAATGGCGGCTTCTTTTTCATCGAAGTCAACTCCTCTGCGACTCATAACCAATCGGGCGGTTTCAAAAGCTTTTTTGGTCATATAAATAGTAAAACCTGCCGCTCCACCCCATGAAAAACTCGGCACGAAATTACGTGGAAATCCGGCACCAAAAATATTGGCACTCACACCCACAACAGTTCCGGTGTTGAACATCGTGTTGATACCACATTTACTATGGTCCCCCATCATTAATCCACAAAACTGAAGTCCTGTTTTTTCAAAAGATTCCGTTTCATAACTCCACAATTTTACTTCTTCGTAGTTGTTTTTTAAATTAGAATTATTACTATCGGCACCAATATTACACCATTCTCCCAAAACAGAATTCCCTAAAAACCCATCGTGTCCTTTATTGGCATATCCAAACAGTACTGAATTATTCACTTCTCCACCAATTCTGGAATGTGGTCCAACGGTTGTTGCTCCATATACTTTTGATGCTAACTTCACCACGGCTCCTTCACATAACGCAAAAGGGCCACGAATAACAGAGCCTTCCATAATCTCAGCATTTTTTCCAATATAAACGGGGCCCGTCGATGCATTTAAGGTTACAAATTCCAGTTTTGCCCCTTGTTCAATAAATATGTTTTCTTTTGCAATGGTATTGACACTTTTGGGAATGGGCTGCGATTTTCTACCTTCGGTTAGTAATTCGAAATCTTCCTGAATCGCAACATCATTTTTGGAAAAAATATCCCAAGTATGTTCGACTCTTAAACATTCTCCCTCGAATTCTAAAATTTCATACGTATCAAAATTGACTTCTTCCTGGTTTTCTGCTGTATAAAAAGCAATAACATCTTCCCCTTTAAAAATAGCTTGATTCGATTCGAGTGCGCCAACCATTTCGGCTAAAACTGCATTGGGAACATAAGAAGCGTTTATCATAACATTTTCCCCCATTTCGACCATGGGGAATTTCTCGGATAAATATTCCTCCGTTAAAGTAGTCGTTGTCGAACCCAAACGCATTTCCCATTTTTGGCGAATCGTCATGATTCCAATAAGAATATCGGCAACCGGTCGTGTGAAGGTAAAAGGCAATAAGGCGTTTCTTGCCGGTCCGTCGAAAAGTATATAATTCATTTTTTGAAGGTTCTAAGTTTATAGTTTTAGGAGTTTAGACTTTTCAAAGTTACAAAGTTTTGAATAGCAATTAAAATAAAAAAAGCCCCACAAATTGTGAGGCTCAGTATTATTAATTAACGGATAAATATTATTTACCGTGTTTAGCGTATTTCGTTTTGAATTTATCAATACGTCCTGCAGTATCGATAAGTTTAGATTTCCCTGTGTAAAAAGGGTGAGAAGTTCTAGATATCTCCATTTTTACAACTGGATATTCAACACCGTCAACAGTAATAGTTTCTCTTGTGTCTGCTGTAGATTTAGTGATAAAAACATCTTCATTAGACATGTCTTTGAAGGCAACTAATCTGTAATTTTCTGGGTGAATTCCTTTTTTCATTTTTATTTTATTTATTTTTTTGAGCGTTTTAATTTTGAGGCTTTCTCCTATTTTGAAAAAGGTATAAATGCAACGACTCTTTTTGTTTAAAACTCTTTACTTATTTTGAGATTGCAAATTTACACTTATTTTTCAATAATCAAATCTTTGAAACGCTTTTTTTATATAATCGTAAAAAACGATTTTTGCCCTTGAATATATTGGGAATTGTTATATTTGTGGATTAATAAATATTACCTTCTTATGGAAAAAAAGACATCGCCCGCTAAATCCGGAGTCTTATTTGGTATGTTGTTTGGAGTTTTTATGGTTTTGGAGTTTGTGGTTATGTATATAATTGGGATGAAATCACTGGTAAACACAAGCGCGGGATTGATTGTAAATGTTGCTAATTACCTAGTATTGCCTATTTTATTTATTTATCTAGGATGTATTAATCATAAGAATAACGTAAATAATGGATATATTACTCTTGGCGAATGTTTAAAAACAGGAGTCTCCATAACCTTTGTAGCAGCATTAATCTATGCTGTTTTTAATGTGATTTTCAACTTCTTATTTCCTGATTTTATAAACGAAATGATTGCTATTTCGAGGGAAGCAATGATTTCAAAAACTCCGGATATTTCCGCTAAACAATTGGAAACGGGAATTTCCGTGATGAAAAAATTTATGAATCCCTTTATTGTTTTTCCAGTAACACTTGCTATGTATTCTTTCTTTGGTTTAATATATTCACTAATTATAGGTGCAATTGTAAAAAATGAAAAACCTTAACGACATCAATTAATGAATTTATCCATACTTATCCCGCTTCTTAATGAAGAGGAATCACTTAAAGAGTTATATAACTGGATTATTTCGGTTATGAAATCAAACAATTACTCCTACGAAGTCATTTTTATCGATGATGGAAGTGCTGATGCTTCTTGGTCTATTATCGAAGAATTGGCAACTGAAAATCCCAATGTGAAAGGCATTCGTTTTATGAGGAACTTTGGAAAATCACAGGCGTTACATGCAGGTTTTGCAAAAGCTCAAGGCGACGTTATCATCACAATGGATGCTGATTTGCAAGACAGTCCAGAAGAAATTCCAGGATTATATAATATGATTAATACCCAAAATTTTGATTTGGTTTCGGGATGGAAAAAGAAACGATATGATTCTATAGTTTCAAAAAACCTACCTTCGAAACTGTTCAATTGGGCTGCTAGAAAAACTTCGGGCGTCGAATTGAATGATTTTAATTGCGGTCTGAAAGCCTACAAAAATGCAGTCGTAAAAAACATTGAAGTTTCGGGCGAAATGCATCGATACATACCAGTTTTGGCAAAGAATGCCGGTTTTGGTAAAATCGGAGAAAAAGTGGTGCAACATCAAGCCAGAAAATACGGTGAGACAAAATTTGGGATGGATCGTTTCATCAATGGATTTCTCGATTTAATTACCATTTGGTTTCTCTCCCGTTTTGGAAAAAGACCTATGCATTTGTTTGGAGCTATGGGATCGGCAATGTTCATTATTGGGTTTTTATTGGCCGGCTATATTGGTTTAATGAAGTTATACAACTTATATAACGACTTGCCTTATCATTTAGTAACAAACAATCCTTGGTTTTATATTGCGCTAACGACAATGGTTTTGGGAACACAGTTGTTTTTAGCAGGATTTCTGGGTGAAATTATTTTGAGAACCAAGAATAATGAGGAACGATATAAAGTTTCAAAGGAAATAAATTAATGATATCTCAAATTGTATTACCATTAATTCTTTAAGGACGCAAATTGCTGCCTAAAAAAACAAAACTTGAGGTCACAATTTGTGACCTCAAACAGAAAAAAGCTATGGAAATAGAAGTTATTCAAAATAAAATATTCGAAATTCGAGGCTGTAAAGTAATGCTTGATTTTGATTTGGCATTATTGTATAATGTTGAAAACAAAAGACTTAAAGCGTCCGTAAGAAGAAACATAAATCGTTTTCCCGAAGATTTTATGTTTGAACTTACTGAAATGGAATTTACAAACTTGAGGACGAAATTTTCGTCCTCAAGTTATGGTGGCTTGCGATATATGCCTTTTGCCTTTACCGAACAAGGAATTGCAATGTTATCAAGTGTTCTAAATAGTGAAAAAGCAATCGAAGTAAATATTTCAATTATCAGAGCATTTGTAACTTTTAGACAATTTTCATTGACATATAGCGAATTAAAAGATAGGATTTTGGCAATAGAAAGTCAATTCCCTGATATCTATAAAGCCCTAAATTATCTGGTTGATAAAGATGCCCTTTCAAAAAACAATGTAGAAAGAGAAATAATAGGGTATAAAAAATAAATTTAAATAAATAAAATGGGAATCAAACCAAGCATTTTAGAAGCAATAAACGAATGGCTTACGCCAACATTTGACGCAACAACACAAGAGGCTGTCAAAACAATGATGTCTTCTTCCTCAAAGGATCTTGAAGAAAGTTTTTATAAAAATCTAGAATTCGGAACAGGTGGAATGCGCGGTGTTATGGGCGTTGGAAACAACCGCATCAACAAATACACGCTTGGAAAAAGTACGCAAGGACTTTCGGATTATTTGAAAATTGCCTTTCCAAACCAACCTTTGAAAGCCGTTATTGCTTTTGACTGTCGTCATAACAGTAAATCATTAGCCAAAGTAGTTGCTGATGTTTTCTCGGCAAATGGAATCCAAGTGTATTTATTTTCGGATTTGCGACCAACTCCAGAGTTGTCATTTGCCCTAAAATATTTGGGTTGCCAATGCGGAATTGTGCTTACTGCCTCTCACAATCCCCCGGAATACAACGGTTATAAAGTATATTGGGAAGATGGTGGACAAATCGTTCCTCCAGAAGATGATGCCATTATCAATACCATCGAAACTCTAAATTACAATCAAATTAAGTTTAATGCAAACGAAGATTTGATTCATTATATAGATACTGAAATCGACCAAGCTTTCATAAAATCGACTATCGAAAATGCCAGTTTTGCAACGTCTCAAGCAGCGAAAAACAATTTAAACATTGTATTTACTTCCTTACACGGAACATCCATAACGCTTGTTCCCGATACATTTGCACAGGCAGGTTATCCAAACGTACATATTGTTGAAGAACAAAGAGTGCCAAATGGTGATTTTCCAACAGTGAAATCTCCAAATCCGGAAGAGCCGGAAGCACTGACTTTGGCATTGGCTTTAGCCGATAAAACAAATTCGGACATTGTTATCGGAACTGATCCTGATTGTGACCGTTTAGGTGTGGCAGTTCGAAATAACGAAGGCAAAATGACCTTATTGAACGGGAATCAATCGATGATTTTGATGACCGCATTTTTATTGGAGGAATGGAAAAAAGCCGGAAAAATCGATGGAAAGCAGTTTGTGGGTTCCACTATTGTTTCCACTCCTATGATTATGGAATTGGCTTCGGCTTTCGGCGTAGCATTCAAGGTAGGACTAACCGGTTTCAAATGGATTGCTAAAATGATCAAGGATTTTCCTGAATTGGAATTTATTGGTGGTGGGGAAGAAAGCTTCGGATATATGGTGGGTGACGCCGTTCGTGATAAAGACGCCGTTGCAGCTACTTTGTTGATTTGCGAAGTGGCGGCTCAAGCCAAAGCGAAAGGAAGTAGCGTTTATGCTGCACTTTTAAAATTATATGTGGAGTACGGTTTTTATAAGGAACATCTGATTTCAATAACCAAAAAAGGAATGGAAGGCCTAGCCGAAATCAATCAAATGATGGTTTCATTACGTGAAAATCCAGTGAAGGAAATTAATGGACAAAGGGTAATTATGCTAGAAGATTACAAATCATCGGTTGCCAAAAATTTATTGACTGGTGAGGAAGAAAAGATGGATATGCCCAAAGCGGATGTGTTAATCTACTATACCGAAGACGGTTCTAAAATTTGTGCCAGACCAAGCGGAACTGAACCAAAAATTAAATTTTATATCAGCGTAAATGCTGAATTGGATAGCGTTGAAAATTTCACGAAAGTGGAAGCTACCCTTAATGACAAAATCAAAAATATCATTGCTGCTATGCAGTTGAGCTAAACCAATTAATCTATATACTATAGTTTTAAAACCTGTCAGGTATAACAGCAAATAAATGAATAATTTCAAGAAAATATTTCCTTTTATAATTCCTTATAAAAAATATGCTTACTGCAACATTTTTTTTAATGTGTTGTACGCGCTTTTCAGCACGCTTTCATTTATGTCATTAATCCCGATGATGCAGGTGTTATTTGATCAAACTAAAAGAAATACAACATTCCCAATCTATAAAGGAATTTGGGAATTTAAAAAATATGCCGAAGATTATTTATCCTATTACATAACCACCACCACCGAGACTTTAGGAGTAGGCCATACCCTATCGATTATGGTGTTCGTGATTATTTCGATTTTTATGTTGAAAAATTTGAGTGATTATTTAGCCCTATTTTTCATTACTTTTTTAAGAAATGGGGTTCTGAGAGACATGCGTAACGCGATGTACAAAAAAACTCTCGATTTACCACTTTCCTTCTTTTCTGAAAAAAGAAAAGGAGATACCATTGCAAGGATTTCTGCCGATGTTAATGAGGTGCAAACTTCTTTTCTTTCGATTTTGGAGCTAATTGTAAAAGAGCCGTTGACCATTATATTTACCATAACTGCCATGCTTACCATTAGCGTGAAATTGACCCTTTTTGTATTTGTTTTTATTCCGCTTTCAGGATATGTTATTTCGATTATTGGAAAACAATTAAAAAAGAAATCAACACGAGCGCAGCAGGAACAAGGTATCTTTTTATCCACTATCGAAGAAACTCTCGGCGGACTAAAAGTGGTGAAAGGTTTTAATTCCGAAAAGTATTTTAACCGAATTTTTCAAGAATCAACTCAACGATTTTTCGTTTTATCCAATAGCATCGGTAACAGACAAAACCTAGCTTCACCGGCAAGTGAATTAATGGGAATTATAGTTATCGCCATTTTACTTTGGTATGGCGGGCACATGGTTTTGATAGAAAAAACCCTGAATGGCGCATCCTTTATTGCCTATATGGGACTGGCTTATAACATCCTTACTCCAGCAAAATCAATTTCGAAAGCATCGTATGCCATCAAAAGAGGAAATGCAGCAGCGGAACGAGTTTTGGAAATTCTAGAACAGGAAAACACCATCAAAAGCAAGAAAGACGCATTAAAAAAAGATTCGTTTGAATCAAAAATAACTATAAAAAATATCCATTTTAAATACGAAGACGACGTTGTTTTAAAGGACTTTTCACTCGAGGTTAAAAAAGGGCAAACCGTGGCGCTCGTTGGTCAATCCGGAAGTGGAAAAAGCACGATTGCCAATTTGTTGACCCGTTTTTATGACGTAAATGAAGGGACAATTTCTATTGACGCTGTTAATATTAAAGACATCAACTTGCAATCACTTCGCGGTTTGATGGGATTAGTAACACAAGACAGCATTTTGTTTAACGACACCATAAAAGCAAATATTTCGCTCGGCAAACTTCAAGCGACCGATGATGAAATTATTGAAGCCTTGAAAATTGCCAATGCTTATGAATTTGTCAAAGATTTACCTCTTGGCATTTACACCAACATTGGAGACAGTGGAAATAAACTTTCAGGAGGCCAAAAACAAAGGTTATCTATTGCCCGTGCGGTTTTAAAGAACCCACCGATAATGATCTTGGACGAAGCCACATCTGCATTGGACACAGAAAGCGAAAAATTTGTTCAAGTGGCGTTAGAAAACATGATGCAAAACAGGACTTCAATAGTAATTGCACACCGCCTTTCGACTATTCAAAAAGCAGACCAAATTGTGGTTATGCAAAAAGGAGAAATTGTGGAACTAGGAACCCATGATGAACTGATTGCAAGGAATGGAACGTATAACAAATTAGTAACGATGCAGTCGTTTGAATAGTAGAGAAGGTTATAAGTTTGGGGTTTAGCCTAAAAAATGTACTAAACTAAACTTTTATTCCTTTCAACTCATAAACTTAAATATGTACATTAACAACAAAAATATTACCCTTCCAGAAGATCCAAATACTATTGTTTGGAAATACTTGGACTTGTCAAAATTTCTCGATTTGTTGTTGTCAAAAAAGCTGTTTATGTCACGTTCGGATAAATTTGAAGACCAATATGAAGGTACTTTTAGTGAGCCAACATTTGAGGAAATCAAAAAATTATCCATCAACAACCCTGAATTCCTTAATTATTATAAAACGCATCGTGAAAAAGTCGTGATTAGCAGTTGGCACATCAACGAATATGAATCCTTTGCCATGTGGCAAATTTTCACCCAAAACAGCGAAGGCTTAGCCATTCAATCTACGATTGGAAGGTTGCAAAACGCCGTTATTGCCGAAAAAAATTATGAGCAATACATTGGCGAAGTAAATTACATTGACTACAAAAAAGAATATATTCCGTTTAACGATATGTTTTTCCCTTTTTTGTTCAAACGAAAAAGTTTTCAGTATGAGCGTGAAGTACGCATCATTTCTGATATTTCCTCCAATAATATTAAAATCAATGACGGAATGAAAATTGATGTGGATATCGATCAACTGATTGAAAAAATCTACATTCACCCAAAATCTGAAAACTGGTATAAAAACCTGGTTATCGAATTAGTTTCAAAATTAGGATTTGATTTTACAATAGAAAAATCCGATTTGGAAAGTGATATTTTGATATAGGATTATAATCGCACATTCAACTTGACACTAAAAACTCTATTTGTCATATAATTTGGAATGGCGAACTGAGTTTTGGAATACACATCCCGAACCCAAGTATTGGTAATCGCATTTTGGTTGTTAAAAAGATTGAAAATTTCTAATCCCAAGGCCAGATCCTTGACGTTTTTCAACCAGCTTATTCTGGAAGTATTTTTGCTGTCAATTATAACTTTAGAAAAACCTATATCCGCCCGGCGGTAATCTCTCAATCTATTTTGGTACAAATAAGGATCGGCATAGGAAGGTGAACCCCCGGGTAAACCTGTATTATATACTAAATTCAAATATAATTTCACCGTTGGAATATTAGGCATATAATCTTGGAACAAAAGCCCAAATTTCAATCTTTGGTCTGTTGGTCTAGCAATATAACCTTTGTTATCACTATTTTCTTCCGTTTTTAGGTATCCAAAACTAATCCAAGATTCAGTTCCGGGAACAAATTCTCCGTTTAACCTAAAATCAAATCCTTGCGCATAACCCTTGGCATTATTAGTGGCAGCATAACGTATTCGAACATTGTCCAAAGTATAAGGATTAACATCCGTAAGTGATTTATAATACAGTTCAGACACCATTTTGAAAGGACGATCCCACATTTTAAAATTACAATCATTGCTCAAAACAACATGAATAGATTGTTGCGCTTTGACATTAGGTTGCACTGCCCCATCTGCATCTCTCAACTCCCGATAAAACGGCGGCTGATGGTACAATCCTCCAGATAATCTAAAGAACATATCTTTTTTCCAATTGGGCTTCAAAGATAATTGTGCTCTTGGACTAAATGTAATTTGACTTTCGCCCGTTGTATTATAGGATTCAACTTGCCACTGGTGCATTCTAACTCCCGCATTAAACCAAACTTCGTTTGTACCCAAATTCCCTTTTCGGTTCCATTGTGCATAACCCGAAAACCGGTTAATGGTAACATAATTTGTAGCTCTGACATTTTGGTAGGGAACCAAAGGCCCTATATAAGGAGCATAAGGCTGGTCGTTTTTAGGCAAAAATTTGGGTGGATTTATCGAAAAACCTGCTGAATCAATCACTTCCCATTCCACTACCCTATCACGAATGGACTCTCTAGTATATTTTATTCCCCACTCCAACTGATTTTTTTTCCAATTATGCAAACCTTTTAGTTCCATATTCACAATTAGTGCATCCAAATCATTTCGGGCATGATTGAGTTGGCCACCGATTCCTTTTGAAAATGCAACGTCACCGAAGGTCTCAGAACCAATATTGGCATCCACTTCGCCCAAACGATATTGAGCCAAAATATCAAAATATTCTTGTTCTTGTGTGTGATAAGCCGAAGCGATAAACTTATAAGTGGATCTTTCTGATGCAACAAAAGTAGATTTAACCGCTCCAAAATAAGTGTTGTATTTATCCTTTTCCTGGCCTTCATAATAAATTAATAAAGCCATTGGGTTATCAATAGTGCCGAAGTTAGTTTGGCGGGTTAAGGGTTGGTATTGGTATTTGTTTTGAGAGATATTACCCAGAAAACTCCATTGCCATTTGGCAGAGGCAATGAAATTTACATTCGTTTGGACATCGACAAAAGTGGGGGTATAATTCGTTTCTGTTTCTTGGCTTTTCACCAAAAGACTGTTGTTTCGATACCTAACTCCAGTAATTGCCGACCATTTTTTATTTTTAGAAACCGCATCAACGGCTAAGCTTCCACCCAAAAAACTCGATTCAAGAGTTGCTCCGAATTTTGTCGGTTTTCTATAGGTAATATCCAATACAGAGGACAATTTGTCTCCAAATTTTGCCTGGAAACCTCCCGCCGAAAAATCAATGTTTTGAACCAAGTCCGTATTAGTAAAACTCAATCCTTCCTGTTGTCCAGAGCGGATTAAAAAAGGACGATAGACTTCTATTTCATTTACATAAACCAGATTTTCATCATAGTTACCCCCCCGAACCGCATATTGGGTACTCAATTCGTTATTCGAATTTACACCCGGCAAGGATTTTAAAATGTTTTCCACCCCGGCATTTGCCCCAGGAATTCTTCGGATGATTTCTGGTTCTATACTTGTAATTCCCTGAATCCTTTTTTTGTTGTTTCCCTGAATCACAACCTCTCCCATTTGTTCCTCTTGATCACTCATAACCAAGTTGAACTCATATTCCTCATTTGACTTTAAAGTAAGGGTTACGGTTGCTTTTTTTAAGGAAATATGCGAAAAGACAACTCCAACTTTTCTATTTGCAGGAACAGATAAGCTATAAAAACCATTGGCATTGGATTGAACTCCAATACCCAAACAAGAAATATTTACATTTTCAACAGCTTGGTTCTTTTTATCGAGAATTACTCCTTTCACTGTAGCAGACTGGGCGAAAATCAAACTGTTTACGGAGAAAATAAAGAAAACTAGTATTATTTTATTTATACTCAAGAAAATTGGTTTTTATTTTTTTTGACTTCTGAAAAAATGAGTTTCAAAGGTAGTAGAATTTCCAACATTATCAATAACAACCAGTTTTAATTCGTTGGCACCTTCGGCGACAATGCCATCGCTAAAAGCATGAGTGATTCTTTTGGTTTTATTGTCATATTCGAATAATATCCAGATTCCGTTCAGGTAGCCATTATAGGATTTTATACCTGATAGACTGTCGCTAATGGTCAATTGAAGAGTTTTTTTGTCGGTTAACCATTTTCCTTCGATAGGCTTTGCAATATTGATTTTTGGTGCTATTGTATCCAGTACCAATGCATACTTTCCTAAAGTTTTTACCTTGGCAGTAAAAACAGCATCCTTTTGAAAAGAAGGGACATAACTTGTTTTTATTCTTTCAATCAAAGCAATGAACAATTTTTCTCTTTGGGCCCCGGTATGTTTGTTGTCCTCAATTGAAATGGTAAAATTGGAGTGAGCAGGAACAGTGTCATCATGAAGGAATAAAGTGTCATTTTTCACATCAAAATTCAAATAAAAATCCTCGTAAAAAGTTCCCGCAGGTAAGAAAACCGATATGTTGTCCTCAGCAAAATTGGAGTCCGTATTGGCCTTAACCAAATATTTTGAAAGTACTGGTTCTTGACTAATAATTGAGGGTTGTATATCATATTTTATTGGAATGGAAACAATAGTCGTATTCCCAAAAAAATCGAAAACTTCAATGCGGTAAAGCGAGGCTAAATTGGGAACTACTGAAATAATACCGTTGGTTTCATCCGATTTAATTATACTCAGCTTATAAGGCGTTTTCATAAATAATTTTTGAATTCTCTGTTGCGTTTTTTTATATCTTGTATAATCAATAAGTGCATTTACATTCCGCATTTCGTCAAAAGAATACGTATCAAACTGATAGCCAAAGTTTGGTAATCCATTATAATAAGCTTGCACTTTATACACCCCATTTTGATTGAATGAAACATCATCATAATCAAAAGTGTTAATACCAAATCCTATTTTTCCATTAGTAATGACTTTATCTGACAAATAGGTTCCGTCTTTTTGCAACATCAGGTTGAGCAACAAAGGACGCTTTGATTGATTGACAGTCGTTGCTTCATTTAAAGGGTACGCATATATGCTGGACAGTATGGGTTTTTTAGTATCCTTTAACATTTTATCAAATCCAAAAAGCATTGGATTTATAATATTTTCAGTACGGTTGTCCCGAAATTCAAAATGCAAATGCGGCCCTTCAGAACCCCCACTATTACCTGAAAGCGCAATAACATCTCCCTTTTTGACCATCAATTGTCCTGGTTTGAGATACATTTCTATTTCGAAAGAGTGTTCCTTATAATGCGTTTTTTTTATGAAATCCTCAATAGGGCCAACAGCTCTTTGCAAATGTCCATAAACCGAAGTATACCCATTAGAATGGGTAATATAAATAGCCTTACCATTCCCGAAAGTAGAAATCTTAATTCTTGACACATAGCCATCCGCTACGGCATAAACATTTAACCCTTCCTTTTGCATTGTTTTTAAATCAAAACCTGCATGAAAATGATTAGGCCTCAACTCCCCAAAATTCCCGGACAACTGCATGGGAATATCCAGCGGAGACCTAAAATAGTCTTTTGGATAATCTGTTTGTGCAAAAAGGGAGCTGTAAAATAATAGGATAAATAAGTAAAATCTCATTGAATACATTTTTGCTAAATTAAAAAAAAGTGTTTAATAAAAAACATAAAAACACAAGCCGCTACATACTAATAAGTTACATTTTTTAATATAAAAAAACGAATAAAATATTGTAATACTAAAAAGGAATACTAACTTTGTAAGATTAAGTAATACGTAGGACAAGTTATGAGTGTAATTGCAGAAATTATTGATACTCTTGAAAATAAGATCGGGAAACTTTTTACAAAGATAAACAGTTTAGAGAAAAATAATCAAGATTTGAAAATAGAACTTAATAATGCAACAAAAACCATACAAAGTCAGTCTGAAGAGATTGATGCGTTAAAATCGCAGTATGAAACACTTAAAATTGCCAACGGATTATTGGGCAGTGAAGATAATAAAAGAGAAACGAAGCTTAAAATAAATTCATTAATTCGTGAAATTGATTACTGCATAGCACAGCTATCAGATTAGTAAAAGATATGGACGAAAAGCTTAAAATTAAAAT
>CAZHVE010000013.1:0-43651 GCA_964535705.1 uncultured Flavobacterium sp.
TAGTAGGATATTGGCCATTTAATGGAAATGCCAACGATGAAAGTGGAAATGGAAACACATTAAATACATTTAATGTTTCATATGGTATAGATCGTTTTGGAAATTCAAATGCTTCATTTTATTCGAATGGATTAGAATTAGGTGGAGGGTCATCAATGACTTCAAATACTCCAGTTTTTAATATTGGACAAAATGAATATACAATTGGATTGTGGATGAAAATTGAAAATACTAGTCAAATAACTCGTTGTTTATTTAACACAATACCGCACACGGGAATAGGTATAGCATATAATGATAACAATGCACCCGGTTATGTAGTTTATGACGTAGGACCTGCAAATGCATTTTGGTCAAATTTATATTTGCATGGCCCAAAAAATAATTATACCCCTAGTGATTGGCATTATATAATTGTAAAAAAACAAGGTTCATTATATTCACAATATATTGATGGCCAACTTGAGCATAGTTACAGTAATCCTGCAGCTTCATCATATAATTATGATGTGAATTTTAGAATAAGTGGTATAAGCCCAGAATATCAAATTTTTCATGGAAATATAGATGATGTTCATATTTATAATCGGGCTATAGATTTATCTGAAATTTCACAATTGTCAAATATTAATTCGACCCCATTAATATCCTATATATGGTCTACCGGAGAAACCACCGCTACCATCAACCCATCTCCAACGGCAACTACAACCTATTGGTGTGATGTGACTGCTAATGGTGTAACCTGTAGAAAAGAGATAATTGTTACGGTTAGGCCGGTTGCCCCAACGGCAACTGCTCAATCATTTTGTGCCTCTGCCACTGTTGCGAATTTAGTGGCAACAGGAACAGATTTGAAATGGTATACTACATCAACAGGAGGGACGCCTTTAGCCAATACAACGCCTTTAACAACAGGAACCTATTATGTTTCGCAAACCCTAGATGGATCTGAAAGTCTAAGAACCGCGGTTCCAGTTACCCAAACCCCAGCTATGTCGGCGATTGTGGTCGCCAATTTGACACCAACCCCAGCTCCCACAGAAGTCGCTATAGGCACCCAAACCTGGACTACCAAAAACCTTGACGTGGCTACCTACAGTGATGGCACAGTGATACCACAAATAACAGATCAAACAGAATGGGCAAATCTAACTACAGGAGCCTGGTGTTATTACAACAACGATGCGACCAAAGGAACTACTTATGGCAAATTATACAACTGGTATGCCGTAGCGGGAATTTATAATGAAGCCTCAAAAACGGACGCAACACAAAGAAAAAAACTCGCCCCTGCGGGTTATCACGTGCCTTCAGACAGCGAATGGACAACTCTAACTGACTATTTAGGCGGAGCAGGTGTCGCAGGAGGTAAGATGAAAGAATCAGGCACAACGCACTGGAATAGCCCTAATCAGGATGCTACCAACTCGAGTGGCTTTACAGGTCTTCCGGGAGCGGCTCGCGGCAACAATGGCCCGTGCAGCAACATTGGCGGCTGCGGTTTCTGGTGGAGTTCGTCAGAGTACGATACTACTTACGCCTGGTACTGCTACCTGTATTACAGCGACGGCTATGCCTACATAAGTAGCTTCTACCTCAATAAGACATCCGGTTTCTCAGTGCGCTGCCTCAGGGATTAATTCTCCCTGCTAACGGCGGGCAGGTTTGGCACTTTGTCCCTTTGACCCTTAGAAAAAAATAAAACTACATTAGCAATGGTGTAGTTTTTTAGATAAAAGGGCAATCAAGCGGTCTTATTCCTTTCGATAGCTTTTTTGCGCTGGGCTGTTTCAGTCAGTCATGCTTCCTTTCGTTCCACAGACCACTTGAAACCAAAACTAAGGGCAGTTATGAAAAATAACAGCCCTTTTTTTTATAGGTCATTCAATTTCTTCAATCTTTTTCAAAATCATAAATGATGTTTTGCGAGGAGCAATACATCAATCAATTTGTATGACTCTTTTAGGGCATTTACAAGCCAATACTGAACGAGTTAATGCTATTACAAACCCGTTTTTAATGAAATTGTTCTTGTTCTCGATACGATTTTCTATCGAAAATCACTCGAACTGACGAAAAATTATCATCAAAAACTAATTACACCCAACGGGTTATTACAATTCTTTTCGGAATGTTTTTCGACGGCAAATGATTTTTGGGTCGAAGTTTTTCCAAAGCAAATGAATGGCTTGGTTGTCTGCCAATTCAGGTGTGCGGATGCAATTTTGAATGCCTTTTTCGGTAAAAGTAGTGTGATATTCTTTGAAAATAATGGCATGAACTCCTTTGTTTTGATAGTCTGGATGTACTCCTATGAGATAAAATGTTACGTCTTTGCTATGGTTTCGAGCGTTTAATAAATGTAGGAATCCAAAAGGGAATAATTTTCCATTCGCTTTTTGTAACGCCTTGGAAAAACTAGGCATTACAATGGCAAAAGCCACCAAATTTTGGTCTTTGTCTTCCACAAATTTGATGTACTCGGGATTGATAAAGCTGATGTACTTTTTCTTGAAATATTCTTTTTGAATGTCTGAAATCGCCACAAAAGAGGATAAGTTAGCATAGGAAGCATTAAACAAATCGAACATTTTGTCCACATAAGGCATGACATCCTTAGTCTTCTTGAAATTGAGGGATTTGAGTTGGTAGCGCCTTTTGATTAATTCCTGCGTCTTGTCAAAGTATTCCAGTTTTACATTTTCGAAGGGGAATTTATTCTCGAGGTATTCCTTCTCGGTCTCATATCCCAAACGCTCAAAATGACTCGCATAATAAGGATGATTGTACCAGGTAATCATCGTGCCAATTTCTTCGAAACCTTCGGTAAGCACACCCACTTTGTCCAGATTGGAGAATCCCATCGGACCTTCAACATGTTCTAAATTGTTTTTCCGACCCAGTTCATATACTTTTTCCAACAGGGCTTTGGTAACTTCAATGTCGTCAATAACATCGAACCATCCAAAACGAACTTTCTTTTTTTGTTGGTTGTTGACTTCGCTCCAATTGATGATAGCCGCTATTCTTCCAACAATTTGATTGTTTTTGTAGGCCAAATAAAAGTAGGCTTCGGCATTCTCGAAAGCCGGGTTTTTGGTTTTGTCAAAGGATTCTAGTTCGTCGGCAATAATGGGTGGAACCCAATATGCATTGCCTTTGTATAGGGAAAAAGGGAATTTTACATATGCTGTCAATTCTTTTTTGGTAAGGACTTCTTTTATGGTAATCATTGTTTCAGCTGCTTGTACGTTTATCCTTTTTTGGTTTTCTTGGCTCTTTTCTTGGCTTTTTTCTCCGAATCTCCAGAGTCAACATCCATTCGAACTTCTTTATAATCAGCATCAAAACGCCAGGAAAATCCAATGCCTCCATATAACAGAGAAGGGGTTGTTTTTATACTGCCGCTTATGGACGCGTCAATTTGCATGTCATTAGTAAGTAAATAAGCAGCCCCGCCACGAACAATCGCATCGCTATAAAAATCGCTTTTTATCCCTTGATTTTCTATAAAACCAGACCAATGGTCATTGAATCCCTTTGTTAAAGTAAGAACATAATTATAGCTAGGAAAATCAGCTCCAATATAATCCCCAATAATATTAGTTATAAAAACCCAACTTCCATCGCCCAAATGATTTTGTGTGATCAACATAACTTTGGGAGAAATACCCCCTTTTTCAGAAAAATAATAGGGATTGTTTGCTAATGTAAGGTTTGCTCCAGCAAATACAGACACCGCAGGAATTAATTGATGCCAATTAAAAGAACGGTTGGCTTTCCAACTATACACATTTATTTTTTTTTCGTAATTTTTGAACGGGTCATAAATCAGGTATTTAGCGCCAAATACTGTTTGTTTCAATGCTGATCGATCTGGATAAATGATGGTTGGATTAAATGTTTCATATTGGTATTGTAGGTCGGCTATCAACTCCAATCTTTCAAGAAACAACCCCCATCTTAGAGTCAAATCCAGTCCGTATCCATTGGCATCCCAATTCCTAATGCTATGCTTTTCCTGAATGCCGTACAATCCCGATTCCAAGTGTATCACGGACTTGCCAACAGCGAAAGCCGACATCGTTTCGCCAGGTCTATTCGAATTAATTTGGTCTGTATGTTGGCTATAATGAATAGTTGGAATACTTAAAAAAGCAGCGGCAACTATGGTTTTGATCTGGAACATATTATTTTTGTTTGCTTAAAAAAGTAAAAACGCTTTTCAAATGTACTATATTTTATTATTTATTTAAGAATGATATTTTAATTTTGAACGTGGGAATTATTAATTTTGCAAAAAATTATTTGTTTATGCAAACAGCTTCTTTTAATGGTTTTATAAAAGCATTATTTTACTTTCTTGCTTTCTATTATATTTTTAAATTTTTGGCGAGACTGTTTTTGCCATTGTTGGTTAAAAAAGTAGTCGAAAAAGCGGGGGAAAACTTCCAAAAACAGCAACAACACTCCCAAGATAATTCTTGGAAAAAAACACCAAATGATGAGCAAGTTGTTTATAATGCTTCCAATGCTAAAAAACCCCGTGAAACTAAAAAAGTGGGAGATTACGTGGATTATGAAGAATTAGAATAATAGCCTCTAACTCTTAAAAAGCTAAACAATTCACTTTATTCAGTAGGACATTTCCAAAGTAAAAAACACGGAGTCTTATTTAACACCAATTCAAATAGCTATAATTCCAATTAAATCCTAAATTTGGAAATCCAAAATCCCAATTATAAAATGAAGCAACTTCAAAAGTTATACCCACATGCCCTGGTCTTAATTTGTTTTATACTCGTTTCCCTTATTTATTTCTACCCTGTTTTGCAGGGAAAGCAAATCTTCCAATCGGATATTGTGCAATATACCGGAATGGCAAAGGAGCAAAATGACTTCAGAGCTTCGGAACATGTAGAGCCGTATTGGACCAATTCAGCCTTTGGCGGAATGCCAACGTATCAATTAGGGGCTAAATATCCCCATGATTACATTGGTATGATGGATGATGCTATCCGTTTTTTGCCGCGTCCTGCGGACTATTTGTTTTTGTATTTCCTCGGTTTTTATGGCTTGCTTTTAGTTTTAAAAATAGATCCTCTCAAAGCTTTTTTCGGGGCGCTGGCCTTTGGATTTTCTACATATTTGATCATTATTCTGGGTGTCGGGCATAACGCCAAAGCGCACGCAATTGGATATATGCCGCTAGTTATTGCCGGTTTTATATTGGTTTTCCAAAAAAAATATACTTGGGGTGGTTTGCTTACGATGTTCGCCGTTGCCTTGGAAATCAATGCGAACCACTTTCAAATGACCTATTATTTGTTGATTTTCTTGTTGGTTCTTTCGGGTTATTTCATTTATCAGGCAGTAAAGCAGAAGGAATACAAATCGCTTTTGATTTCATTTGGAGTTTTGGCAATAGCCGGGATTTTTGCCATTGGCGCCAATGCCACGAACTTATTGGCCACCGCCGAATATGCCGATTTTAGCACACGTGGAAAAAGCGAATTGACTTTTAATGCCGATGGTACAAAAAGCGTTGGCAACAGTGCCTTGACTCATGATTACATTACGGAATACAGTTATGGGATAGCCGAAAGTTTCAATTTAATTGCTCCAAGACTTTTTGGTGGTTCGAATAGTGAAGCACTTGGAAAAGACAGCAAGATGTATGAATTTATGATGGGGCAGGGGGTTCCTGAAGCACAGGCTGCCGATTTTGTTTCGGCAATGCCAACGTATTGGGGAGATCAGCCTATTGTTGCCGCACCGGCTTATATCGGGATTGTGGTTTTCTTTTTGGGTATTTTGGCTTTGTTTGCCGATAATCGAAAAATCAAGTACGTGTTTCTTTCCGGAGCCATAGTTGCTTTAGTGCTCTCTTGGGGAAAAAACTTCTCTATGTTGACGGATTTTTTCATTGACACTGTTCCCATGTACAACAAGTTCAGAGCTATTTCTTCAATTCAGGTTGTTTTGGAATTGTGCTTTCCAGTTCTGGCCATTATGGGTTTGCAATCCTTTTTTAAATTGGAAAAAGAAGCTCAATTCAAAGCCTTGTGGCAATCTGCCGCGGTAGGTTTTGGAGTTATTGTTGCCTTGTTTTTACTTAAAGGCAGTTTCAGTTTTGCGGGAGCAAACGACAGTTATTTCAGGGAAAGTTATGGTCCTGCATTTGTAGACGCCCTCAAATCCGATAGAATGACACTCTACTCCGCCGATTTATTGCGTTCAGGTTTCTTTATTTTACTTGTGGCAGGAGTTTTTGGGTTGTTTATCAAAAATAAATTAGCCCAAAATACAGCGATTATTTTAGTCGGATTATTGATGATTTTCGATTTGTTTTTTGTGGATAAAAAATATGTTTCCGACAAAGATTTTGTAAGCAAAAGAGAAGTCGAAGTTCCCTTTCAGGAAACGCCTGCGGATGCGCAGATTTTACAAGACACCACTCATTATAGAGTTTTTGAAGTTTCGGGCAACTTATCTAGTGCCAGGGCCTCCTATTTCCATAAATCGATTGGGGGGTATAGCGCAGTGAAGCCTCGAAGAATGCAACAGTTGTTCGATTACCAAATCGCCAAAAACAATATGGAAATCCTTAATGTGTTGAATGTGAAATATGTTATTCAAACGGATTCAACTGGCAATTCTATTCCGACTCAAAACCCGAACGCAAATGGGAATGCTTGGTTTGTAAAGAATTTGAAATTAGTGCAATCGGCAGATGAAGAAATGAAAGCATTGGATAAACTGGATACTAAAAACACGGCGGTTGTAAACAAAAAGGAATTTGATGCTAAATATAAAGTCTTCGCCAAAGACAGCCTAGCTTCTGTAAATCTAGATTCCTATAAACCCAATCACTTAAAATACACTGCAAACAACAACAATGATGGATTGGCAGTCTTCTCAGAAATGTATTATGAAAATGGTTGGAAAGCTACAATAGACGGAAAAGAGACTGAAATTTTTAGAGTAGATTATGCATTAAGAGGACTCCAAATTCCAGCGGGGAATCACACCATAGAATTCAAGTTTGAACCTGAAGTAATACAAACGGGAAGCACGATTACACTGATTAGTTCCATAGGAATGTTATTGTTATTGATGGGGGGAATTTATTTTGAGGATAAAAAAAGTTTAAACCTTAAACCTTCAACTTGAAACCAGAAAAACTGCTTATCATAACCTATTATTGGCCACCAGCCGGAGGACCTGGCGTGCAGCGTTGGTTGAAATTTGTGAAATATTTGCCGGATTTTGGTTTTCAACCCATTGTTTATGTACCTGAAAATCCAACGTACCCCATTGTTGACGAGAACTTGGTGAATGAAGTTTCAGACAAGGCAATTGTTCTTAAACATAAAATCTTCGAACCCTATCAATTGGCTTCCTTTTTTTCGAAGAATAAAACCAAAAAAATCAGTTCTGGAATTATACCAAACCAGAAAAGACAATCTTTTTTGGATAAAGTGTTTCTTTGGATTCGGGGGAATCTTTTTATTCCGGATGCACGGGTTTTCTGGGTAAAACCATCAGTGGTGTTTTTAGAAAAATACATTTTGGAAAATGATATTGACACCATTGTCACTTCGGGTCCGCCACACAGTTTACACCTTATTGGACTGGAATTAAAACATAAATTGAACGTAAAATGGCTTGCCGATTTTCGTGATCCTTGGACAACTATTGGCTATCACAAATCGTTGCGATTGTCGAATTATGCCGCAAAAAAACATAAAAAACTGGAACGCCAAGTTTTGAATGCTGCCGATACGATTATCGTGACCAGCAATTCTACAAAAACAGAATTTCAAGCCATAACCAACAAGCCAATCGAAGTCATAACCAATGGTTTTGATACGGAAAATGTCGTGAAACAAGCATTGGATACCAAATTTTCTTTGGCTCACATTGGTTCTTTTCTATCGGATAGAAATCCGCAACTATTATGGGAATGTTTGGTGGAATTAATTAGTGAAATTCCCCATTTTGGTTCGCATTTGGAGATAAAATTGATTGGAGCGGTAAGCCAGGAAGTATTGGAAACCATTGCCCAATTTGGATTGAATCCGTATTTGAATAATTTGGGCTATGTTTCTCATTCCGAGGCAATCGCCCATCAAAGAAAATCGCAAGTGTTGCTGCTTATTGAAATCAATTCTGAAGACACCAAAAGTATTATTCCGGGGAAATTGTTCGAATACATGGTTTCTGGAAGACCTATTGTCGCGATTGGGCCCCATGATTCTGATTTTGCTGAAATCATCACCAATACCAATACCGGCGTATTCTTTGATTATTCCGAGAAAATGAAACTTAAAAGTGTACTTTTGGGCTTTTATAATCAATTTTTGGAAGGAAAGCTGCAATCGAATGGGATTGGTTTACAGCAGTATTCTAGAAAGAGTTTGGCAGAAAAATTGGTACAACTTCTAACTTCTAACCTCTAATTTCATAAATGGGAATAGTCTTAAATCAGTCTTTAAAGAATACCATAATAACTTACATTGGCTTTGGTATTGGTGGTATAAACACCATTTATTTTTATCCTGTTTTTCTTGGGGCGACTTATTATGCTTTAGCTAATTATATTCTCTCAAGTGCTAATGTAATTATGCCCTTATTTGCCATAGGTATGCAGAATACCTTAGTAAAATTCTATTCTCAATATGAGACAAATGAAGAAAGATCTCGGTTTTTATCCTTTACTGTATTGTTTCCATTAGCTGTAATTATACCCATTTTTATCATTGGTTTTTATTATTTTGATGAGATTGTCTTTTTTTTATCTAAAAAAAATTTAATTGTAAAAAAATACATTTGGCTTATTCCCTTTATTGGTTTGTGCATGGCTTATTTTGAGATTTTTTATGCTTGGTTACGCGTTCATATGCACTCTGTTTTTGGAAATTTTATAAAAGAAGTTGGTTTGCGTTTGTTTTCATTTTTCTTAATAGTATCTGTTTATTACAATTGGATTACGGTAGAGGGGTTTGTTTATGCAACAGCTTTTGTTTATTTTTTAGCATTGTTGGTTACTATGTTTTACGCCTTTCATATACAAAAACCTGTTTTCCAATTTACTATTCCAAATAACGTAAAGGACGTTCTGGTTTATACTTTTTATATTATTTTATCAGGAAGTGTGGCCAATTTACTTTTGGATGGCGATAAAATGATCTTGAACCAATATATGAATATAGAAAATATAGCCTATTATTCGGTGGCTACATACATAGCCTTGGTTATATCTGTGCCAAGTAGAGCAATGCATCAAATCGTTTATCCTATAACGGCTAAATTGATGCATGAAAACAAACATGATGAAATGAATATATTATACAAAAAAACATCCATTAATCTACAAGTTGTGGGTGGATTTGTAATGTTGGGCATATTTGTAAATATTAACAAATTATATGAACTAGTGCCCGATGAATATGCTGGTGGTATTTTGGTGGTTTTTATGATTGGATTGTCAAAATATTTTGATTTGATTTTAGGAAATAATAATGCTATTATTTTTAATACCAAATATTATCGGGCTGTATTGTTTTTAGGAGTGCTTTTAGTGTTTTTAACCATTATCTTAAATATGATTTTTATTCCCATTTATGGTATTATTGGTTCAGCATTCGCCACATTGTTGTCTATTACTTTGTATAGTTTGGCCAAATTACTTTTTGTTGTGAAGCGTTTGGATTTGTATCCGTTTACCAAGCAAACATTATATTCTATAGTACTTACGTTTGTTTTGTTTTTAGCTTTTTATTTTTGGGATTTTCCTTTTTATCCTATAATTTCCATCCTATTTAAATCTGTTTTAATGACAATAGCTTATGTTTATTTAAACTATAAATTTGTAATTTCTATCGAAATAAACCAAGTAATGGATAAAATTTATGGTAAACTAAAATTTATAAAATAAGGAATTTTAATATAAATTAGGGTATTTTGATGGATTTACTTCATTCATCATGGCATATACTTTTTCGAAAATATCTTCGATTGAAGGTTTTGAAAAATAATCACCATCGGTACCATAAGCCGGTCTATGGGCTTTTGCCGTTAAGGTTTGCGGTTTGCTGTCTAGATGATTGTAACCATTTTGATTTTCTATAATTTGTTGTAATATGTAAGCCGAAGCTCCACCAGGAACATCCTCGTCTATCACTAAAAGACGGTTGGTTTTGGCGATACTTTTTACAATATCCTGGTTGATATCAAAAGGGAGCAAGGATTGGATGTCAATAATCTCGCAATTGATGCCAATTTCCAATAATTCTTTCGCGGCTTGTTCTACTAATCTCAGGGTAGATCCATAAGAAATTAGGGTGATGTCGGTTCCTTCTTTTATAGTTTCCACTACACCAATTGGTGTTTTGAATTCTCCAAAATTTAAGGGCATTTTTTCTTTCAATCGATAGCCGTTAAGGCATTCTATTACCAAGGCAGGTTCATCACTGTCCATCAAAGTATTGTAAAATCCAGCCGCTTTGGTCATATTTCTAGGCACCAATATGTGTATGCCTCTTAAGGCATTTATAATCATCCCCATAGGAGAACCAGAATGCCAAATGCCTTCTAGTCGGTGTCCGCGAGTTCGTATAATGAGCGGCGCTTTTTGTTTTCCAACGGTTCTGTATTGTAGGGTTGCCAAATCATCACTCAAAATTTGGATAGCATACAATAGGTAATCTAAGTATTGAATTTCCGCAATGGGGCGTAAGCCTCGCAATGCCATCCCTATTCCTTGACCAATAATGGTTGTTTCTCTAATTCCAACATCAGCAACACGGAGTTCCCCATATTTTTCTTGTAAACCTTCCAACCCTTGATTTACATCTCCAATGTTTCCTGCATCCTCACCAAAAATTAATGCCTCTGGATATTTTGTTAAAATAGCGTCAAAATTATCTCTCAAAATCATTCGTCCATCAGTGTATTCCTCTGCATTTTTTGGATACATTGGCGAAACTTCTTTTACGGAAAACACATTCGAACTTGATTCTGAGAACAAATTACTACTGAATTTTTGAGTTGTTTTATTAGTATAAGAAGTTATCCAATTCGATAATTCAGCTTTACCACTTTCATGAATTACCAAACGTAAAATTTTTCGCGCCGTAACCAGAATTTCTTTCTTCAGCGGTGTTTTTATACTGCCTAAATCAGCAGCATATTTTAAGATTGCCTCTTTGTTTTTACTTATAGTTGCTATTTTTTGCAATAAGGAGACAAATTCCTTTTGTTCTTCGATAATGGGCTCAATGAAAGCATCCCAAGCTGCCTTTTTGCCTTCCAGAACTTCTTTTCTTGTTTGTACGTCAATAGCCTCAATTTCTTCTGGTGAAGCAATATTAATGGCAATCATCCATAATTTCATTTGGCGCAAACAGTCAAAATCTTTTTCCCAAGCCAGTCTTGCCGAGTTTTTGTACCGCTCGTGTGAACCGGAGCTGGAGTGTCCTTGCGGTTGGGTCAATTCGTCCACATGAATTAATACCGGAATGTGTTTTTCACGAGCTATATCTGCCGCTCTTTCATAGGTGGCTATTAAATCGGCATAATCCCAACCCTTAACTTTAAAGATTTCGAAACCATTGGTGTCCTCTTCTCGTTGGTATCCTTTTAAAATTTCTGAGATGCTTTCTTTTGTGGTTTGGTGTTTCGCGTGTACTGAAATTCCGTATTCATCATCCCAAACGCTCAAAATTAAGGGCACTTGTAAGACTCCGGCAGCATTTATCGTTTCAAAAAAAACGCCTTCAGTCGTACTTGCATTTCCTATTGTTCCCCATGCAATTTCATTTCCGTTATTCGAAAAATTAGATTTATTGGTTATTCCAGGCACTTCGCGGTATATTTTAGAGGCTTGTGCAAGCCCTAGCAATCGCGGCATTTGTGCAGCTGTCGGCGAAATGTCTGCACTGGAATTTTTTTGTTTGGTCAAATTTTTCCAAGTGCCATCATCATTTAAACTGTGGGTTACAAAATGACCTCCCATTTGTCTTCCTGCTGACATAGGTTCGTGTGCGATATCAGTATGGCCATACAATCCAGCAAAAAATTGCTGTATGGTTAATTGACCAATAGCCATCATAAAAGTTTGATCGCGATAATATCCAGAACGAAAATCACCGTTTCTGAAAAATTTTGCCATCGCTAGTTGTGGCACTTCTTTCCCATCACCAAAAATTCCAAATTTTGCTTTTCCAGTTAATACTTCTTTACGTCCCAGAAGACTACATTCTCTGCTTTTTATGGCTATTTTGTAGTCTTTCAATACTTCAGTTTTGAAATCTTCAAATGTCAATGCAGTATTGGTTTTTTCTTTTATCATATTTAAAAAGTATAACTTAGGAAACAAATTTACTTAAAAACTTATTATTTTCATAATTCATTTAACAAATACAATTTAATTTTCATCAATCAAATTTTAATAAATAAGCTATTTTTTGTATTATGTTTATTATAAACATCTATTGTGTAATGATAGTTTAATAAAAACGGCTGTTTTAAAGGTAATTAAAACCATTTTCTAGTGAAAAGTTTAAGTAAAGTATTCGGATTGAAGGTGATTATAAAACGTATTTTTTCGGGATATTTTTTCTGTTTAATCTCCCAACCATTATTGGAATAAAAAGGAAAAAACAATTCAAAGTAATTGGATACTAAGTTCAGTCGAATACCGCTATCATAAACAAATTTTTCTTTTTGGAATTTGTTTTTTAGCAGCCCTAAATCGCCATAAACTTCAACCCAATTCCAAATGGAACAACTACCATTAAAAGCTGTTATCCATTGGTTTGCATAGGGATTCTCCAGTTTTGATTTAAAACCGCCTTCAGACATAATAAATTGTTGGCTGAATAAACCGGAGCTTTCAGATCTTCCGAAATAGTTGTGATCAAAAAGATAATCGGTAGGTCGGTCTAATGCAAAACTAAAAAAATCGGAAGTGGTTTTCTTGTATAAGAAACTTCCCAAATACAATCGAAAATTAATTTGACGGTTATTTTTAAGTAGTTTTCTGTATTCCATTTCTGCGGATGCTTTTCCAAATTTATTGGCCATTTGTACATCAGCCACAAAATTAACATGGTTCACGACTTCTGTTCTTGTGTTATAATATTTTACATTAAAAACGGAATAATTTTCATCTGTATTGTCCAGTACAATATCGCTTTTTTCTCGGTTAACCATTACATGTCGGATAACGAACAGCTGTTTTCGATTATCTCTAAAGTTTTCTTGCCGGATATACATTTGAATCATGGGATTTAATTTCAAATAGGAAGCATCTGGCGCATAATGAAAATAGGAAGTATTCGCTGAATATCGTATGGTATATAAATTGTTGTTTCTGTAATTTTGATTTAATGCAAATGAAGCAGCGCCAGAAATTGAATTTGATTTTGTAGAGTAAGCAGGATTTAGTTCGAAGACAAATGGTTTGTCTAAAATGGTCTTATTGTGAAGTATCATTCCAGGAGAAAAACCATCATAAAAATTATAACCCAAAGTAGGAACATATAGAATTTGATTGTAATACGGATCTTCTAAATCTTTCATAAAAACAAACTTCAAGGGTCTGTTGTTCGGAAAAAAGCCTTCTAATTTTTTCCAGTTATTCCGTAAATTATATTCTGGCACTTCATTGTCATAGTTCAATACAATTTTATCCGCCTCTTTTCTTTCAAATGTAAAAATACTATCGGGATTTTTGGTGTCTAACCATTTTTTGAAAACCATTTTCCCTTTTTTAAATCCGTAGGTAGCAATCGGTACATTGGTGCCAGTTCTGTTTTTTAGGGAAAAATAAATGCTGTCTTTTGTTTTCGATACTTTTGAAAACTTGTAATCTATTAAATCACGCGAGTCAATAATAGTATTGAAAAACCAACTGATATCTTTGTTTGCATTGGATTTTAATACATTTTCAAAATCAGTCCTGCTGACTTGCTTTTCTATGTTTTGTTTGTAGAATTCATTTATACTTTTGTTTACTAAATTGTCACCAAGGTAATCCGATAAAAATTTAAAACTTATTCCAGCACGGTATTTACTAGCTATTTGCTCATTGAATTTTATTAATGTATTTTTAGGACTGCCAAGAGATTGGTCTAAATTTTTCCGTGCCATTAGCGTATAAAAATAACTGTATTGCTCGTTAAATCCCAAATGGGTTATGTTATAATTTTTCAATAAACGAATATTAGAAATCCTGCCCAACATCTTGCTTTCCGGGTAGTTTTCGTCAATATATTTCATCATGGTATATACTTGTATCCCATCATAAATCCAATTGTCTTTTCGGGGATCTAGCTTCAAACTGCTTTTGATATAATTGTTCAAATACGTTTTTAGGAATTTAATTTCAAAAATAAATTCATCCGAAAACGGACTGATAAATGAAGGTAATTGGTTTAGACCATAAAAGGGATTTCGTTCATAATCGGCTTGTGAAACAGTTATTTTTTCATGGGGATATTTGCCTATAAAATCGTTGGTAAAATTCACAACCCTATCGACTATAATTGCTTTTTGAATGTCATTTAATTTGCTGTCTTTTAGATTGGTGACAACTTCTATTGAGCCGTTTTTGTAACTGTAAAAATTGGATTTAGACTCTAAGAAAAGACTGAAATCGGTTCTGTTTTTTCCAGACAATTCATAAATACAATAATTTTCTGTTTGAGATTTTTTGAAAATATTTAAATCAGAGATAACCTCCAGATTTTTAGGAATCTTTAGTTCAATATCAAAATCGCAAACCCCATTGGCAATATCATCCAGATTGTTGTTGTTATAGGTGATAAAGGCATGGTTTTCATAGCGAGAAGGAGTAAGGAACCAGTTTTTAAGGTTCATTCTATCATTTTCACCATAGCCATACTTAGTAAATTTATTGCTCGGAACCTTTACGATATAGGATAGTTGTAATGTGATTTTTTGATTTGGGGCTAATTTTCTCTTTAAATCTACGACTATCAAATCAGGATTCTTTTCGGTTCTTTTCCAGACAAAAGGCAATTTGCCGGTGTCCGTTATTCCAAAAATAGTGGTACTTCCACGTTCTTCCTCTTTTGCCAAATGGAATCCTCTGTAAAATTCGTCCGAAAATCTTTTCGCTAGAGGTGACGTTTTTGAGGAATAGGCATTGTTCCAATCATTCAAAACTAAAGAAGTTAAAGTGTCTTGTGACTGATTAAAAAAAACAATTTCTTGTTGGACAACTAGCGTTTTTTTTGCTGTATTTAGTTCTACCACAAGATGGGAATTGTTTTGACCATATTGTTTCAATGAAGCAAATAAAACAAGCAGATAAACGATATTTTTCTGGAATGATTTCAATAGTTTGGGAATGGATTATGAGTATAATCGTACATCATATATGTAGTGAAAAATAGCTTAAAAATTAGGGGTTAGGTCGTATTTTTTGTAGAATTTATCTAAGACATCAACCACTTCATCTTCGGTATCCACAATTTTGTATAAATCTAAATCTTCTAAATGTACCGTTTGTTCTTTTTCTACTAATACGGTTCGTATCCAATCGATTAATCCCGACCAAAAAGCAGTCCCAACCAATATGATTGGAAATTTTCCAATTTTTTTTGTTTGAATTAAGGTCAATGCCTCAAACATTTCGTCCATTGTTCCAAAACCCCCTGGCATTACCACAAATCCTTGTGAATACTTGACAAACATCACTTTTCTGACAAAAAAATAATCGAAACTTAGGTTTTTATCGCCATCAATATAAGGGTTGAAATGCTGTTCAAAAGGCAATGCAATATTTAGTCCCACAGAAGTTCCTCCACCAAGTTGGGCGCCTTTATTACTCGCTTCCATGATTCCGCCACCCCCACCAGTAATTACACCATAACCCGCTTTACTTATTTTATAAGCAATTTTTTCGGCTAATAAATAATATTTGTCTTCCGGTTTTGTCCGTGCGGAACCAAATATAGAAACACAAGGACCAATCCGTGCCATATTTTCATATCCGTTTACAAACTCAGACATAATCTTGAAAATTGCCCAACTGTCGTTCGTCCGAATCTCGTTCCAAGTCTTTCTTTTCAGTTTATCCTGAATTACTTTTTCTTCGTCATTGTCAAAATCTTGTAATTTCATTTTTTGAATTTTGTTCTAAGATAACTCTTTTTTCAAAAATTGCGCCGTATAACTTTTCTTATTTTTGGCCACTTCTTCGGGAGTCCCTTTGGCAACGACTTCACCACCCCCTTTTCCGCCTTCCGGACCAATGTCTATGATGTAATCGGCTAGTTTAATCACGTCCATATTGTGTTCAATAATCAAAATCGTGTTGCCTTTATCGACGAGTTTATTAATCACTTCCATCAACACCCGAATGTCTTCAAAATGCAGTCCAGTTGTGGGTTCATCTAAAATATAAAATGTATTTCCAGTGTCTTTTTTCGATAATTCACCCGCTAGTTTGATACGTTGCGCTTCTCCACCGGAAAGTGTCGTGCTTTGTTGCCCCAAAGTAATATAACCCAAACCAACATCTTGCAAGGTTTTGACTTTTCGATAAATCTTTGGAATCATTTCGAAGAAGGGAACGGCTTCATCGACTGTCATATTCAACACATCCGAAATTGATTTTCCCTTGTATCTGATTTCCAAAGTTTCTCTGTTAAAACGCTTGCCTTGACAAGTTTCGCATTCTACATAAACATCCGGCAAGAAGTTCATTTCAATCGTTCGAACTCCTGAACCTTCACAGGTTTCGCAACGTCCGCCTTTTACGTTAAAACTAAAACGCCCCGCTTTATAACCACGAATCATACTCTCGGAAGTCATTGTAAACAAATTTCTAATTTCAGTAAAAACCTCCGTATAAGTTGCAGGATTCGAACGCGGAGTCCTTCCAATCGGACTTTGGTCAATATCAATTACTTTGTCGATATATTCTAAACCTTCGATTTTTTTGTAGGGTTTCGGTTTTTTGACACCGTTAAAATAATACGCGTTCAAAATAGGATAAAGGGTTTCATTTATTAATGTCGATTTTCCGCTTCCCGAAACTCCTGTCACGCAAATCATTTTGCCTAGAGGTAATTCTATCGATACATTTTTAAGGTTGTTACCCGTCGCTCCAGTTAGTTTTAGGAAATTTCCATTGCCTTCCCGACGTTTTTTGGGAACCTCAATTTCCATTTCGCCGTTCAAGTAGGAAGCCGTCAAAGTGTGGTCTTTCAAAATTTCGGCAGGGGTTCCCTTGCTGATGATTTCGCCACCGTGTTTCCCCGCTTTAGGACCTATATCAATCACGTAATCGGCACGAAGAATCATGTCTTTATCGTGTTCGACCACAATGACCGAGTTGCCTATGTCACGTAATTGCTCCAAGGAATGAATCAGTTTGTCATTGTCTCTTTGATGTAAACCAATGCTAGGTTCATCCAAAATATACAAAACACCAACCAACTGCGAGCCAATTTGAGTAGCCAATCGAATGCGTTGTGCTTCGCCACCAGATAGTGATTTTGAGCTTCGGCTTAAAGCCAAATAATCTAAACCTACGTTCATCAAAAAGTTCAATCGATCCTTGATTTCCTTGATCACTTCCGTGGCAATTGTACTTTGTTTATCAGATAAATGGGTGTTCAAATCAAGAAACCAAGCCGTAACATCCGAAATGTCCATATTGCATAATTCGTTGATATTCTTCTCGTTAATTTTGAAAAATAAAGCTTCTTTTTTTAATCTTGAACCTTCGCAAACCGGACAATTCACTTCGTCCATAAATTCCTTTGCCCAACGTCGTATAGTGGTGGAACCACTTTCGTCGTGTTGGTTTTTGATGAAATGTGAAATTCCTTCAAACTCGATTTTGTATTCTTTGGTAACGCCTAAAACTTTCGATTCGACCGAGAATTTTTCCTTGCCACCATTCAAAATCATTTCCATCGCTTCTTCGGAAAGGGTCGAAATGGAATCGGTTAATTTAAAACCGTATTTTTCGCCAATAATCTCCAATTGCTTGAACATCCAACTGCTTTTATATTCACCTAAAGGAGCAAAACCACCTTTGTTTATAGATAACTTCGGATTAGGAATTATCTTCTTTAGGTTAATCTCGTTCACTGTTCCCAAACCTTTACAATGGTCGCAAGCCCCTTTTGGTGAGTTGAATGAAAATAAATTCGGTTCTGGATTTTGATAAGAAATCCCGGTTGTCGGACACATTAAATTCCGACTAAAAAACCGTATTTCGTTCGTGTCTTGGTCTAAAATCATCAGTACATTTTCGCCGTGGTACATCGCCGTTTTGATACTTTCGGTTAGGCGTTTTTCATTGTCGGCTGTCTCCTCGATGACTATTCTGTCTATCACTATTTCAATGTCGTGGGTTTTATAGCGGTCGAGTTTCATGCCTGTAGTAATGTCTTTGATATCACCGTTAATGCGGACTTTTAAAAAGCCTTGTTTGGTAATTTGCTGGAATAATTCTGCATAATGTCCTTTTCTGGCACGAATAATGGGTGCCAGAATAGTAATGCGTTTTCCCGCAAAATCTTTGGTAATTAAATCTTTGATTTGCTCATCGTCATAGGAAACCATTTTTTCGCCCGTGTTGTAACTGTAGGCGTCAGCTGCTCGAGCATACAACAAACGCAAAAAATCATAAATTTCGGTAATCGTACCAACTGTCGAGCGTGGACTTTTACTAGTAGTTTTCTGTTCGATGGCAATAACGGGCGAAAGTCCATCAATTTTATCGACATCAGGACGTTCCAAACCACCCAAAAATTGTCTGGCATAAGCCGAAAAAGTTTCCACGTAGCGGCGTTGTCCTTCGGCATAAATCGTGTCGAAAGCCAAGGATGATTTACCGGAACCCGAAAGTCCCGTAATCACCACTAGTTTTTCTCGCGGAATGCGGACGTCTATGTTTTTTAGATTGTGTACTCGCGCACCCAATACTTCAATGTTGTTATCGTTTTCTAGCATAAATTCTTGTCAATTCCGAATTGTCGGAAGTATAATTACGTCTGGTTTTGCTTTTACAATTTCTCTTTCAAATACTTCCCAGTAACCGATTTTTTTATTTTTATGATTTCCTCGGGAGTTCCTTCGGCGAGTAATTGTCCTCCGTTTTCGCCACCTTCTGGACCTAAGTCAATAATCCAATCGGCACATTTTATTAAGTCCAAATTGTGTTCGACAACCAATATCGAATGTCCTTTGTCGATCAGCGCCTCAAACGAAGCCAAGAGTTTCTTAATATCGTGAAAATGCAATCCCGTTGTAGGTTCGTCAAAAACGAAAAGGGCTTTTTCCTTGGTAGTACCTTTAACCAAGAACGAAGCCAGTTTGATACGTTGTGCCTCGCCACCGGAAAGGGTAGAGGAGGATTGTCCCAATTGTACATAGCCCAAACCAACGTCTTTTAGGGGTTGTAGTTTCTGTTTGATTTTGGTTTGATTGTTGGTAGCAAAAAAAGTAATCGCATCATCGATGGTCATTGTCAAAATATCGTGAATGTTCTTGCCGTCGCACATTACTTCCAGAACTTCTTTCTTGAATCGCTTGCTGTTACATGTTTCGCAATGCAATTGCACATCCGCCATAAAAACCATTTCGACATTGATGGTACCTTCACCTTTACAGGTTTCGCAACGACCTCCATCGACGTTAAACGAAAAATGTTTGGCCTGATACCCTCGGATTTTGGATAGTTTTTCTTTGGCAAACAATTCCCGAATATCATCATACGCCTTGATATACGTCACGGGATTCGAACGCGAACTTCGCCCAATCGGGTTTTGATCTACATATTCAATATGTTGAATTTTGTGATAATAACCCCGCATTTCAGTAAATTGGCCGGCTTTTTCTCCAACACCATCCAGCTTTTTCTGCATTGCTGGAAAGAGAATTTTCTTGACCAAGGTGCTTTTTCCACTTCCGGAAACTCCGGAAATTACGGTAAGGCATTCTAGAGGAAATTTGACGTCAATGTTTTGTAAATTATTCTCACGTGCCCCCAGAATTTCGATGTAATTACTCCATTTCCGGCGAATTCGAGGCGTTTTAATTTCCAGTTCACCGTTGAGGTATTTTGCCGTCAATGAAGTCGATTTCAAGATTTCTTCGAAAGTGCCTTGTGCAACCAATTCGCCTCCAAAAGTTCCCGCTTCGGGACCAATATCGATAATCATATCGGCAGCTTTCATAATATCTTCATCGTGTTCGACTACGATGACGGTGTTGCCTAAATCACGTAAAGATTGCAAAACTTTGATTAAACGTTCCGTATCTTTAGGGTGTAAGCCAATGCTGGGTTCGTCCAAAATATACATCGAACCCACCAAACTGCTTCCGAGCGAAGTAGCCAAATTGATGCGCTGTGATTCGCCACCAGAAAGAGATGCTGAGTTTCTGTTTAAAGTCAAATAATCCAACCCCACTTCGGTTAAAAATGCCAAACGGTTGTTGATTTCCAACAATAATCTCTTAGCAATTTGTTTTTCATAAACATCCAAATCGATGTTTTTGAAAAAAGTAACCAAATGTTTGATAGGCAAATCAACCAAATCCGACACGGTTTTCAAATTGATTTTCACATAACAAGCTTCGATTCGCAAACGCTTTCCTTTGCAGGAATGGCATTTGGTTTTGCCGCGATAACGCGAAAGCATCACCCGATTTTGGATTTTATAATTCTTATCTTCCAATTCCTTAAAGAACGCATTTAAGCCTTGAAAATGACTATTTCCTGTCCAAACCAACTCCTTTTGTACTTCCGAAAGTTCAAAATAGGGTTTGTGAATAGGGAAATCAAACTTGTAAGCGCTATTTACCAATTCGTCTCGAAACCAGCCCATACTTTCACCTCGCCAAGGATAAATGGCATTTTCAAAAACGGATAGGGAAGTGTTGGGAATCACCAATTCCTCGTCAATTCCTATAATATTTCCATAGCCTTCGCAAACGGGACAAGCTCCATAAGGATTGTTAAAACTAAATAAATGAACGTTTGGTTCCAAGAAAGTAATACTGTCCAATTCGAAATTATTACTGTATGAAAAACGTTTCTGCGTATTCAATTCTTGTAAATGGCAAATTCCTTTTCCTTCATAAAAAGCGGTTTGCACGGCATCGGCAAGGCGATTGTAAAATTCCTCTTCGTCTTTGACTACGATTCTGTCTATTATGAGAAGAATATCTTTGTTGTCTAATGCATGTTTGTCAATTTCATCTAAACGAATGGTTTCATTATTGACCAATATTCTGGAGAATCCTTGATTGAGCAAGGCTTTCAGTTTATCTTCTAAAGCTCTCCCGTGTTCCAAATGAATTGGTGCGAGGAGCAACCATTTGCTGTCGATTCCAATTTTTTTTACGTCAGCAATAACATCCGAAACGGTATTTTTTTTGACTTCTTGTCCTGAAATTGGCGAAAAAGTTTTGCCAACTCGAGCGAATAATAGTTTAAGGTAATCGTAAATTTCGGTGGACGTTCCCACGGTGGAACGTGCATTGGTCGTATTTACTTTTTGCTCGATGGCTATTGCTGGCGCAATTCCTTTGATATATTCCACTTTTGGTTTGTCTAGTCTTCCAAGGAATTGTCGTGCATAGGAGGATAAACTTTCCACATAACGGCGTTGGCCTTCGGCATACAAAGTGTCGAAAGCTAAGCTTGATTTGCCGGAGCCCGAAAGTCCGGTGATAACTACTAATTTATTTCTTGGAATCGCTATATCCACATTTTTTAAATTGTGAACTTGCGCTCCTTTTATGATGATGTTCTTCTTTGGATCGAGTGTAGAAAGGTCAAATGGCATACAAAAACTGAATTTCCACAAAAGTAATCAATTTTGAAATGAGAAATGGTATTGAACGAATCACAAATTTTTAGGGATTGGATTGTTTTTTTACATTTTAGAAGACCATAAAAAAGTATGATTTTGTATTTATTAGAGAGGTTTTTTTTGATGTAAAAGCGACGGTTTTCCTTTAGCCATCTTTTTTTAATGTTAATTTTATTCTTTTTTATTTGGTTGTTTGGATAAAATATAGTTAAATTTGAAAATTAATTATAAACTTAAACCCATTAGCCTATTTTATAGAACTACTTTTTAGAGAAATCGCTCCAAATTTTTATTAAAACTAAAAAGTATTACTATGGCTAATGTTCAACTTCCTGATTCTTTATTGGTACACAATTATATTGAAGGCGATGAAAACGCTTTGACAATATTAATCAATAGACATCAATCGAAAATTTTCGGTTTTATATATTCAAAAATCTCGGATAGAGATATTTCGAATGATATTTTCCAAGACACTTTCATTAAAGTTATTAAAACTTTAAAATCTAAATCCTATAACGAGGAAGGTAAATTCTTGCCTTGGGTGATGCGAATTACCCATAATCTGATTATTGACCATTTTCGAAAAAACAAGAAAATGCCGATGTTCAGGGAAACAGAGGAGTTTTCTATTTTTTCGATTATGTCTGATGATTCGCCAACAATAGAAAATAAAATTATTCGGGAACAAGTTGAAACGGACCTGCGAAAACTAATAGAGGAACTTCCTGCCGATCAAAAAGAAGTTTTGGTTATGCGAATGTATCAAGACATGAGTTTTAAGGAAATTTCAGAAATAACAGGAGTTAGCATCAATACTGCCCTAGGTAGAATGCGATATGCCCTGATGAACATGAGAAAAGTAATCGACAAACATCAAATTATTTTAACGAATTAATACTATAACAAAAAATTCTACGTTGTAATAAAAAACATAAATTTTATTACAATATGGCAAAAATCTACTCTAAAAAAACATTAGTTATCCCTACAATGAAACCTAAAAAAGAAGTCGTTTCTTTTTTGTTGAATTACTCTAAAGCGTTAAGCATTATAAAAGGTGATAAAATAAGTTTCGAAATTATAGCTAATTAGGAAAACGTCCCGAGATCATCGGGACGTTTTTTTATGGTATGCTGATAAAACACTTTTTTTGCCAACGGTTTTAGTAATACGATCGTTCTCTAAATCCCAGCCTCGAGCAGGCGAATATTCCCGACCATACCAAATCATTTGGAGATGTAAATCGTTCCAAGTCTCTTCCGGAAAAATTCTCTTGGCGTCTTTTTCAGTCTGGACAACATTTTTTCCATTGGACAAATTCCATCGGTACATCAACCGATGAATGTGAGTGTCGACTGGAAAGGCGGGAAATCCAAAAGCCTGTGACATCACCACACTAGCAGTTTTATGCCCCACGGCCGGAAGTTCCTCTAGGCTTTCAAAACTTTGAGGAACTTTTCCTTCGTGTTTGTCAATTAAGATATGTGACAAACCGTGAATTCCTTTAGATTTCATTGGCGATAAGCCACAAGGACGAATGATTTCCCTAATCTCCTCGACTGACATTTTTATCATATCATACGGATTGTCTGCTTTGGCAAAAAGTAGGGGAGTAATTTGGTTTACACGTACATCTGTGCATTGCGCCGAAAGCAAAACGGCAATCAACAGGGTATAGGGGTCATTGTGATTTAAAGGAATTGGAATTTCCGGATACAATTCTTTTAACGTATTTATAACAAATGTTACACGTTCAGATTTGGTCATTTTAGTTTATTTTTGGGTACAATTTAACAATTAAACGTATAAGCTCCTAAACATATAAACTCAAATTATGACAACATTAAAAAAAGGGGATTTCGCACCTAGTTTTTCAGGATTAGATCAAGATGGAAAATCGCATAAATTAGCTGATTATAAAGGTAAGAAATTAGTAGTTTTCTTTTATCCAAAAGCAAGTACGCCAGGGTGCACAGCCGAAGCCTGTGATTTAAGGGATAATTTCGAGCGTTTCAAAGCTAATAATTATGAACTTTTAGGGGTAAGTGCTGATGCTGCCAAGGCTCAAGCTAAATTCAAGGAAAAATATGATTTCCCTTTTCCCTTATTGGCAGACGAGGATAAATCGGTTATTCAGGCATTTGGGGTCTGGGGGCCAAAAAAGTTCATGGGAAAAGAATATGACGGGATTCACAGAACCACATTTGTAATTGATGAAAATGGCATTATAGACGAGGTAATCTCTGATGTAAAAACCAAAGAGCATGCGGCACAAATTTTAAAATAAATTCTCAAGTTCAGAATAAAGAATAAAGGCCCCGAAAACAACATTGCTTTCTTGGCCTTCTATATGTAACACTAATTTTATAATTTGAACTAATTGCTTTTTTCTAAAAATCTACTTGGATTGTAACCGAAAAGTTCCTGTTTTTTAATGATTTCAGCAACACCAGTTGGTAACATTGATTCCCAACCCGGTTTATTTTCACTGATCATTTTTAATACTTCTCGGGAGAAAACTTCCAAGTTTTTCGGATTATAGTTTGTAATGTCGACTACTTTTCCATTGAACTTGAAGAATTTATACAATTCTTTCATTCTTGGATGCACTTTTAAAGTCTCTGAGGTAACAATTACTCCGTTTTCATCCAGCATTGGATATAGGAATACTTTCATATCGCGATAGAATAATTTACCGAATGCTTCTAGAATTCCACCACTCAAATGGCGGTAGTATTTTTCGTCAAAGATATCGACTAAATTGTTTACACCCATCGCCAATCCCATTCTGGCCTTGGTATATTTTGCAAAATATTCGACCACTCTATAATATTCCTGAAAATTCGAAATCATTACGGTTTGCCCTAGTGAACAAAGCAATTCTGCTCGATCCATAAAATCTCTTTCATCTATTTCGCCATCGGAACGTAAGTTTGACAGTGTAATTTCAAAGAGAACCAAGGTGTTTTCTGCATCAACTTTGTTCTCCTCCAGGAACATTTTTAAAGACTCCTTGTACATATCCATGTTTACTTTGGTAACGGGACGAAAACTACCCCTTAAAGCAAGAATGTTTTTTTTGTATAATAAGGCTGCGGGAAGTATATTATTACCTTGGGGATCGAAAATAACGGCGTCTGTCATTCCGTTTTTTACCAATTGCAAACTCATTAAACGATTGTCCACATCAGCAAAACGAGGTCCGGAAAAGTTGATAGTGTCTATTTCTAGTTGGTCTTTGTCCAAGTGATCGTATAAATATCGCAATAATCGTTTGGGTTCGTTGTATTTATAATAGGCACCATAAATTAGGTTAACGCCTAATATTCCTAAAGTTTCTTGCTGTAATCGAACGTCTGTTTCTTTAAAACGGATATGAAGAATGATATCGTTGTAACCTTCTGTAGGGTCAATTTGATACCGAATACCAACCCATCCGTGTCCTTTGAATTGTTTGGCGAAGTCAATGGTAGCTACTGTATTGGCGTAACTAAAAAACATTTTTTCGGGATGTTTTATTCTACTTAGCCTTTTTTCTATTAGGCCCACTTCGTGTGAAAGCATCTTTTTAAGTCTGCTTTCTGTCACATAGCGGCCATCACTTTCGACCCCATAAATGACATCGCTGAAATCTTTATCATAAGCTGAAGTGGCTTTTGCAATTGTCCCGGAAGAGCCGCCGGCTCTGAAGAAATGTCTAACGGTTTCTTGTCCTGCCCCAATTTCTGCAAAAGTCCCATAAATATTTTCGTTCAAATTGATACGAAGTGCTTTGTCTTTTATGGAAGGAATTTGTTCGATGAATTTGTCACCTTTCAGTTTTATTTCTGTTTCCATTTTAATATTAATAGGGCTGATTTGTTACAAAGTTAATTAATTAGGTTTCTAATGAAAGAGAATTAAACCTATTTTTGTAAAATAATTAGCAAAAACTGTGCTAGATGAATATATATTTTTTAGGAACCGGCACTTCACAAGGAATACCTATTATCGGTAGCCATCATTCTGTTTGCCAAAGTACAGATATCAGGGACAAAAGACTTCGCGTTTCTGTCTGGATTTCCTGGGAAAAATATTCTTTTGTAATAGATTGCGGACCTGATTTTAGGCAACAAATGCTGGCTTCAAATTGCCAAAAAGTGGACGGAATTTTATATACCCATGAGCATTCAGATCACACCGCAGGCTTGGATGACATTCGCCCATTTAATTTTAGACAAGGAGAAATACCTATATATGCACATCAACGGGTAATCGACAATCTTAAAAAGAGGTTTGACTATGTTTTTGAAACCAAAAATAAATACCCGGGCGCACCCTCCATAAAACCGATTGAGGTAGTCAACAATCATCCTTTTTTTATTGGCAATAAAACAGTAATCCCCGTTAATGTTATGCACGGTGACCTTCAGGTTTTTGGTTACCGAATTGATGATTTTGCCTATTTAACGGATGTGAAAACAATAGATGAAATCGAAATTGAAAAATTAAAAAATGTAAAGGTTTTGGTAATAAATGCCCTAAGGGAAGAGTCGCATGCGAAGCATTTCAATTTGCAGGAGGCTTTGGACTTTATAACTTTAATTAAACCGGAAAAAGCCTATCTTACACATATCAGTCATATTTTGGGCTTTCATGAAGAAGTTCAAAAAAAGTTGCCAAAAAATGTTTATTTGGCTTATGACAACTTGGAAATCACCCTTTAAAATTAACATAAAATGAAAAAATCATTATTGCTTTATCTTTTTATTCTTTCCGCTCTTTTTGCCTTATTTACTTATATGTACTACAGTAAAGAACTCACTTTTGAAAAAAATAAATTCATCAATCAACGTAAAAAACTAAAAGACAGTTTGAATTCTATCACAAATAAATTGTCTGATGCCAATTATTTTACTTTGGTAAAAAACGAAAATGCACAAAATTATTTTAATCCTGATAACGCAACAAAAACGATTCAAGTCGAGAAGTTAATTCCTTTCGTAACTGAAAAATTATTGGATTTGAATGCCAATCCCAAAGGAAATCCCTATGTGGGCCAAGATAAAATTGGATCCAATAAATTCATAATCAATAAAGTAAGAATATTGAATCACCGTTGGATTATTGCCGATTATAGTGACGGAGAGTATTGGGGAGAAGTCTTGTTGAAGTATTTTGTAAATGAAGATGAAACGGTTTCATTCGAGACCATTCAGTCTTTGTTATATCAGAAATAGTAGTATTCAGCCTGTCTGTCGGCAGAAAGGTATTTAATTTTTTTAGTTGTCAGTGCTCAACTGACCACTAAAAAACTGTTCACTGCCTACTTCTTTAAGGTAGCCAATTCTTGAAATCATAAAAGTTTTGTGGGGAGACGCCGTGTCCAACGGGATATTCTTTATAAGTCGTTTCTATTCCCAAATTTTCTAAGAAAGGTTTTGCTTTACGTCCCCATTCTACTGGAATTACTTGGTCGACTGTCCCGTGTGAAGCAAATATTTTGAGATTTGCAAACGAATTTTTTAAATAATTGTCTTCTAGAATATCCTGATTTACATAACCACTCATTGCCACCACTCTATGTACTTTTTCAAGATGGGAAAGCGCTACGGCATAACTCAAAATCGTACCTTGGCTAAAACCAATTAAAGTCACATTTGAAACATCGATTGGATAATTTGCAATCAATTCATCAATAAATTTTGCTATTAAATTCCTAGAAATTCTTGCTTGATCATTGTCAGAAAACTTGTTTTGGTCGGCATCAAAGTTGATCGCATACCAGGCATAACTTCCATATTGCAAATTGTATGGGGCGCGAGCCGAAACAATATAATATTCTTCAGGGAGTTCCGCGGCAAAAGAAAATAAATCATGTTCGTTGCTCCCATAGCCGTGAAGCAATAGCAAAAGCGGATTCTTGTCCAATTTAATTTTAGGCTCTCTTACTAGATATTCTAATGATAACTTCATTTTTTTATAGTTTTTGTCCAAAAAAATTTGTCAAAATTTAAAACTTTGAAAAAGTTAAAGTAACGTTTAGTATTGGAAATAGGAACTTTAAGAAATGTTTCCTAACCATTTTTGGAAATAATTTCCTAATAGAGGAATTGGTTTTGTTTTGCCATTGATAGCACTAAAAATGCCATAAGTCCATAAAACAGAAAGGGAAATCCACATAGAAATGGAAATCATGGGGCTGTCAAAATTGCTGATTATCAATCCCAACGAAATAAAAGTTAGTGATAAGCCTAGTGCCTGTCGAATGTGGAAGGAGGCAAATGGATTTTTTTCCTCGCCACTGTTCATCGACATGGCAATCAAAACTCCAATAATTAAAATATAGCTCGTTATGGCAGCTGTTTTTCCTTTTTCGATAATGTGGTTCATAGATTTTTAATTCAAAACTAATTTTCCTTGATTGTAAATTCCGTATGCTTTTCCTTTTATTTCGATTCCGAGAAAAGCTGAATTTTTGGATTTTGACAAGATGTTTTCTTTGGCAAACTTGCTTTTTCCATCCGGATTGAAGAAGGTGATATTTGCTTTACTTCCTTCAGCGATGGTTTGTGATTCGATTCCAAAAGCAGCTTTTCCAGCAGTCAGTTTTTCGATTATTTTTTCTAAAGGCAGAAGGGTTAGCAAAGCTCCAAAAGCACTTTCTAAACCTATAGTTCCGTTCTGGGCCAAATCGAATTCCATTTTTTTATGCTCAATGTCAATTGGATTATGGTCGGTTGTAATCATATCAATCGTATTGTCGAAAATTCCCGCTAGCAATGCTTTTCTTTCGATTTCCGTCCTCAGCGGAGGTGAAACTTTATAACGAGTATCAAACCCTTCTAAGGTTGAATCGGTTAAAACTAAATGATGCACGGCGACGCTACAAGTTACGTTCAAGCCTTTTGCTTTTGCGTCTTTAATCAATTGAACTGCTTTTGCAGTTGAAATCGTCGGGATGTGCAATTTTCCTCCAGTATATTCTAATAGAAACAAATTTCTGGTAATTTGTAATTCTTCGGCCAAGTTTGGAATTCCTTTCAAGCCTAATTTTGTTGAAACAGCACCCTCATTGGCAACTCCGTTGCCTTTTATGTTGGCATCTTGGGCGAAAGCGATGACCAATCCGTCAAAATCTTGCACATATTGCAAGGCTATTTTTAGCAAATTGGCGTTGTCCAAACTCTTGTTGTAATCTCCAAAACCCACCGCACCCGCATTTTTCATGTCGAATAACTCGGTCATATCTTTGCCTTCGCTTGCTTTTGTCAAAGCGCCAATTGGGAAAAGTTGGGTGGCAAAACCATTTGCCTTGCTTTTTACAAAATTGATTTGGGATTGATTGTCGATAATCGGGTAGGAGTTGGGCTGCAGTGCAATAGCCGTGAAGCCACTTCGCGCAGCAACATCTAGACCGTTTGCAATGGTTTCCCGCTCCTCAAAACCGGGTTCACCAAACGAAACGCTGCTGTCGAACCAACCTTGAGACACGTGCAAATTATCAAGTTTTACTTCGGTAGTATTTTCTGGATTGGGAAGCGAAGTTCCTATTTTTTTGATATGACCATCAACAATTAAAATATCAACGGTTTGGTTGTGAAAAGGGCTTTCGGAATCTATAATTTTGGCGTCTCGGATAATTGTGTTCATAATAATTTTTAATTATTTGAATTTCGTTTTATTTTACGAATCGTATAATTGCCATTTCTGTTGCCAGAAAAAGCAATGCAAATATAACAAACCATTTCCAAATTTCATTGTCGGTTCTTTCGGTTTGCAAGGTACTGAAAACTGTCGAGATGGAATCGATAGTTTTATATTCGGAAAGTGCATTTTCATTGGTTAGATCCAAATCACTTTCGGTTCTATTGTAATTGAAACTGATGTATTGTAAGTGTTCTTTTTGGTTGTAAATGCCAAAATTACCGGCTTTAATCGGATACTCGTTGAAAGTCAATTTTACTCTATCGTTCAGTATTTGTTGCGCTGGAATAAAGGTTTCGAAATCGTTTTTGACTTTCAAAATTTGGTCTTTTGATAATGTCACATCAACCAAAAACGGATTGTTTTTACCTATAATTATGGCGGTAACGCCATTGATTATATTGTTTATTCCCATTTTGTAAAACGTGGGAACAATTAATGGAGATTGTTGAAAATTTGAATTTTCAAAACTAATTGGTGCAGCAAAAACATAAACTGTAGCTCCCGAATCGTCGGTGGGATTGTTGAAGGAAGTTAAAAACGGAGTTTGGTCTTCATAATACAAAGCCGCTGGATTGGAGCTTTCAATTCCAAAGGAAGTTTTTGTTTTGGGATATTGGAAATTGTTAATTTTATTATCGAAAACGCCACTAAACAAAGGGTGATTGAAGTTGATTTTGGTGATTATCTTTTCTTTGTTTTCAAGAGTCTTGAATTGGATGTTTCCAAAATTTCCTAAGAAAGAATTTATATTTCCCTGTGAAATTTTTGCCGATGGAATAATTATAAGATTTCCTCCTTTTTCTACAAAAGATTTCAAGGTGGTTTGCAAGGCTTGCGGAATTTCATCTAGTTCGTTCAGCACGATGGCATCTTGCTTCTCGAGTGAATTGTAGTCCAAAGTTCCAATCGCAAAATTGTTGAAATTGAATTCGTCATTGGTATAAATTCTGGATAAGAAGTTACTTTTTTCAGGCTGACCAATGCTGATAATATTGCTTTTTTTGGGTTTTGAAAGGCTGAAAAACAAAGTGTTGTCATATTCCAATCCTTTGTCAATAATGGAAGCATAACCGTGAAAATCTTTTTTTGGAATGGTAAAATAGATTGTTTTGTCTTTGGTTTCCATTTTAGTTAGTGTTTTTGCAATCAGTTTGTTTTGATTGTATAAGGCGACTGGAAGTTCTTTGTCATTTCCACCAAAAGAAGATAATTTCAAGCCAATTTCATAGAAATCATCCAAAGTTTGGTGAATAAAAACGCTGTCAATGGAAACGTTGTTTTTTTGTTCCGCTTCTGGAACGATGAAATAAGTTTTGAAATCATTGTCAATACTTTTCAGTTGTTTGGGTTCTAAGCCAACGGCGTCAGTAATCACAATAATATCCTTGTTGAAAACTGATTTTCGGGAATTTATTTTTGCCATCGCACTCTCGAGTTGAAAGGGCAACGCACTGTATTTTAGATTTTGTAATTCTGTCCGAATGGATTTGATGTCGGTATTCCAAAACGTTTGGGAATTGGTAATCAAGGAAAACGTTTGACTTTCGGGCGTGTTTTCTAACAATTCCTGTATGGCTCTTTTCAGAAGCTCCCCCTTTTGACCTTTGGCTTGCATCGAAAAGGAATTGTCCAAGACAATATACATTTCGTTAGTATTGTTTTTGATGTCCTTGGCTTTGAATAAAGGCTGTGCAAAAGCAATAATTATGAAAGACAACAATAGCAAACGTGTGGCTAAAAGCAACCATTTTTTGATTCTAGAGCTCTTTCGGGTTTGTATGGAAAGTTCTTTCAAGAATCGCACATTGGTGAAATATTCTTTTTTGAAACGGCGCAATTGGAACAAATGAACTAGAATTGGTATGACCAGCAAAAAGAGAAAATAGAAAATTTCCGGATGTTTGAATTGCATTATTGGTATTGATTTTGTCAAAAATACAAATTTGTTGATAATTGTATGTTGATATTGTTGTATTTTTGTTTGCTGATGATTGAATTGGATAGCAAAGCCTAAAAAAATATTTATTTACAATTTTCGATACTGTTAAATCATGAAAAAAATATACGTCATTCTTATTTCAATTTTAGCTTTCAGCCTTGTACAAGCCCAACAAAACAAGTTTAATTTGGTTGTGGGAACCTTTACTAAAAACTGTGAAAGCAAAGGGATTTATGTTTATAAATTTGATGCTAATACAGGGGATTTCAGTCTTAAAAACAATACCGAAAACATACTAAACCCGAGTTATTTGACAGTTTCAAGTGATGAAAAATTTGTTTATTCGGTTAGCGAAAACGATAAAAAAAGTACGGCTAGCGCATTTAAATTTGATTCTAAAAGCGGGAAAATTGATTTCATCAATACAGAATTCTCAAAAGGACAAAATGGATGTTATATTATTAATGATGAGAAAAATATAATTACTGCCAATTACTCTAGTGGCAGTATTTCAGTTTTTGGTAAAAACAGTGATGGTAGCATTGCTGAAGTAAAACAAGTAGTGCAGCATACAGGAAAGAGTATTAATGAAAAAAGACAAGATACACCTCACGCTCATATGGTTTATTTTTCGCCAGACAAGAAATATGTTTTGGCCAGTGATCTTGGGACGGATGGAATTTATGTGTATCAATATAATCCAAATTCTTACAACGAAACCCTAGTGCTTAAAGATAGTATTGCCGTCAAACCCGGAAGCGGACCAAGGCATTTTACCTATAGTAAAGACGGAAAGTATGTTTACCTTTTACAAGAATTGGATGGTACTGTAACATCTTTTCAGTATGCTAAAGGAATATTGAAAAAAGTCAACGAAACAACGGTTGTTGCTCCAGATTTTAAAGGCGATATAGGAGCAGCCGATATTCATATTTCGCCTGACGGAAAGTTTTTGTACGCCACCAATCGAGGAACTGCCAATGATATTTCGGCATTCAAGATATTGAAAAATGGAAAATTGGAATTCGTGCAAAGAACTAGTACTTTAGGAAAAGGTCCTCGAAATTTCGCGATAGACCCAACAGGAAATTATCTTTTGGTGGGGCATCAACATTCAAATGAGGTGGTGATTTTCAAGAGGGATAAATCTACGGGAGGTCTTACAGATACCGGAAAAAGAATTCCTTTGTGTTCACCAGTTTGTTTGGTTTTTACTAAGTTGTAAATAGTTTTCGGTCACAATGAGCACTGAAAACTGCGACTGAATATGAACACTATTTCTTGTCCTTACGCTTTTTGTCACGAGTTTTAAGCATATTTCTATTGACAGAACCGTGTGTTTTTTTCTTGGTTACACCAGGTCCGCCGAGATTTACTTTTTTATTCTTTTTAGTTTTTTCGTGAAAAGCACCATCACCTTCTAACTTCACTTTTTTCATTAGGAATTTAACTGGCTGTCTGTCCTTTTCAGGTTCGATAAGTTTCAAGGATATTTCAACCCCTTCTGGAAACGTTTCGATAGGCAATTCCATATCCATTAATATTTCAATCGCCACTTTTGATTCTTCTTCACGAGGCGCAATCATACTGATAGCTGTTCCTGTAGCATCTGCACGACCCGTTCTTCCAATACGGTGCATGTATAACTCAGGAAGTTCGGGCATTTCGAAATTAATAACGTGCGTGATATTGGAAATATCCAAACCTCTCGCCATAATATCTGTGGTAATCAAACCTCGAAGATTTCCTTCTTGGAACGAAGCCATGGTGCTCAAACGATAATTTTGGGATTTATTAGAATGGATTACACCAAATTGTCCCTCGAAATCTTCCTCGATACGTTCGTGAACCATATCCGAAATTTTCTTGTTATTTACAAAAACCAAAACACGACTCATGGCTTCATTAGTCTGTAACAAGTGTTTTAGTAAATTGATTTTGGTATTGAAATTGGGTGCGTTATACGCAATTTGGGTTATGTTTTCTAAAGGAGTTCCTGATGCTGAAAGCGTAACTTCTTCCGGATAGTCGAAATAATCATTCAAAATAGCATCCACTTCATCGGTCATAGTAGCGGAAAATAAGATATTTTGACGTTTTTTTGGCATCATGGCTAAAATAGCGGTCAATTGGGTACGAAAACCTAAATTCAACATTTCGTCAAATTCATCAATAACCAATTTTTGCATTTCTTCAAAACGAATCACGTTGTCCAATGTTAAGTCCATGATTCGTCCTGGAGTTCCCACTAGGATGTCGCAACCCTGATAAACGGCAGTTTTCTGGGTGTTGATGTTCACGCCACCAAAAATGCCAATGGTACGAACAGACATGTATTTGGTCAGTTTTTCGACTTCTTCAACCACCTGCACCACTAATTCACGGGTTGGAACCAAAATAACTATTTTGGGAGTATGGCCAGGCGTAAATTTATAGAGTTTCAATAAGGGCAGGAGGTAAGCAAATGTTTTACCCGTTCCTGTTTGTGCAATTCCCATCATATCTCGCCCTGACATAATCACCGAAAATGATTTTTCTTGAATAGGTGTTGGAGTAACAAAGCCCAATTCGTCTATTGCTTTTTGAACTGATTTTGGGAGATTGAATTTTTCGAAGCTGGTCATGAAACGCTTATTTTGCGCAAAGGTAGGTTATTCAAATAAAATTCCTTCGTTTTTTGTCAGTCAGTCTTGAAACCTCGTGAATCGAAGGTATTTTAAAAAGCACTTCGACAAGCTCAGTGTGACAATTTGTATAGAATTGACTTTAATAAATAAGTACACCCTAAGGGCTATTTAAACTAAATACTTGACTTAGTTTGGGATTAGATTTTCTCTTTTTCCTTTTATTATGCCTTCAAGATTTTCTTCGTTTTCGATATTTTCGTATTTAGGTTTTACAATCTCTTTTCCTTCGAGGTCTATAAATCCTAAAAGCCCGTTGCTTTTTACTAAAGCCCAATCTTCTTTATAAGCTCCAAATGGTTGTATTGTCTCATATTTAGGTTTTACAATCTCTTTTCCACTCAGGTCAATAAAACCTATAAGTCCATTTATTTCAACTAAAGCCCAATTTTCTTTATAATCTCCGAATAGTGCTATTTTATTATATTGGGGTTTTACGATTTCTTTACCTACTAAGTCAATAAAACCTAAAAGACCATCAATTTCAACTAGAGCCCAATTTTCTTGATAGTCTCCAAATTGTGCTATCTTTTTATACTGAGGTTTTACGATTTCATTACCTGCTTGGTCTATAAATCCTAAAAGTCCAGCTGTTTCAACTACTGCCAAGTTTTCTTTGTTTTCTCCAAATGGCGCTATCTTTGTATATTTAGGTTTTACAATCTCTTTTCCGTCTATGTCAATAAATCCTAAAAGCCCGCCTGTTTCAACTAAGGCCCATTTTTCTTGGTAGTCTCCCCATGGTGCTATTTTATCATAGATAGGTCTTACAGTCTCCTTTCCTTCATGGTTTATAAATCCTGAAAGTTTTCCTATTTCCACTAACGCCCATTTTTCCTGAAAGTCTCCAAATGTTTGTATCTGGTCATAAATAGGTTTTACGAACTCTTTCCCTTCGTTGGTCATAAATCCTAAACAGCCTCCTTTTTCGACCAAAGACCAATTTTCTTGGTATTCTCCAAATGGCGCTATTTTTTCATATTGCGGAGGTACAATTTCATTTCCGTCAAGGTCAATAAAGCCCAAAAGTCCTCCTTTTTCAACCAAGGCCCATTTTTCCTGAAAGTCTCCGAATAGTTCTATTTTATTATATTGTGGCTTTACAATTTCTTTTCCATCAATAGTTATAAAGCCCAAAAGTCCTCCTTTTTCAACTAAGGCCCATTTTTCCTGATAGTCTCCGAACTGTGCTATTTTAGTATACTGAGGTTTTACAATTTCTTTTCCTTCAAGGTCGATAAAGCCTAAAAACCCTCCTTTTTCAATTAATGCCCAGTTTTCCTGATATTCTCCGTAGGAAGAAATCTTTTCGTAATTACTTTGCCCGAAGGATACTAACGAAACGGCTAACAAAACAATAATAAAACTTATTTTTTTCATGATACTTATACTTTATACGTTGGAGTAATAGGTCTTCCTCTAAATTTGATTTCAAATATATAATAATTAACAACAAACCTTTTGAGTCTAATTATTTTTTATGATAATTTTTAGATTTTTTAGCACAAATGAGGTTGCAACTAGGACAATAAAAATGGTTCATTAGGTATGATTTACGAAGGTTTTAGGAATCAAAAATTTTCAAAAACGCCCAGTCCAAACAAAGCAAAATCATACTTAACGGGATCATTTGGGTCGAGTTCCCGGAGTTTTGAATCGAGTTCTGTTAAGGCTTTACCGTCGTTTTGCTTTCTGGTGAGCAAGCCTAGTTTACGAGCCACATTACCCGAATGCACATCGAGTGGACAAGATAACTTTGATGGTGAAATGCCTTTCCAAATTCCTAAATCAACTCCAGCATTATCATTTCTAACAAACCACCTAAGACACATGTTAATTCTCTTAGAAACCGACCCTTTATTTGGGTCTGCAACATGTTTTCTTGTTCTAGTTAAATGTGGTATTTCAAAGAAAATTTCATGTAGAGCATGAATTGCTGGTTGAAGGGAAGTTTCCGTTTGATTTTGAATAAAAATATTCTCTAATCCTCCCTTATTGATGTAAATGTGTTTTAAGGCTTTGATAAAATGTTTAAAATCATCTGAATTAAAGGTTCTATGTACAAACCCTTCCAATTTTTCAAGTTGATAATCATTGTGGCTCATAACAAAGTCATAAGGTGAATTCCCTATCAAATCCATCATCTTGTGGGAATTTTTGATGATCATTTTGCGGTTGCCCCAAGCAATACTTGAAGCTAAAAATCCAGCAATTTCAATATCTTCTTTTTGTGAAAACAAATGCGGAATTTGTAAGGGGTCACTTTCGATAAAATCAGGCGTATTGTATTGAATGACTTTTTCGTCAAGGAAAGTTTGGAGTTCGGAGTTTGTCATTTTAATTACTAATCAACCCATCCACCATAACCAGTTTTCGGTCTGCCATATTAGCGAGTTCTTCGTTATGTGTTACAATGACAAAAGTTTGTCCCAATTCGTCCCTGAGTTTAAAAAACAATTGGTGTAGGTTTTCGGCAGAATGGGTGTCTAGATTCCCCGATGGTTCATCGGCAAAAATAATGGCTGGTTTGTTGATTAAAGCCCGTGCTACCGCTACACGCTGTTGTTCGCCACCGGAAAGCTCATTGGGTTTGTGGTTGATACGGTTTGAAAGTCCGAGGTAATCTAATAATCTTTTAGCTTCGGTCTCGGTTTCGTATCGCGATTTATTGGCGATAAAAGCGGGAATGCAAACGTTTTCCAAAGCGGTGAATTCAGGTAACAATTGGTGAAATTGGAAAATAAAGCCCAAATTCAAATTTCTGAATTTTGACAAGGTTTTGTCATTCATCGTTAGAATATCTTGGCCGTTGATGCGCAATTCTATTTCATTTTCCTTGCTTCCTGTTTCCAAGGGTATTAAGGGACTTGGTTTGTCCAATGTTCCAAGGATTTGCAAAAGCGTTGTTTTACCGGCACCTGAAGCCCCAACGATAGAAACGATTTCGCCTTTTTGTATATGTAAATCAACGCCTTTGAGAACATGAAGTTGATCATAATATTTATGTATGTTTTTTGCTTGAATCATCTTTGGAAAAGTTTTGACAAAGAAACAAAGATTTTAGAAGATTTCTGTAAATATCTTAGGACATTAGATTCCATGAATTTGATTTGGAAAATTAAGTTAAAAGGAAGGATTTAGAAAATGGACAAACATAAAGTCAAAATATCAGTCTTTAAACAGAAATCCAAATCCCATTCGTTTTAACATCTTCTTTTCGAAAGCCCAAAAGAACTTGTATTGCCCAAAAAGGAATCCTATCAAAACTAAAAGCACTTGGTATAAAGGGAAAATCAAGAGTAGCCGAACGGGCGTAAACCAAAAATCTAAATCTTCTTTTACAATCCCTAACCAAAAACAAAAGGGTTTTGACAGCCATGCCGAAGCCGAGCCGGTAAGGGCAAAAACGATAAATATAATGGTAAGCTGATAATTGGAAGTTATTCCCCAACGTTTTTTAAATGGATCCATCTTCATTTGAAATGATTACAAATATAAAATATTATCTTATTGGAACATAACCATCCAGTTTTTGTTTGTAGGTGTTTTGAAAATAAATCATGTAATTGTAAATCAAATAATTCACCTCATAGCCATAGTTGACGTTGGGGTCATAGTCGATAGTCATTTCATATAAGTTGGGATTGTATCGCATAGGTTGCAAAACACGAAGGTTCCACTCGCTCACATAAATTCGGTTTTTACTTTCTAAATACGATTGGGAATGGTAATTTCTGGGTAATGCAGTCGAATTAAGCCAAGTACTAAAACCCGGATCAATAATAATTACTTCATATTTATGGGAGTCATTGGCAATTCGTATCGTATCTTTTTGGGCGGTCAATGGATTGAGAGCAGTCGTTTTAGCCGACTTCGTAGCGTTGCAACCCATAATTAGGCATAAAAGAAATGTCAAAATGTAAATACTATTTTTCATAACAAAACCAATAGAAGTAAATTTACAAAAAACAAACTGTTGTTTAGTGGTTTTTTAACATAAAAAAAGGCTGTCTTTTTGGACAGCCTAAATATGTTATTTCAGAAATGTTAACCTAGCAAGCTTATTATTTGAGAAGCCAATTCAGTCCCGATTCTATCTTGAGCTTCTCCGGTCGCAGCACCAATATGTGGTGTTAACGAAATTTTTGGATGCATCAAAATAGTTATTTCAGGTTTTGGTTCGCTTTCAAAAACGTCTAATCCTGCAAATGATACTTTTCCAGAATCCAATGCTTTAATCAAAGCAATTTCATCAACAACTCCGCCACGAGCGCAGTTTACGATTCCAACACCATCTTTCATGATTGCTAATGCAGCTTCATCAACGATGTAACCGTCTTGAGCAGGAACGTGTAAAGTAATGAAGTCGGCTTCTTTGAATAATGATTCCAATGACTGTGAAACGATTGTAGTTGTAATAGATTGTCCGTCGAAAAATTCAACTTTTACATCCACTTGTGGAATGAAACTATCGGCAGCAATCACTTTCATGCCTAATCCCAACGCCATTTTAGCAGTAGCTTGACCAATACGGCCAATTCCTACAACACCAATAGTTTTTCCTCTTAGTTCCACACCTTCAGCATACGCTTTTTTCAAACCATTGAAATTTGAATCCCCTTCAAGAGGCATGTTTCTGTTAGAATCATGCAAGAAACGAACACCAGAAAGTAAATGAGCGAAAACTAATTCTGCTACAGATTCTGATGAAGAAGCAGGCGTATTGATTACGTGAATCCCTTTGCTTTTGGCATAATCCACATCAATATTATCCATTCCAACACCACCACGACCAATTATTTTCAGTCCGGGACAAGCATCAATAATGTCTTTGCGAACTTTAGTTGCACTTCTTACTAGTACTACGCTTACGTTATTTTCATTAACAAAATTAGCTACTTGCTCTTGTGCCACTTTTGTAGTTATTACTTCAAACCCACCTTTTTCTAAAGCTAGAATTCCACTTTCTGAAATTCCGTCATTGGCTAATACTTTCATTTTTTTTAATTTAAAGATTGAATTATTTAAATTGATTTTTCTAATGCTATCATTACATCAACTAAAACCTGCACGCTTTCTATAGGCATCGCATTGTACATTGATGCTCTATAACCACCAACTGATCTGTGTCCAGGCAAGCCAATTATTCCAGCTTCTTTCAGCATGGCGTTAAAAGTATCGGCATGCAATGGCTCATTCAATAAGAAAGTAGCATTCATATTGGAACGGTCTTCAACCGCCGCAGCTCCTTTGAATAAAGGATTTCTGTCAATTTCTGCATAAAGCAAAGCTGCTTTGGCGTTGTTGATTTTTTCTATTGCAGCAATTCCACCAAGATTTTTTAACCATTGTAGGGTCAACATAGAAGCATAAACAGGAAAAACAGCAGGAGTATTGTACATACTTTCTGCTTTGATATGTTTGGTGTAGTCCAACATGCTTGGAATAACTCGTCCGTTTTTACCAAGAATTTCTTCTTTGATAACTACTAAAGTCGTTCCTGCAGGACCCATATTTTTTTGGGCTCCGGCATAAATGATGTCAAATTTTGAAAAATCCAAAACTCTTGAAAAAATATCCGAACTCATATCGCAAACGATTGGCATATCCAAATTTGGAAATTCCTTCATTTGTGTTCCGAAAATAGTGTTGTTGCTCGTACAGTGAAAATAATCAGCATCTTTAGGAACAGTATATCCTTTAGGGATGTGGGTGTAGTTATCATCTTTTGAAGAAGCAACAATAACCGTTTCCCCGAAATTTTTGGCTTCTTTTATCGCTGCACTTGCCCACGTTCCAGAGTCAAGATAAGCCGCTTTTCCACCTTCTTTCATCAGGTTGTAAGGTGCCATAATAAATTCTAAACTTGCTCCACCAGCAAGGAAAAGTGCTTGATACCCTTTACCTTCCAATCCTAATAATTCGATCGCCAAAGATCTTGCTTCATCCATAACAGCAACAAAATCCTTGCTTCTGTGCGATATCTCCAAAATAGATAAGCCAGAATTATTGAAATTTAATATGGCTTGTGCTGATTTTTCAAAAACTTCTTGTGGTAAAATACAAGGTCCTGCGCTGTAGTTGTGTTTTTTCATAGTATTGATTGTGTACAAAATTTAAAAATGCAAATTTCGGGAATAGGAGTTGAATAAGCGTTATATAATTCGAAATAATTAAAGATTTTTTTACTTTGTTGTTAACAAAAACGCAATAGTATCTACATTGTCGGCATAATCCCATAAATTTGGTTTTTGGGTTTGACCAAATCCAATACTGTTCTCAATGAGATTGTTGCTCACAACGCACTGAATTTCGTTACTTTCAGACCGGAATCGGATTTGTAAGTCTTCTAAATTTTCATAGAATTCATAAAAAACACTCGAAATAGGAGAAGCATGACTCGCGTCTTCTTTTAAGGTCAAAAAACCGTTATCCAACAATTTGAAATTGCTCATCAAGAAAACAGCCTTGTTGTAGTCATAATTGTTGGCATATTTTTCATAGTGAATTACGTCTTGGTATTCGAAAATGGCTTCAAAAAAAGTTTTAAAAGAATAATCTTTAGGCACAAAAAGTTTCGAGACATTGCGACATCCCAAACCAAAATACCTAAAAATATCCTCACCCAAAGCTCTTAATTGTGCCGTGCTTTCTTTTCCATTCAAAACGGCAATTGAATTTCTGTTTTTCCGAATGATGCTAGGTTTGTCTTTGAAATAATAATCAAAATAGCGGCCGGTATTGTTACTTCCTGTTGCAATAACGGCGTCGAAATTTTCCAGTTTTCCTTCAACGAAATTGATTTTGTTTTCGAATTCAGGTGCAATCGCAATGATATATTTTGCCAAAAAAGGCAACAGAAACTGATCGTTGGAGGATGTTTTTACTAAGACATTGTTACCTGAAAGTAGTACTGATAAAAAATCATGAAAGCCCACCAGTGGAATGTTTCCGGCCAGAATGAGTCCCACTTTTTTTGGTTGGTTGATTTCAATATTATAGGCACTAAGCCATTGATTTAAATTCTCTTCGGTTAAAGCTTTTGCCCAAGATTGTATCGAAAAATAGACGTTTTCAGGAGTGTACCATCCGTTGTGGGATTGCGAAAGTTGTATTAAATTTACAAAATCATCAAAAAACAAATCATTGTATAAAACAGAAGGATTTTTGAAATTTTCTTCTTCGGAAAACTGGCTTAAAAAATTTCCTAATTCAATAAAACATTTTTTTTTATCGTTTTGTGACATCAGTAATTTGTTTATGAATAGTTTTGATTGTAATTTTGTGCAAAAATAAGGAATTAGTAAACACGCATTGACCAAAAGTGGAAAGTTAATTGATTTTTCTAAACTCATAAACTCATAAACTCATAAACTTCTAAACTAAAAAAACATGGCAATTATAATAACAGACGAATGTATCAATTGTGGAGCTTGTGAGCCAGAATGTCCAAATACAGCAATATATGAAGGTGCCGATGACTGGAGATATAAAGATGGCACCAAAATCAAAGGAAAAGTAATCTTGCCTTCTGGAGAAGAGGTGGATGCTGATGCTGCACAAACTCCAGTTTCAGATGAAGTATATTATATTGTACCTGGAAAATGTACTGAATGTAAAGGCTTTCATGACGAACCACAATGCGCAGCCGTTTGTCCAGTTGACTGTTGTATTCCGGATGATAATCATGTAGAAAGCGAAGAAACCTTGTTGAACAGACAAGCTTTCTTGCATAATGAATAAAAAGTTTTAAAAACTAAATTGTTCAAGTCTGAGTTTTCTCAGGCTTTTTTTATGGATTAATTAAACACAATCCCTTTTTGAATTATTTAATCTAAAACATTTAATAAATCTTATATTTGCAGACTTTTAAAAATATTAGTAAAATAGAATACAGCCTAATACGTTGTGTGAAAATATAAAAATCATGAAAGCAGGAATTGTAGGGTTGCCGAATGTTGGAAAATCAACATTGTTCAATTGTTTATCCAATGCAAAAGCGCAAAGTGCCAACTTTCCTTTTTGCACTATCGAACCTAATATAGGAGTGGTAAATGTGCCTGATTCGAGAATGGCAAAGCTGGAGGAGTTAGTAAAGCCAGAACGCGTTCAAATGGCAACAGTTGATATTGTCGATATTGCAGGATTGGTAAAAGGAGCCAGCAAAGGTGAAGGCTTAGGAAATCAATTTCTTGGAAATATAAGGGAATGTAATGCGATTATTCATGTGTTGCGTTGTTTTGACAATGATAATATTGTGCACGTTGATGGAAATGTAAACCCTATTAGAGATAAAGAAACTATTGATATCGAGTTGCAACTAAAGGATTTGGATACTGTTGAAAAGCGTCTCGAAAAAGTAAAACGTGCCGCCAAAACAGGCAACAAGGAAGCACAACTTGAAGAAGGTCTTTTGAATAGAATTAGGGAAACCTTACTTCAAGCAAAATCAGCTAGAACCGTTATTCCAAAAGGATATGAAGAGGAAGAATTGATGGAGGGTTTTAAATTGATAACGGCAAAACCGGTTTTGTATGTTTGCAATGTAGACGAGAATTCCGCCGTCAATGGCAATAAATATGTAGATCAAGTACGTGAATTGGTTAAAGATGAAGATGCGGAAGTTATTATACTTTCTGTGGGTGCTGAAGCCGATATTACCGAACTAGAAAGTTATGAAGAGCGCCAAATTTTCCTAGAAGACATGGGATTGCATGAACCAGGTGCTTCGGTTTTGATTCGTGCGGCCTATAAATTATTGAAACAACAAACGTATTTTACCGCAGGCGTTAAAGAAGTGCGTGCTTGGACCATCAATATTGGGGCTACAGCGCCGCAAGCTGCGGGAGTTATTCATACTGATTTCGAAAAAGGATTTATCCGCGCCGAAGTGATTTCGTACGAAGATTTCATTCATTACGGTTCTGAAGCCAAATGTAAAGAAGCTGGAAAATTTAAGGTAGAAGGAAAAGAATATGTCGTAAAAGATGGCGACGTGATGCATTTTAGGTTTAATGTCTAAATGAGCATTAGGATTCAAAATGAATTAATATATGAAATCTGCAAATAAAATTGCAGATTTTTTTTGTTTTTGTTAAATTAATTTATTTACTTTAGACACCCTTAATTCAAAACCTGCTAATAATGAAAATACAACAAATTTTAATTGATGATCAAAGTGATAAAGAAATTATTTTTTCATCACCCGGTTTTTCTGCAACAAAAGCAAATCTAGTTTTAGCTTTTGGAGAAAGAGAGTTTTTAGAATCTTCACTGCCTTATAAAAAATTAAAAGAAATCTATTCTGAAGCACAAATTGTTATTTGCTCCACTTCAGGACAAATCTCTAATTTAAACATAGTTGAAAACAAGATTGTTTCCACGGCAATAGAATTAGAAAAATCAACAATAAAAATTGCAGAAATAGACCTTTTAAAAAATAAAAATATTGAAGAATTGGGTCT
>CAZHVE010000014.1:0-43537 GCA_964535705.1 uncultured Flavobacterium sp.
ACAATTCTTCAGACCAAAAAAAATCATTATTGATTTCCACTTTATTATTTGGAACCCTATTATTGATTTTGTTTTTTATTCGCTTTTGGCCTCCTGCAAACCTAGAAGAATTAACTGGTGGCGGCGGTGGCGGCGGTGTTAGCATCAATTTTGGAGATAGTGATCTAGGCTCTGGGGCCAATTATAAAAGTGAGGTTTTGGATGTTCAGAATAAAGCGAAACAAACTCCAACAAAATTAACACCCGAAGAAGCTATTTTATCTCAAGAAAACAATACAGAAGAAAGTGTTGTGATTCCCCAAAAAGAAAAACCGCTCAAACCTAAACCTATTTTAAAAGAAGAACCCAAACCTGTTGTTGTTAAACCCAAGGTTTCTAACAATACGAATGATGCCTTATCGAGTATTTTAAAAGGTTCCAATAAAGGGGGTGATGGTGATGACAAAACTGCCGGAAACAAAGGAAAAGCAAACGGAAGCTTGAGTTCAAATGGCTATTATGGAACTGGAGGTTCTGGAGGTGGAACGGGCGGTGGAAATGGAACCGGAAACGGAATTGGCACAGGAAGCGGATATGGCTCTGGAAATGGAGGCGGCTCTGGAAATGGAACTGGTTATTCGTTGGGAAACCGAAAAGCAATCTCTAAACCTTCTCCAAAATATACCTGCGATGAAGCGGGAAAAGTCGTTGTAGAAGTATCTGTAGATAGAAATGGAAAAACCATAGATGCCATTGCAGGAATAAAAGGAACTACCAATACCGCAAGATGCTTATTAGATCAAGCCAGAATTGCTGCCATGAATACTCGGTGGGATGCCAGCAGTGATGCTCCGGAAAAACAAGTAGGCAAGATTGTTTATAATTTCAATTTGAATTAAAGAATAGCCCACAGATAGTTTGGATTTAACGGATTGGAACGGATAAACTAAAACAAAATGCCTTGATAAATTAGACTGCCCCCAAAAAGTTAGACACTATTTGGGGGTATTTTTATGGAAAGAAAAGTCAAGTATGATTTTACTTCGGGCTTGTAGCAATCACAAACTTTAAATTGTTTTTTACACCTATTTGCAAAACATCCACTAAATCCTGGACTTGTAGATTAAATGGAATTCTAACAATAACCGTTTGATTTTTTTCGGTATTCATTTTAGACATTAAAGTCGTTTCTAATTCTTCGAATGAAACCGGTTGTTTGTCGATATAGAATTTCTTGTCTTCGGTAACGGACAAACTAATGAATTGTTTGTTGGTTTTTTCATTGGATTTAGCTTTTGGCAATGTCATTTTAATCACATTTGGATTTGCCAAAGTCGATATAATCAAGAAAAACAACAACAAGAAAAACATAATATCACTCAATGAAGAGGTAGCCACTTCGGCATGAAATCTTCTTTTTCGTTTTATCGACATCGCCTATGATTTTTGAATAATATTGACAAATTCCAATATTTGTTTCTGGATTTTCAAAGCAAAATTATCAACCTTTCCATTTAATAAATGATACCCGCTGTAAGCAATAATACCCACTATAAGTCCAGAACCGCTACTGATCATTTTTTCGTATAATCCCCCGGAAATATTACCAATACTGATGTTTTCGGTAACAGAAATACTGTAGAATATTTTTATAACTCCAGAAATTGTCCCGATAAATCCTAATGTTGGCGCAATCCCGGCAATAAGCCCAAGTTGTCCTAAATGCTTTTCCATTTCACCAATTTCAATGTCGGCAGCACGATCCATATTCGATTCAATTTCTGCAATAGGTCTACCAATAACCAGAATTCCTTCTTTTATAATATTTCCCGAAGCGGTATTGCTCCTTTCGGCGATGGATTGTGCCATATCCAGTTTCCCAGAATGGAGATTGTCCCGAACATCTCTCATCAAAAGAACATCAATTTTTGAAACTTTATGGATATACAAATAACGCTCAATTATCAAATAAAAAGTATAAAATAACAATATTGATATTGGAATCAAGAAGAACCCTCCTTTTAAAATGAATTCTAAAACAGAGATTTCGGTATTCGGTGCAATTTTCTCTATTACTACACTCGATGCCGCATTGGCTATAGTATCAGCTTGTAATTGTATTAAACTAAACATATATTATTATTTTACTCATTAATTCTAAAAATTATTTCAATTTTGCAATCAAAGATACTTTTCGATCTACTATTAAACTAAAAAAATTGAAAAATATTTCAATCCATGACTATTTATTAAAAAAATGAACTATCAAGAAATCACAAATTGGATGTTTAATCAACTCCCGATGTACCAACTTCAGGGTGCTTCGGCTTATAAAAAGGATTTAACCAATATTCATTTGCTTGTAAATCATCTTGACAATCCACAGAAAAATCTCAAATGTATTCACGTTGCAGGAACAAACGGCAAAGGTTCTACCTCGCATATGCTGGCTTCAATACTTCAAGAAGCGGGTTATAAAGTAGGTTTATATACTTCCCCTCATTTAAAAGATTTTAGAGAGCGCATCAAGATTAACGGAATTAAAATATCGGAAGAATTTGTTTGTGATTTTACCAATAAAAATAAAGCTTTTTTTGAAGAAAATGACATGAGTTTCTTTGAAATGACAGTTGGATTGGCTTTCGATTATTTCGCCAAAGAAAAAGTAGATATTGCCATTATTGAAGTAGGAATGGGAGGACGATTAGACGCCACCAACATAATAACACCTCTTGTTTCTGTTATCACAAATATCGCATTAGACCATACCCAATTTCTTGGAAACACACTCAAAGCCATCGCTAATGAGAAAGCAGGAATTATAAAGCCTAGAATACCTGTTATCATTGGAGAATATACAACTGAAACTAAGCCGGTCTTTTTGACAAAAGCCAACGAAACTCATTCTGAAATCTATTTTGCCTGCGATATGATTCAAGAGCCCCTTCCTTCAGATTTAGTTGGCGATTATCAAACACACAACAAAAAAACGGTAGTTCAAACCATTACCATGCTTAACTCTCAAAAGAAATTTAAAATATCGGAAGTCAATGTCAAATCGGGTTTGTTGAATGTTATAAAAAACACAGGACTTGAAGGAAGATGGCAACAACTGGGCGAATTCCCGAAAATTATCTGTGATACGGCGCACAACAAAAATGGTTTGGAAATTGTGATGAAGCAAATTCAAAAAGAAAAATTTGAGACTTTACATATTGTTTTAGGGGTGGTAAACGACAAAGATTTAAATGAAATTTTGCCTCTATTCCCTTCTGATGCCATTTATTATTTCTGCAAACCCAATATTCCTCGCGGATTAGACGCTGAAATTTTACATGAAGAGGCTCGAAGAAACCACCTTTTAGGTGATACATATCCATCTGTTGCGGATGCTTATAATAAAGCCAAGACAAACGCTACTAAAAAAGATTTTATTTTTATAGGCGGGAGTACTTTTGTAGTAGCTGAAATTTTATAGTTTTTCAATATTTTCCTTGTGAATACGAAAAACTGATGTATATTTGCAGTCCTAATAAGGGCGATTAGCTCAGCTGGTTCAGAGCACCTCGTTTACACCGAGGGGGTCGGGGGTTCGAACCCCTCATCGCCCACAAAAACTCCATTAGAAATAATGGAGTTTTTTTGTTTTAAGGTTGTGTCTTGTTCTGAAATAGCGATAGATGAAAACCATCGTTTGAAGAAAACAAAAAATTATGTTTGATTTTTGCTTAGTTGGTCTTATTTTTTAATCACTGTAAGTGTTTTAATTTTTTCACCTTGACTCACTTTTAAGACATAAGTTCCGCTAGGATAGTTGGCCCCTATTTGAATTGTTCTTAATTTAACTTGACGGTTTTCCATCAAACGTCCTGCCAAATCATAAACTTCTAACCCTGCTTCTCCTTTGTTTGATGATTTAATATCAATTATGAATTCCGATAATGATGGGTTTGGATAAGCTACTATGCTGAACTCATCTACTAGTGCTTCCGGTGCGATTCTAGATCCACAAGTTGTGGTTTTACCTATTGCTAGTGTAATGGCTTCACTTGAACCTGTGCCATTTGAGACAACAACGCTGACCGAAAGTGTTGTAGTTGTTACACCGGCTACGTTAATCACAATAGAATTAGTTCCATTGCCACTAATGACTCTGTCGATACCTCCAGAAACTGTCCAAGCATAAGTACAACCTGCTTCAGAAGGAACTTGTACTGTGATGTTAGCGCTAGTAGCGCAAGTAGGATTGAATTTCGGCACAGCTAGTGAGGGGGTTTTAATTGACGATGGCTTTGTTGGCACTGCACTTGTTAAAGTCAAAGTTTTAATTAACGATCTTCCGGCACCATTTACAGCATAAACACTTATCGGAAGTAATAAAACTGCTTTTTTAACACCTTCAAAATCTACAGTTATTATATTTGAAGTACTAGAAATTGTAGTTACGTTATTTACTGTAGTAGAAGTTGTTCCATGAGGAGTAACTCCATCTGGGAATTCCCATTCGTATGAAGTGGCAGTTGCGCCTTGCACGTTAATTGGAGTGGCTACCAAAGTGAATTGTGTGGATTTGCCAATGAATGGACTAACTTTCGTGATTTTATCAGCTATGCCAATTGGTAAAATTATGGCATTACTAGCTAAGGCTGTTAGCACTAAAGCGGCAGGTTTTGTTGGTAAGGCTCTAAATAGAGTCAATGTTTTGGCAGTAGATTCGCCACAACCTCCAACAGAGGATACTTTTATTACCAAATTAGCGGTTCCTAGTGTAACACCTGCAAAATTAATTGTGATTTGAGGTAATTTACTTGTAATACCGTTTTCTATTATTGTTGTGTTATCTGATGTAATATTCACACCTTCAGGCAATTCCCATCTGTACTGACCTGCAGTAGGGGCAGCAGCAGCGGTCAAAGTAAACTCTTTGGTAGTTCCTATATAAGGTCCCACTTTAGTTATTTTTACAAGGGAACTAAGCGATGACGGAACCCCTAATACATTAAAACCTAATTGGGTATCGGTACTAGTCAGTACTAATATTGAAGGTGCTGTTGGTATTTTAGTGGTTAACGCAAGTGTTTTTGCTATTGAAATACATCCCTTTTCATCAGTAGAGTTAACAATTACGGCACCAATATTTCCTGGTGCTGTACTAACATTTTCAAAACTTACAGTGACCACATTTGATCCTGTTCCTGATAAAATATTTGCCCCTGTTGGAAGGGTCCAATTATAGGAACTAGCACCTATTGCAGTCGCTGTGAAAGTAACCGGATTCGTAGTCCCTATATATTTACAGATAACCGTTGACTGAGTTGATATTAAAGCCGATGGAGTTGTTGGTAAAGGATTTACCGTTACTGTTACAGCTGCTTTAGGACTAATATAAACACCCAATTTTTGTGCCACATAATACGTTTTAGTGACTGATGAAACTACTGGTACCGAAGATAGAGGAGTACTAGTTGTTGCAGAGCTATACCATAATAAGGAATAACCTGGAAGAGCAGTAGCAGTTGGTGAAATTCCACTATCACCTTTACAGATAGCTGTATTAATAACTTCTGGAGCAGCAACTACAGTACTAATATTCAAATACAAAGTGGCTGTATTACATCCCGAAACTACCGTTTGTGTGGTACTAGCAGTATATGTTTGTCCATTCGCAGGCCATGTATATGAACCTGCAGTTTGTGATTGAATTACACTTCCGTTTGTAGTAACATTTGTCAATACCAAGGTTAATGTAGCGGTGTTACATCCTACAATATAAGTATAGGTTCCCGAAGAAGTATACGATTGACCATTTAATGGCCAAGTGTATGAACTTCCACAAGTTGATACTGATGTACTACCTGTAGTGGTGGCAGGCGTAATTATTACAGAAACTGCTGTTCTTGCACTTTCAATTCCTGCTAGGGTTTGCGATACATAATAGGTTTTGGTTGTTAAAGCTGTTGAAGACGACAACGCAGTTCCTCCTATTGAAACATCGTACCACTTCAAGGCAGTTCCTGTAGCTACTAAACTTGATACTGTAGCTATTCCACAAAAAGTTTGGGAAGAGGCGGTGGGCCCTACCGCAGGCGCTTTCCAAAAATAAATATTATCAAAATATATAGTATTAGTTTCTGCTTTATATACAAAGGCTGTTTTTTCAAATTTAAATTGTCTGATACTCGCTTTATTTAAAGTCGGAAAATCAGTAGCCAAAACGATATCATAACTATTCCAACCTGATTTTGTTGGAGTGAGCGTTTTAAAGAGTAGATCCGTATTGTTGTCTATTGGAAAAAGTTTGAACGAAGCAACATCTGGCGTCCAAACATCAATATGAAGCGTTGTCATAGCTGAAAAATCGACTCCAGGGGAATTTCCTGCGGCAGTTATATTGATGCCTTGGTAATCTATATTACTATATTTAACTACATTATTAACTGGGCTGCTGGCAGGTATTGTATAATTTACATACTTTGTTCCTTGTTGCCAATCTGGGAATAATTCAACGGTTGAAATATTAGTGTAAGTATCACTAAAAATAGCTTTAACATCCGAGTCAAGTTTTGTAGGTACGGGAGCGCTTGTTGTTGGTTGAGTATCATTTGATGATGCCGATATTATCAAGTTCAAAGTAGCGGTATTGCATCCCGAAACCACTATTTGCGTAGTACTAGCTGTATACGTTTGTCCATTCGCAGGCCATGTATAAGAACCATCTGCTTGTGATTGGGTTACACTTCCATTTGTAGTAACATTTGTCAATACCAAGGTTAATGTAGCGGTGTTACATCCTACAATATAAGTATAGGTTCCCGAAGAAGTATACGATTGACCATTTAATGGCCAAGTGTATGAACTTCCACAAGTTGATACTGATGTACTACCTGTAGTGGTGGCAGGCGTAATTATTACAGAAACTGCTGTTCTTGCACTTTCAGTTCCCGCTAGGGTTTGCGTTACATAATAGGTTTTGGTTGTTAAAGCCGTTGAAGATGACAAGGCAGTTCCTCCTGTTGAAACATCGTACCACTTCAGTACGGTTCCTGTAGCTACTAAACTAGCCACTGTAGCTGTTCCACAAAAAGTTTGGGAAGAGGCGGTTGGAGAAGTTTCACAGCTACTCCCTACTACATAAGGAAAATATTTAGTCACTGACATTCCTCCTGTATAAGCAAACTTAACAGCATAACTAATGGTTGAACCAATAGTTTGTCCTGAAATGGTTGATGTGAAAATATTTCCTAAAGTACTTTTTGTCATCGCGGTTTCTCCAAATGGGGTTTGCTTCCACAAAAAAGCTACAACGCCCACTTTGTCCGCATCCAGCAATTCAAAAGTGAATTTAACATCGGATCCAATAGTTTCGAAAGCGTATTTATAACCAGTTGAAAACGTGAATTGTGAAGATTCTGAAGTAGTTCCTGCACATGCAGTGGTTGTATTTGCTGTTGTCGTAGCAGTAACTAGAATTGGATTATTGACAGCCGTGTTTCCGGCGGCGTCAGTTGCTGTAACTGTAAAAGTATAGTTGGTGTTGGGAGATAAATTTGCTATGATTAAAGATTTTTGAACACCCGAAGTACCAAATGTAGCACTCGTTCCGGATCCATATGCAACGTTATAGGTTACATTGCCTGAATTGTCCGTAGCGTTTAGCAATAGTTCAACAGAAGATCCTGTAATTGCACCAACCGTGGCTGTTAGATCTGTTGGTGCTTGCAAATCAACAGTAGTATTTTGATATACTCTTACATAGTCTACTTCCATAGCCCCCTCTGTAAAACTAGAACTAATGTTTGATTGAATGGCTAGATTTAACAAAAGATATTGTTCTGCATCGAAAGGCCAGGTGTCAGCATTTTTTACACTTGGGTTATAAGTATAATGAATTACTCCATCAACTGCAAACTCCATTTTTTCAGCGGACCAAACCAAAGTGTAAATATGAAAAGCACTTGAAGCGGTTGCTATAGTTTGTCCACCTAAATTAAATGTTCCTCCATAACTTGAGGGAGTGTGCATGGCGCTTTGGACGTAATTTTGATTGGTTCCCCAGTGTTCCATAATATCAACTTCACCGCAGGTAGGCCAACTTACTGTTCCATATGTGCTAGACCAAAAACCGCCTGGCTCAACAATGTTTTTCCCTAACATCCAAATAGCGGGCCAAGTTCCAACTCCAGAAGGTAGTTTTGCACGAACTTCTACGCGACCATACTTGAAGGCAAATTTTGAGTTTAATCTAGCCGATGTATATTGTTTTGTTACCCCTTGATCGGTAAAAGTTTCTTTTTTAGCAACTAAATTTAAGGAACCATTACTTTGAAAGGAATTTGTTTGACTATTCGTGTAGTGTTGCATCTCACCATTGTACCACCCACCTCCATTTGGTAGTTGGGTTTGCTGAAACCAATTGCTAGAGCTTATTGCTCCACTTCCATTAAATTCATCTGACCAAACTAAATCACTATATACAACACCAACTTTAGTATTGGAACTAATTGGCTTTGCGTAAATTTGATCGTCCACCGATTTTGTAAAAAGTTTAGTAAAAGTAGATGTCGAAACATTTTGTGTGTTTAGAATCGTTTCTTTATCATTCCATCCTGTTCGCCTTAGGTTATTATGATTAGAAAGCACATTGATTTGAGAAACAACAGAATTGGAAAGCAATAAAGAGCAAATAAAAACTAATGTGATTTTTAAATATTTCATAATAAGGTAATTAAATAATTTTAAAATTAAGTTGTTGGTGATTTACTATTTATAAATCATTATTTAACCAATAGGACTTCTAATTCCTCTAATGATTTTCCTTTGGTTTCAGGTAATAATCTTAGTATTAATAGGAGTCCAAAAAAGGCGAAAAGTCCAAATATTAAAAAGGTCCAAGTGGTTCCCAATCTTGATAATTCCCATGGAAATACCAATTGAACTAAGAAGCTTACCGCTGAATTGACAAACCCCACAAAGGAAATTGCGACGCCACGAATTCTATTTGGAAAAAGTTCCGAAAACAACACCCACATTACGGGTCCAAGAGAAATGGCAAATGATGCTACGAAACCTAAAATACAGAAAAGGATTAATTTTGAATTCATAGTAATCGAAGCTGTAATTAACTCCGATTCATATTTTGTCGCTGCATCAGATCCAATGGCTTTTGCTACTACATTTTTAAATTCAGTATCCGTTTCAAAAGTAGTATTTTTTAAAGTGCTCAATGGCTCCAAATTAATTTCCGTTGGCAATTTCGCCATAGAAGCATCAGTCAATTTATAAGTAGCTGCATTAAAGCTATAAGAAAGCACGAACATACTTATCGCAATGCCGCTAACGCCAATAACCAATAAAGGCTTTCTCCCCAGTTTATCAATCAAAGCCATCGCAACAATAGTAAATACCACATTGATAAGACCTACTAAAATAGCTTGTATAAAAGAGGCATCGGTACCAATTCCAGATTGCTCAAAAATCATTGGAGCATAGAAAAAAACACAATTGATTCCAACAATTTGTTGCAATATAGCGATTCCGATTCCTATGGTCATGACCAATTTCATCGAGGGCGCAAACAACTCTTTGATAGCAATTTTTTCTTTTGGAGCTGCATCCAAGAAAACACTTTCTTTGATTTCATTCACCATTTTTTCTGCCGCTTTTTCTTCGCCAACAGTTTTCAATATGGACAACGCCTCATCGTATCTTCCTTTCATAATGAGCCATCTTGGGCTTTGAGGAACAAAAAACAAAAAGATATAATAAAGCAATGCCGGAAAAAATTCGAGTCCTAACATCCATCTCCAGTTGTATTCCCCGATCTTTAAAGTATCCACCCAAGATGCATGGGAACCAGCCAAATGAACGATGAGATAATTGGTGAAAAATGCCGCCGAAAGTCCAACTACAATATTTAACTGGTTGAAGGAAACCATTTTTCCTCGCTTGGCTGCCGGAGCAATTTCAGCAATGTACATGGGTGCAATGATTAGAGAAATCCCAACTCCTATTCCAGCTAACATTCGAGCAAATACCAAGATAAAAAAGCTAGGCGCCACGGCAGATAAAATCGCGGAAAAGGCATACAACAAAGCAGAATATTTCAGAACAATAATTCGACCATATTTATCACTTATGGGTCCAGCAAACATCATTGCCACAGTAGCCGATAAGGATAAGGAAGCTACTGCCCAACCCAATTCTATTTTTGACAGTTGAAATTCGGGTTCTATAAATTTAATCACACCAGAAATAACAGAAGCGTCAAAACCCATTAAAAATCCGCCCATTGCAACCACAAGAGCTATACCTGTGACAGAACTTTTTTTAGTTTGCATAAATATTTAATTTTTCGCTCTTAAATCGCGGTTAGAATTACCAACTATTTTTTTATAATTTTCATGTTTTGTACTCCATACGAGTTTTTTACTTTTAAAAAGTAGATTCCCGATTTAAAAGCGCTCATGTCTATATTATGCAAGGGCTTCACAACCTCTTGAATTAGCTCACGTCCCAATATATCGGTCAAAATAATTTTGTTTTGGTCGTCCAACAACTGCAAATACAATTTATTTTCTACAGGATTAGGATAATAAGATTGGTTTAATTCAGAAAGTGTTTCTAATCCCAATGAACAACTGCTACCCACTACATAAGAAATATATTTTGTTACAGACAAACCACCGGCATAGGCAAATTTACAGGCATAATTAATGGTTGAACCTAGTGTCTGAACCGAAATAGTTGTGGTAAAAATATTTCCAGAAACGCGGGTCATTCCAAATTCAGCGAAGTTAGATTGTCTCCATAAAATGGCATCTACACCCACTCTGTTAGTATCTAAAAGTTCAAATGTTATTTTAACATCTGTTCCAATAGTTTCGAAATTGTATTTATAACCCAAACCGAAAGAGCCTTGTTGTGCTTGCGTATCAGTACCGCCACAATTTAAAATTGCAGTAGTTCTTGCTTTGAGCACAAAAGGATTATTACTAGCGGTGTTCCCAGTCAAATCACTTGCTGTAACTGTAAAAGTATAGTCCGTGTTGGGAGACAAATCAGTAATAATTAAAGATTTCTGCACCCCTGAAGGACTAAAAGTCGAAGCTGTACCATTAGCACCATAGGTTACATTATAGGTTACATTTCCAGAATCATCGTTGGCATTCAACAATAGTTCTACAGCAGAACCCGCTATTGTGCCTACCGAAGCTTTGAAATTTGTAGGTTTCTGGGTGTCCTGTGTAGTGTTTTGATACACCCTTACATAGTCAATTACCATCGAAGTTTGCGAAAAATTAGGATCAATTGTTCCTGCAACGCCTCCAATAGCAATGTTTAATAAAATATATTGCTCACTATTAAATGGCCATGTACTGGCATTTTTGTTTGATGGATTGTAGGTATAAAATACAACATTATCGACTAGAAATGAAATTTGATTGGGCGACCAATTCATAGAATAAACATGATAATTATTGGCAATATTATCAGCTACCACCACTCCGCCTATATTGAATGTGTTCCCGGAAGAAGACGGCGTATGCAAGGCACTTTGAATATAATTATCGGGTTTAGATCGGGTAATTCCATGCTCCAAAATGTCAATTTCTCCACAAGCAGGCCAGGAGGTAGTTCCATATCCTAAATTATCAAAATAAGCACCGTCTTCATTCACATTTTTCCCTAGCATCCATAGTGCAGGCCAAGTACCCGCCTCTTTTGGAATTTTGGCACGTATATCTACCCGCCCATATTTAAAGGCATATTTAGAGTTTAGTCTTGCTGATGAATATTGTTTGGTTACTCCTTGATCCGTAAAAATTTCTTTTTTCGCTACTATGCTTAAGGCTCCAGCATTTACAAATGAGTTCGCCAATTGGTTGGTATAATGTTGCACTTCATTGTTAAACCAGCCTGTTCCTCCTGGTAATTGAGTTTGATGAAACCAGTTGCTCGAATTGACGGCTCCATTAGTATTAAATTCATCTGACCACACCAAATCTTTATAAACCACATCGACTTGTGCATACGAAAATTGACAGATTAAGAGCAATGCGAATACCATTTGAATTGGGGTATTTTTTTTCATGATAACTACTTAAACTTTTAAAACTATTTTTGAATTTGAAACTATTTTTAGGGTATTAATATGAGATGTTGTCTATTTTAAAAAGAGCTGCTTTTTGCTTTCAACTAATCTGTTTTCGATGACAAAGGGATACTTTATAACTCTCTTTTTCTTGCATCCAATTCTATTTTGATTTCTCTAGCTTTTTCTTCCGTCAAGTCATAATTTCTCATCACCCACATAGCTATCAATGTGCCTAAAATTGGAATGCCCGAGAAAAAAAGTCGTAAACCAGTAATTGCCCCTTCCGTCTGAGTTGGCGAACTAGTATCAAAACCTACCGACGACATAATTACGCCGGTTAATAATCCTGCAATGGCAAAACCAAACTTTACCATCCACCAATAAATGGCTCCAAAGATTCCTTCTCTTCGTTTTCCTGAAGTCAACTCATCCATATCGCAAACATCAGCCGTCATAGACATCATCATGGTAAACAAACTTCCGATACCAAAAGAGAAGAAAGGCAAAGCGAATAAAAACATATAAGGTTTACCCGGGATGAATAAAAACCAAAGCAATACATATCCTAGGACGGATATTCCTTGACATATCAAAAAAGCATTCTTTTTACCTGTTTTTTTAGATATCAAAGCCACTATTGGGATCACTATAAAAGTAGTAGCCAAAGCACCAACGCAGCCAAAAAGCGTAGGCCAAATCCCCGCATCGGAAGCGCTTCCATTAAAAAGATAATAAACAACAATAAAAAAGGTAAAACCAGCAACAGTATTAAAAGCATTAAAAATTAAGAAGGTAGTAATACAAAGTTTTCTGAAGGGTTTATTCACAAAGGCTTCTTTGAAACTTTCAAAAATTTCCTTTAAACTACCTCCAATTGTACTGAACGTTAATGGGGAAAAACTCTCTTCGTCTTTAGTTGACTTACTCTTGATAAAAATAGCAGGAATCATCGCTAAAACCATACAGGATATTCCTACCCAAACGGCTAAAGTTCTTGTGGCTGTATCTGCATTGGGAAACCATGTTGGATCATACATAACAACCCAAAACCAAGGTGCAATGACCCAGGCCCATTGCCCAATCCACTGTGATATGGCCATAATACTGGTTCTTTCATGAAAATCATCGCTCATTTCGTACCCCATAGCCACATAAGGAACGCTAAAAACAGAAAGTCCTATATAAAAAACAAACGACCATAAAAGGAAGAACCAAAAATTATAATCTATTCCATTTTCTCGGTACAATTGCCACATCACGACAAATGAAATTCCCATAATAATTGCTCCAATAAACACATATTGTCTTCGTCTTCCCCAAACAGATCGAGTATTGTCTGTAATAAATCCCATAATTGGATCTATAAAGGCATCAAATATTCTGGGTAAGAAAAACAACATTCCCCACATCCAAGCCGGAAATTTCAAGTCTTCGACTAACACGACCATGAAAATACCCAGGGCCGCAGGGAACATTTGATTGGCTAACATCCCTAATCCGAAGGCTATCTTTTGCCCCATTGGAACAATCCCTTTGGTGTTTGAATTATTTGACATTTTTAAAAGAATTATGAGTTTATTAATTAATTTTATGACTTGATAAGTACGGTTTGCAAGGCATTCCCACTAATGGAAATTATTTTTATTTTATTGTTCAGTTTTATTTCAATATTTTGTTTTTCAGATGAAGGATTAAAAACTACAACCGCAATTGAACCATCAGGGTTTTTTACAGCGGTAGTAATAAGCTCTTTATGGCTTATCGTACATCCTATTTTTATTGCTCCTGGCCTCATAAATTTACTGAAATGAGCCATCGTATAATATAGTGGCGTAAAATAGACTTCATCCTTTTCTGGATCCACGATTATGGGTGCGGTACACCAATTTTTAAACCAATTAGGACCTCCCTGCTTATCTAAAACCATATTCCAATCAACCCAACCATCGACCCAATTATTTAAACATCCGATAATATCAGTAGCATAGCGATTCACCGGAGCGTATTTTGGATGCAAATACTTATCTTTTTCAGGCGCCCAATCCCAACCCCAATCAGTGGCTTCTTTGCTCCAATACCAAGCATCATCGTTCCAATGTGGCACTTCAGAATCAACACACGCTTCCGTTTGTATCAAATGTTTATTGGGTGCCTTATGGTGTGCATATTTTAAATCCTCGGGAAAAACCTCATAAGTACTCTCATACCAGTGAATTGCCATTCCGTCAAAGTATTTTTTTGATTTCTCGTCCCGATACATTTCATCTGCCCATTCTTTTATTCCCGCTCTATTTTGGTCGTAGCCTAATATTTTAACGTTTTCCAAACCGTAATTTTCTAGTTTTGGCCCCAAATAATTCTGAACAAAACTGGTCATTTCTCCAGGAGAATATTGCATACTCTCCCAATTATTACCGTTTCCAAGAGGCTCATTTTCAACAGTGATACCCCAAATATTGATTCCTTCTTTTTTGTAGGCATCTATATACTTAGAATAATACAAAGCCCATGTGTCGTTATATTCAGGTAATAATTTTCCACCCACCCAGCTTTTGTTATCTTTCATCCATGGCGGGGCTGTCCAAGGCGAGGCAATGATATTAAATCCTTCTTTTGAAATGGATTTAGCCTCTAAAATCATAGGAATGATATCATTCTTATCTTCATTTATTGAAAAGCTTTCCAAATTAACATCTCCATCAACCATGGCATAAGCATAGTTTTTTAATGAAAAATCACAAGAATTAATATGTGTTCTGGTGAGCGAATAATTAGCACCCTCTTCACCAAAATAAGCATTTAGAACTTTTCTACGATTTACTGTACTTAATCGACTGAGCAAATATGCTGACGATTCCGTAAAGGAGCCGCCAAAACCAGTTATGGTTTGAAATTTTTCTTCTGGATTTAAAGAAATTAGCACAGGAGTTTTACTTCCTGTAAATTCGGTTATTCTCTTTAATGTATTACCTTGAGCTGAAGTTTCATAAACTTCTACTTCCAAATCTTTAGTTGCCTTACAACTAATGAATGTAAATACTATACTAAAAATCAACCCAAAAAGTACATCCTTTTTCATTACTAATTTTTTCAACCATGAAGAAGGGATTGTAACATCCAACAACAAGGTTTATTCATTTACTCAAATATTAATGCTTACTGCTATTTGAATAATATCTCCCGTTCGTTGAAATATTTTTTGGCTTGCTTCATGACTCAATGTTAAAGATGAAATAGTATCAATCGCATTATTTTTATAGCTCACTTCAATCTGGTTCTTATCTGATAATTTATAGATTATTGGCACTTGACAAATAGTGAATGCTAAATTTCCTTTTTCTAATGAAATGGAATTCGGCTTATTTTCAAAATCTATAAAGTTTACTATTTCTCCTTTTAATAAAAATTGATTTTTATTTAATAAGGTGGGCTGAAACATCAATTTACCCCCATCTACTTTTATTCCCAATTCTCCTTTTCTGGTGAGTATATCTTCTTTTACTTGTCCCGTCATTCCAGGTTGCTGAGCTCCTTTGTACATGGGCGTATGCGAGTAAGGATCTGTAGGAAATGCTCCATACACTTCGGGAGTTTTATGAACGCCGATTCCCTCACCGATCTCTTTGTAATGCATTGTCAAGGCACTGATTACAGCAGTGTCTTCATGATCGCGATACGCTTTTTCGATAACCTCTTGTACAGCTAAATGTAATTTTGATACCATGTGCCAGTAGATGGAACCTAAACCTTCGTAACCAAAGAAAGTTCCTGACCTACCCGTAAAGGCCTTATGATTAAAAATATCTTCAAAAATTTGCAGAATTCCGTCCGATTCTTTTTCGACCAAAACTTGATATTCTTGATTTTTATTGAGTCGCGCCAAGGCTTCTTTCAAGTCGTTGGCATTATGAAAGTTGCCGTTAAAATGAAAACCACCCTTGACATCTTTATTGACAATCGAATTATTCGAATCAGCTATTAGTTTGGTCAATAAATTGGATTGTTCTATTCTTTCTATAGGGATGTTGTTTTTTTCTAAAAATTTAGGCAATTCTTTATTTGGATAGAGAATATAACTATTTTGGTCGGGACGGTACAACGCACTGTTTCTTAAAGAATCAATTATTTGTAGGGAATCATTTGCGTTCAAATATCCAGAACTTAAAACCGCCACTTGACCCTCGAGCATTTCGCTGAGGTTCGAAATGACTACACCCTCATTTTCAACGGACATTAAATTATAGGCATGGTACAATTTATCTTGCCTTTGATTGGCATCTATCGAATGTTCTATAAAAGCTAAGGCTACTTTTGTAAATGTCTTTAATCCAGACATAGAATGGGTTCTTTTCTTGCCCCAAAATCCACTGTTGTATACTTGAAAACGATATTCTGACGCTGCTTTTCCTAGTCTATCTAAAATGTTTTTACGAGATTTATCATCAATTTTACCTGAAAGCAGGTGATGATTCTCCACCAAACACTCTCTAACTTCATGATAGAATTCTACCATTTCATTAGAAATCTTAATCGTTTCTAAATCGGATGTCTCCAATAATTTTTCAAAAGTTTTTAAAAATCGACGTAAATAACAAAGTGTCACCATCGAAACTCCATTTCCTACCAAAGCATTGTTGGCATCGTTCCATTCTGGTCGTTGCGTATTCATCCAAATTCCTCCTTCAGGAATAAAGTTGGACATCTTTGCTAAAACGGTTGCTAATATTTTCTCAATAAAATTTACATGATAAACCTCATCATTGTTATTGCGTAACAAAGCTCCATCAGCACCTATTTTTTCTCTTCTTTCTGTTATCTTTTTCTCCCAATCGTGATTATACTCTATAGTGTCTTTTGGATTCTTTAAAATATCTTGATATGATTTAATGGTGTAAGGAACAGCAGCATAAACAAAACATTCTTTTTCAAAATAAGAGTTTAATTTTCCCGGATGATACTTTTCTATAAACTCTAAAAATTTCAACAAATAAATAATTTGATGGTCACCCCAATACCCAATATAGGACCAAGGATTGTCTGGTTCAATGGCTTCCCAATCAAAACCTGATTTTGTTACTCGGTACGGATTATATCCATCAAATGTGGAGGCGTTCAAGAATTTATGAATCATCCCTTCTATAAAATCAGGATAGGCATAAGCCAATGCTTCCCAGTTTTGGAAAATATCACGCCAATTCCCTTCATAATCCAAAATTTTGGAACCATCAATTTCACTACGTGTATTAATAGAAAATTTATTCCATGGACGGCTAGGGTCGCCATGTCTGCGGCTAAATTTTAAAGGCAAATATTCCGTGCAAAGCCTCACTAAATCTTGATCTTCGTGATTTTCGATTAATTGCAGCAACTCAATATAAGAGAATTCGTTTTTTAAATCATTAATAAACGCTTGATTTTTCTCAAACACCTCACTGTTTGCTTTTGCAAAATATTGGGTAAAATCCTTTTTTTCGATTTTATAATTCTCATCAAAGATGCCGCCACGCATGATGTTGAAAAGCGTATTGGCAAAATGGCGCGTATCGATTAATTTATCGGCAGTAAACTGCAGCCCATCGGCAGCCGCATTGAGTGCAATAAGATTTTGTTTGCCTAGTTCAACATCGTCAAAAAGTTGCTTTTCAAGAGTTTTATCCCGCATAATTGACTCGCAAAGCTGAATGACCTGGGATTGGTTCTGATTGACGTTGGCAATAATTTTCCAATCTTTTGAAGAGTTTTGGGGTAAATACAAATCATTAGAAATAAAATAAGCTCCTTTTTCACCTTTTATATCGGTTTCACCTGTTATTTTTTGCAACTTTCTAAAAGCTGGAAGTTGTTTAGAAGATAATAAATAAGTTGGATTTTTCATTCCTAAAGACCATACTACATTTGCTTTTAATGCTTCACTAGGTTCTGCCTTATCTACAATTATGGCACTAAGTGCATAAATACCCAAACCACTTTCTTGATGCAATTCCTTTCGTTTGTATGCATCAACTAGATTGCTTGTGCTATTTTGCAAATCACTGCTTACACCATGTGGCATAATGTTTTGAAGGCCGTCTAAAACGGTAATATTATACCCTTTATTGGAGTTATTTATAATCTCCCCTTTTTTTACAAATCCAAAAATAGAACTTGAATTCCATTGGTACCTGTAAGTGAGTTGCAGATCGTGGTGAATCTCCTCAAAAATAATTTTATTGCCGTAAAAGTTTTTGTATAAGTTTCTGGTAAGATTATAATTTTCATTAAAACGTTCCGAGAAAGGTTCCCAAACCAACTCTTTATCATCAAAACGAATTTGAAAAATAGTCTTACTCCCTGTTACATCAGCAAATTCGGTAATTTTATCATCGGTATAATAAGGGAAAAGGGCAAACTCAGCATTTTTTCTTCCAGCGGTAAGTCCGCCATTACTGGAAATAAATAACCAATGATTAGAATCACTAACGATACTCATAAAAAAGGGACGCATAACATCATGATTCGCTATTTTATAATATTTTTCTCCTTCTAATTCGACTATTTTCATTCTTTTGTTTTTGTTTGAATTATACCAAAAATGACTAACTTTTTATTTTTTTGAGCTCAAAGCGTTAGTTTAAAATTAATGGGTTGGTTTTTAACTATTTTTTGAAATTAAAACCAATTTAAACTTTTGTAAAAAGTCTAAATTGGTTTTGTCATTTTTGTAAACTTTCGATCAATTACTATTGATATATTCTAATATAATCTACCTCCATAGAAGATTGAGTAAATGTCGAAACAATAGGTCCTCCAAAATTTCCACCCATAGCAACATTCATAATTAAGAAGAAGTTTTGGTTAAAAGGCAGTGTTGAAGCATTTGGAGCTGTTTTATACAATGCATCATCTACGAAAAATCGGATAGTATTAGAATTCCAAATCACTTTATAAACATGAAACTCAGTAGAGGCATTACTGATCAGTTTAGTTCCCGATACAGCACTACCTCCCCAATTACCGGGGTAATGTAGAGAACCAAAAATTTTGTTTTGATCCTTACCTACATGCTCCACAAAATCGATTTCACCACAAGCCGGCCATGAAACAGTGCTAAAGTTGGAGCCTAAAGACCAAACCGCTGGCCAAGTTCCCACTCCAGTTGGGAATTTAGCTTTAATTTCTATTTTACCATATTTAAAACTATATTTTCCTTGTGTCTTAATTCTTGCTGAAGAATAGGGTTTACTTCCTGAAGGTTCTTTTATTGCAGTAATTATTAATTTTCCACCCTCTACTTTAACATTTTTAGCATTGTTGGTGTAGTTTTGCTCTTCATCATTTCCCCAACCGTTATTTCCTGTACCTAAGTCATATGACCATACCAAGGGATCAGGCGCACCATCTGTATTAAATTCATCAGCAAATTTCAAAACGGTAAAATCATCAGAGTTGTTTACTATTACTGCAGGATCCTCCCCTTGACAACTTACCACAATCAGTATGGCAAAAATGTATACTATGTTTATTATTGTTTTTTTCATTTGATTTGTTTTAAATTAATTATGGACAATATTAAAACACATAGAATCATAGTTTTAATTAATTTTATTATAATGTAGACTATGTTTCTATGTGTTTATTTTTATTGGAAATAATCCCCAGTTATTATAAAATATTACTCTTTATAAAAATATACATTATCCATGTAAAATTCTTGTAAACCTCTTTTAACAGTACCAGGATCATTAATGTTTTCATAGATAATCAATCCTACTTTGTTTTTAGTAGACATATTTAGAGGTAGTTGTATGGTAAGCCATTCGTTAGCCTTAATGTTACTAGAATTAGGAACAAACAATTGTTTTCTTGTATCATCACCACCTCCATCTTGTCCATTAGGCCCAAAATCGACTATGGTCACTAAGAAATCAAAATTTGACGGAACAGCACCTGGAATATACATATTGAAATGCAAATGGGTCATTTCTGACAAATCAGCTCTCGGAGTAGATAATTGATTACCCACAAAATTAAAATTGGTATAATTTAAAAATTTATCTCCATTTACTTCAAAATCACTAGAAAGAGTGGTTTGATACGGCTGCCAATACCCATTAAAAAAGTCAACGCCAATGTTTGTATAAGAATCACTAAATACAGAGACAACATTCGAAGCAGTTCGGGTTGGTACTGGAGGAAATACAAAAGCACCAGCTGATACAACAGTAACAGACCCAATTGCAGCTGTAGCACCTAAATTAGCAGTAATTGTTGCAGTACCAATACCTACCTTATCAACAAGTCCACTTGGAGTGACTCTAACAACTTCATTATTGTCGGAAATAAAATTAAAATAATTTGCAGATGTAATTACTGTTTGATTACCACCATTTGGAAGACTGTATTTTGTAGTTAAACCCTCAATTTGAACCGGTGCTGGACCTGTTTTTGTGGAGTTTTGACCACTATTAATTTTTGCTTCCTGTAAAATTACATCATCAAGTTTTTCATATTTTACTTCATCAAGCCAAAATGTATATCCATCACCTGCAGCATTAGCTCCTGCAGAGACATATAACAATCCTTTTTCTAATGATAATTTTGAAGCGTCTGGAATTGGAAGATAATATTTTTTCCAAGTGGTGCTAATTTTTTGTGTACAACTCGCTTTATAATCCTGAGAACCTTTATTATCTAAGCCAAAACCTATTTCTATAGTGGATGCCTGTAAAGCCTTAGCCCAAAAAGTTAATACATTATAACCCGAAAGATTACGGCCTCCTGTTGAAAAAAAAGTACCGCCTGTATAACCACCGTCTGGATCACCAACATTAGGCACATCAAAACGCATAGAAAGAGCCGAGCCATTATAAGTTACATCACTGTCCACTTGAAAACCCTTATAGTCAGAGCCCCCAAAAGCAGCATAATCAAGTCCACCACTAAAAGTGTCTATAAATACATCTGGATTGGTGTTTTGTGACACTGTTGCATCAATGTCGCGTAAATCTGAAACTTCGTTCTGACAACCAAGAATAAGAAGCAAACTCATCAGGACAAGACTCGTTTTTATTGAACTAAAAATTGAATATGTTTTCATTTTCTTTATTTATTAATTTATTAATTACCAATATTGATTTGAAGATATGTTCTAATCTCCCATTCTTGACCATTTGCATATCCTGGAGCTTTAGGGTCAGGAACTACGTTCCCAAGTCCATCTAACTTTGTTGCTCCACTAACATATCTATTGGAATATTGATCTAGAGAACGCCAAGTTCCTCTAAAACCAATTCTTGTTCCAGGAAGAATAAACCAATCTTGTTTTCCAACTCCAAATGAAATATCACCCATTAATTGTACAGGATAGGTTAAATTAAAATCCCTGTGGTAATCATAAGGACCAAAATCATTCACTTTTACAGATGAATTGAATTTTACTTTATTATAAATCGTTCTTACATCCATCCCAAAACGTTTAATTGTTCTTGCATCACTACCATTCCCTTGTGCAGGACCGCCGTAAACATTAGCTATAAAACCTAAATCAGGACTTAATTTTGAAACTATTCTTGCATTCAATTCCCATAAATCTTTTGCTGGAACTGAGTTTGGAAAAGCAAAAGAAGTTCTGTTTGCTTGAAATCCAATTGCCGCATCTTGCGTTGTAGGTAAGTGACGGAATACAAAACCAGCACTTATAGCAAATTTAGAATCCTCGGAACGGTCGTTATCCCACTCATACATCCATGTTCCCGGAGTAGGATCAAAAGTAAATAATATTTCCCCTGCTACTTGCTCTCTATTTACTCTTACGATGAAAGGGTCTTGAAGTATATTTCTAAGTCTTCCTCCAACAGCATCCACAGTCATAGCCGCTTCTAGAGGTTTTTGCCATAAAAAGTTAGGTGCTATTTGTAGTTTTCCTATAGTGTAAGTTGCTCCAGTTAGAAAGTTGTATTGATTACCACTACCACTGTCTTTTAATCTCCAACCCGTAAAAGTTTGGGTTTGATCACTTCCTCCGTTGGCTACTAAACCTTGGGCAGCGGCTTGTCCGTACCAATTGAATTTACCACCTGTGTAGGTTACTTTCACTTTTGCTCCAAAATTATCTTTGGATTCTAATGTCGCGGCTTTTGCTACATTAATTCCTCCTTCTTTTCGCAAAACCTGATACTCTCTTCCATTTAGTGGTTGACCAGCCCATATACCGCCTAAATCAAGACCTATTTTTCCAAATTTTCTATTTAAATGCAAAGTAAAACGTCTAGTTTTTGGTTGGGGTATCACAATCGAAGTCTGCAATAGACCTTGTTGTTGTATGTCTTCATGAAAAACACCAGTTACATCAAAATTATTAATTTTTTTACTATATTTTAGTAAAGCTGCAGGGTTAGCACCCCACCATAATTGTGGTCCAAAAGCCAATTTAAATCCATTAAACACTTTTTTTCCTTCTACTTCCATCCCAAAAGGGGCTTCAGCATTATAGATATCTATGTTAGGACCGTAATTGGCTTCAGGATATAATCCAAAGAAATCACCTTCATAGCCCCAATGATAATGACCCGTTCTATAAAAACCATTTACATTAAATAATTTCTCGTCCCATTTATAACTCGCTCTATAAACTTGAACACGATTATTGTCGGACAAAGTTACATCCCCATTAGGACCATTTACAATTATTGGACGTGCACGGTTTTCATAAAATATCTCATCAATAGGATTCAGTGCTACATTTCCTAAAATATTGAATTCTACATTAGCAGTCATATTCGATACCGGACTTCCTTCAACACCAATAAAATAAGATTGCATGTGATCAAACCCTAATTTGTTAGGGTATACCGGATTATCAGGATTTGATGCTTTAGGTGTTGAAATTTTTTCTCCCCCTGTATTGAAAGTAGTAAATTCTGCCGATAATCTAGAGAATTTTATTTTTCCATTTTTTTGACTTTCTAATGCGGCTTTATCGCCTCTCGCTTTGAGAGCAGCATCCATGATTTGAATTTTATCAAAATAATTTCCTATGTCACTTAACGTTTTTTCATTGGAATACGGATTAAACTGATGTAATTCCTTCAAAATGTAATAGGCAGATCGTGGATATAGTTGGTAATTGCCATTGGCATTCGTTGGTCCTTTCGCGCAAATACCAAACCATTCTTCATTCATGTTGTTTTCCCCATTAACATAGTCAAAAGGATATCCACCATTAGACCAAGAAGCATTGGTATCATGTAAATCTAAATTTTTTGTTTGACCATATTTCCACCAGCCATCACTAAACTGAAATGTAAATCCACCCAAACAATTTCCGCTTTTACCCATGCCTGCTGCGTTTTCATAAATTTCTTTCCAATTGCCTTTTAGAATCTTTGCTTGTCCATTTTGTTCTTCTTCGCTAGTAACAGCATTAAAAGCATCAGAACCAAATTCAGCAAAAAATACAGGTTTACCGTATTCTTTCTTTACTCTTTCAAAGATATCCCCAAATGAAATCCCACGGTAAGCATTAATACCTAGCGCATCTACATCAGGACATTTTTTTTCAATAATATCTAAAAACAACAAATCTCCATTACATATCGCCACCGGATGTGAAGTGTCGATAGTTTTCATAGCAACAGCGGCTTCGTTGAATAAAGCGTACATGTACTGCGCCCGTTTTGTTGACTTTCTGTTCTTTACAGGAATATCTTCTGTTTCAGCTCCATCCCAAAACAAACCATAGTTATTTTCATTCCCTAATAAAAACAGTAACAGTCCTTTGGAGTCTTTATAATCTGAGGCCAATTGTTTTACTTCCTTCAAAAGTAATTGACGAGTTTTAGCATCTGCATATTCTGTAGTTGGAGTCCAAGCACCATCGATTGTTAAGCCGTAACGACCAAAAGAATGGTTTAACATGGTATAAATACCATAATTAGTATAAATGTATTCAATCCATTTTTTTGGGATACCCGTATAAACTCTTATAGTATTTACACCCATATTTTTCAACAAAGACATTTCATCGTCTAAAGCCTGTTTAATAACACTCTCTGGTTGATTGTAAAGGCTATACGAATAATTTGTGCCAATAGGGGTGTAATCCCAGTTTACACCATTAATAATAAAGTCATTCCCGTTGACTTTGAGTTTTATTCCAGAGATACTTTTATCCACGGATACTTTATCTGCTTGAGAAAAAATCGAAGATGAATAACACCAAAAGATTAATAATAATAAAAATTTTTTCATAATAATGTGCTTAATTTAAATGTTTAATAAATTTTAACCGAATTATAATCGGTATTTTGTAGTACAATACTTAAGGAGAGCCTTAAGCTAAAAAGTCTGCTTCCGGAATAAGGGGTTGGTTTTCATCTAATACTTTTTAAACTAATATAAAATCCTCTGCTTGAACACAAACGGATAACATGTTAGTTGAAAAAGAAAAAATAAATAATTCTGTAAATTTCATTTTTCTAAATAATTGGTTGATTAATTAATACTAAATGCAATAATATAACTTAATTATTGAACACTCAATCAAATTATTTATACAAAAACACATCAAAAGCCTTTTATGACCTATACAAAAACACATCAAATAGTATTTAATTACATGATTGTTAGTATATTAAAAATAAATTTTGACGTGATGTGAAAAAAATAACAAAAAACAAACACTACAATTTAAATAAAAAAACCGAAATTAGCTAAAATAAATATTTTGAAGCCCTCGCAATCTTCAATAAAAAACCTTATAATTAGAATGATAAAACAGATTGAAACAATAAAAATTTGCAATTTGAAAAGGTTAATTAACCAACCATATACCTTACTATTGCTGTTCTTTTTAGGAATTACAACTTTTTACGGACAAGTCAAAAATATTGGTATTCCAGAAATCAGAAATTACAAAAGAACCGATTACAAAGGAGGAACTCAAAGCTGGGACATTGATCAAGACAAAGATGGCAATATGTATTTTGCCAATAATAGCGGTCTTTTTCAATTTGATGGAACCTCATGGCGTAAATATACTTTGCCGAATCAGTCAGTTATAAGAACCGTAGAAATTGACGATTCCGGAAAAATTTTTGTGGGAGGCTATAATGAGTTTGGTTATTTTAAATCAGATTCTTTTGGTAAACTTGTTTATTTTTCTTTGTCTAAGTTTTTAAACACTCGCAATGAAAATACTGAAAACACTATTGATATTATTTGGAAAATACACCTTAACAAGGAAGAGGTGATTTTTCAGTCCTTTGGAAGCCTTTTTATTTTTAAGAACACCACCCTAAAAACAATTAAAGCTCCAAAGAAATTTCATTTTTCGTTTCAAGTGAACAACACACTTTATTTTCAAGATATCGCGTTAGGCCTAATGGAATATAGAAATGGCAAGCTTATTCCCCTTAAAGGCTCAACAGTATTAAATGACACTCAGGTATGGGGAATGTTTCAAATGCCAAATAGCAAAATATTGATTGCAACTTTGGATAAAGGCCTCTATATTTATGAAAACGAAAAAATAACTTCTTGGAACACCGAAGCTAATAATTTCATCAAGAACAATAGCTGTTTGGGCGGAGTTGCCATGAAGAACAATTATATAGTACTTAATTCAGTTCGAAATGGCTTTATTGTATGCGATACCTCAGGAAGAATCATTCAGAATATTAATTATAGGAAGGGCCTTCAAAACAATACCGTCCTAACCTCATTTATTGACAGTAAAAATAATCTTTGGCTAGGTCTTGATAATGGTATTACCTTCATAAACGAAAACTCTCCTTTTTCCTATTTTGGTTTTAGCTATGACATAAGTACGGTATACGCTACTGTAATTTACAAAGGAAACCTATATGTAGCCACTAACCAAGGGGTGTTTTATCACCCTTGGAACATACCCTTTAGCGGAGAAGCTTTTACACTAGTGGAAGGTACGACTGGACAGGCTTCAAACATTCAAGTTATTGATGATCAATTAATCTGTGCCCACAACATAGGTGCTTTGGCTATTGTGGGAGGTAAATCGTATAAAACATTAGACAATATAGGTTATTGGAGCTTTAAGAAAGTTCCAAATCAACCTAAATATATGATTGGCTCAAATTACAATGGATTTTCCCTTTTTGAAAAAGGGCCAAATGGATGGCAATTCGTACGTCAAATTGAAGGTTTTTACAAATCTGTAGGAGAATTTGAAATCGATTCAAAAAACATATGGGTTATAAAAGACAACCTTCTTTATCAAATCGCACTTAATGAAGGGTATCAAAATTTTAAAGACATAAAAACCTATCGAAACCTATCCGATAGAGAAAAAGGCGTTGTGAGCGTCCAGCAGTTAAGAAATACAATCTATTTTAAAACCGATAACCATTTTTATAAATATTCACAAAGCAGCGATGTCTTTTACGTGGACAAAACAGCTGATAACTTATTTAAAACAATTATCAAATCCTCAAATATACAAGAGGATAATTTTGGAAATATTTGGCACATTAACAAACGCGGCCTTGGGGTTTTAATGAAAAAAAACAAGGGTCATTATACCAATACTTCAGCGCCATCTTTAAATTTAACACAGAATTTAGTTTATAACAATTTATCAGTATATAGCATTAATCCTGAAAATATATTTATAGGTCTTACCGAAGGATTGGCTCATTATAATTCGAAATTATCAAAAAATTTCATTTCTAAACCAAAAGTCTTTATAAGAAGTTTTTCATCTCTTAGAGATACTTTATTTTTTGGAAATAAACATATCAAGCCTGAAAAATTTAAAATTCCCTACCGTTCAAATTCCGTGAAATTCACATTTTCCTCTCCCACCTATGAAAATGTTGAAAATATTAAATTCTCCTATCAACTCGATGGTTTTGATGACAGGTGGAGTAATTGGTCTTCTTCCTCCACAAAAGAATACACGAATCTTAAAGAAGGGGGTTACATTATGAAAGTTAAGGTTTTAAACAGCTATGGAATTCAGGCCAATCAGGCCGAACTAAATTTTACGATATCTCCCCCCTGGTATAGACACTTTTTGGCTTATCTATTTTATATCATTGGAATATCTACATTAGTGTATTACACAAGACTAAGAGTCCAAGCTAAAATTAGAACAAACAAATATTATCAAACCATTGAACAGAGAAGGATTTATTTGGAAAAAGAGTCGAAAATAAGACAGGAACAATTTGACTTGGAAAAAGAAATTGAAACACTGCAAAATGAAAAACTTAAAGTTAAAATCCTTGCAAAAGACAAAGAATTGGTAACTAACTCATTACAGATTGCAAAGAAAAATAAAATTTTAAATGGAATTATTCAAAAACTAAAAGATATTAATGTGGATTCATTCGATGAGTCCGCTAAATCACAAATCACAAAATTAAACAAAAGTATTGTCAAAGAAGTGAATGCTGATCATAGCTGGAAAGACTTAGAAAAACACATCAAAAATGTTCATTATGACTTTTTAAAAAGATTAAAAGTAAAATGCCCTACAATTTCACCTCGGGAATTAGATTTAGCTACTTATTTATTAATGAATATGTCAACTAAAGAAATTTCAGAAATCATGAATATTTCCAACGGAGGTGTAGAACTAGCTCGATACCGTTTGAGAAAAAAACTAGGCCTCAACAATAAAGAGAACCTCACCGGCTATTTGATTAGCGTTTAATTGAAATAATAACGCCATCTTTTAATTGGGATGGCATTGTTGTTTTAAATTTTGTTATTATCACAAGAAATTCAATGTTCTTTCCAGAGCCATTCCTCTTGACCCTTTTATCAATATAGAAGAATTTTCAATTTTAGTTTCTCGGAAATACTTTGAAAATAATTCAAATGTTTCATGAAAATAAAAATTATGCCTTTTAATTCTATTGGCATAAAATGCCCCGCCGATAAAGTGGCAAATGATAATTTCTTCTTTAAAAAGTAAATCAACAATTGCCTGATGTTCTAGATGGCTTTCTGAACCCAACTCGAACATATCGCCCAATATCATAATTTTATTAGGATTGACTAATTGAATAAAATTTTCTATAGCCACAGTCATGCTACTCGGATTGGCATTATAAGCATCCAGAATAATCTGGTTTGTTCCCTTAGTTAAAAGTTGCGACCTATTGTTCTCTGGGATGTAGCTCTCTAAAGCTACTTTTATTACCTTATCTTCTATCCCAAAATATTTTCCTATAGCAAGCGCCGCACAAATATTATTAGCATTATATAACCCAATCAAATGCGTTGTTATTTCAAGTCCCAAATAATTTATTTCCACAAATGGATTTGCTTTTATGGAAGCTATATTTACATCGGCAACTTGTTTATTTATTCCAAAAGAATAAGACTTTAATTTTTTTGTTTTCTCGACTTGAATCGGGTCTTCTAAATTGACAAAGGCTAATTTGTTGTTTTCGGAAAGATACTGATACATCTCACTTTTTCCTTGAATTACTCCTTCTACACCTCCAAAACCCTCTAAATGTGCTTTGCCAAAATTAGTAATGTATCCATAATCTGGCGTAGCTAAACGGCACAAAAATTCAATCTCTTTTTTATGATTGGCTCCCATTTCAACGATGCCAATCTCTGTTTCAGTATTGAAAGACAATAATGTCAAAGGAACTCCTATGTGATTGTTTAAGTTCCCTAGAGTTGCTTTTGTTTTGTATTTTTTTGAAAGAACAACTTGAATCAGCTCTTTTGTGGTAGTTTTTCCATTACTTCCTGTAAGGGCTATTATGGGTAATTTTAAATACTGACGGTGAAATTTTGATAATTCCTGCAACGCAATTAAACTATTTTCGACCAATATCGTTCTTTGGTCGATAAAACAGGCTTCATCGTCTATTAAAACATAAGAAGCGCCTTTTTCTAGAGCTTCGCTTGCAAAGGTATTGGCATTGAAATGCTCTCCGTTTATGGCAACAAACAGTGAATTTGATTCTATCTTTCGAGTGTCAATAGAAACAGAACTACATGTCAAAAATAAATTATGAATGTGAGTGATATCCATACGAAATTGGTTAAAAAAACAAAAGCCCTAAAAGGGCTTTTGTTTTTATTAGGTATAAAATTAATTTCTTGCCGATTTTCTTTTATCAGATTTTGGTCCAACCCTAGACATTGCACATCTAAAACCAATGTAGTCAGTAGCCATATCTTGAGGCAAATACCTTCTTTGTGCCGGATCTAGCCAATACGCTCTATCTTTCCAAGAACCCCCTTTATAAACCCTTACATTGTCGTTTATTAAAGTAGTCCTTTTATTGGATTTGTCATATTTTCGAATCATGTTTCCTAAACTGTCTGTGCTCACGTTGTGTTTTGGCGAGTTATACATTTCGTCCTTCCCTTTTTTTGTTTCAGATTCTGATTCTGTCACATTAAAAAATCGAGACGAGAGTTTGTCACCATCTCTGTAATTGACATTGTCGCTCTTATCAAAATTTTGTCTTAAATAGGTTTCCTTCTCATCAATTTGCACTTGTTCAATTTGACCCGGGAAGCTAGTTGCAACTTTTTTACCATTGCTTAAAGTTGTATACTGAATGCTATCTTTAGTTATAATTACAATTTTACCGTCTTTTCCAATTTTATTTTTGGTATATTGATTTCCTCTAAAATAATTGAAATCATTGGCCTCATTATCGATAATTGGTCTATACACATCCGCAACCCATTCAGCTACGTTTCCAGCCATATCATACAATCCAAAATCATTTGCTGGATAACTTTTTGTTTTGTTGGTAATATCGGCACCATCATCAGACCAACCAGCAATACCCCCGTAATCACCATTTCCTTGTTTGAAATTGGCTAATTGATCCCCTTTGCTTTGTCTTTTCCCTGAACGGGTATAACTACCAGACCATGGGTATTTTTTTTGACCTTTATATATATTATATTCTCTTTGTCCAACATCTGCTGCTGCAGCATATTCCCACTCAGCTTCGGTTGGAAGTCTGTACTCTGGCAAAACAATTCCAGAAGAACGCTGGGCATATAAAGGCGCATTCGACAGAGGACTCCCCTTTGAACCTTTTGTTGGGGTTGCTGAAGGTGATGTGTTGTCGACTGCTTCTGCTATATTGGCGGTATTGGCGGTTTTTGTTCCTTTAGGAGTTCTCGCTCCTTTTCTTCCAGCATAAACAATCTCCGAATTTCCACCGTATGCTAAGGTTGGAGCTGCTAAATAAGTTTCGGTGCTAAAAAGGGTTTCAGCATTAACATCCAAAGTTTTGGCGTTTTTCTTAATGTATCCGTTTTTTTCCATTAAAGCCTCGTTTACACGCTCGGTTCTCCATTTACTAAACTCAGTAGCCTGAACCCAGTTGACACCCACTACAGGATAATTGGCATAAGCAGGATGCCTTAAATAATTATTGGTCATTGTTTCGGTGTAGCCCAATCTATTTCTCCAAACCAGAGTATCAGGGCATACCCCTTCATATATATTCTTATACTTTTCTTCTGTTGGAGGAAATACTTTTTTTATCCAATCTAAATATTCTAAATACATAACGTTGGTGACCTCTGTTTCATCCATATAAAAAGATTGTATGTGTTGTTGGGTAGGTGTGTTGTTCCAATCATGCATAACGTCATCTTCGACTTTACCCATCGTGAAAGTACCGCCCTCAACAAAAACCAAACCAGGCCCTGCTTCTTGTTTCGCATTACCAGCAGCTTTTCTCCCGTCCACATTCCAACCTGTTGCCTTTGAAGCATTTTTGGAACTTGATTTTTTACTACAACTAGCAAACCCAATAATCAACATCAATAATAAAATCAATCGTAAAGGCATAATTTTGTTTACTTTCATACTCTTTGGTAGATAAATATTTAGGTGGTGCAATATAATAATTAACCATTAAACTGCAACATCATTTTTTTAATAAATAAAAGAACCGTATATTATTAATACTAAAATACATGGTTAAAACGCAAATTTATACTATTTATTATTTACAATTATACTAAAAGACATAAATTTACTCACTGTAATAATTTGCGATTAATAGCGTTTTAGAAAACAATGAAAAAAGCCTTTATAATATATTTCACTCTTATTCCCCTTATTTCTTTTGCACAAGCTAAAGGCGATATCGCCATTGAATGGCTGGAAAAGAAAGAAATGTATTATGGTGATTATAAAATTAATGCGCCTGTTTTTGCCGGTAAAAATTACAATTATGACACAGTTACTAATTCGGTTTTTTATATCCTAAATTTAACTGAGTCAAGCTCTTTCAACGGAAATTCGGTTCAAATTACCAATGTAATTTATGAATCCGTTTCGGTCTCGCAGCTAGGAGATTTAGCTTTTGAAAATATTCCAAAAACTCCTTCCGCAACGCTAAAAACGAATATTTCAAGGGATATAAAACAATTGTTTCTTGTCTTGTCCCCAATAATTAAAGATGACCTCGGTTACAAACGAATTAAGTCTTTTTCCTATTCAGTAAATGGTAACGCCTCCAGAATTTCACAAACCACCAGTAAAAGCGCCACAGTAGTAACCAATTCGGTTTTGGCAACAGGCGACTGGTATCAATTTTATGTCGAAAAATCAGGTGTGTATAAAATATCTAAAAGTTTTTTACAAGAATTAGGACTTAATACAAGTACAATCGATCCCAAAAAACTTAAAATTTACGGAAATGGGGGTAGGATGCTTCCGCTTTCGAACAGCATATATTACCCTTACGATTTAACCGAAAATGCTATTCAAGTCATTGACGAAAGCGATGGTGTTTTCAATAATGACGATTATATTTTGTTTTACGCCGAAGGAGTGGACACTTGGAATGAAGAAAGTCAGACCAATACCAACCTCTACGACACCAAATCCTATTATTACGTAACGGTTCAAGGAGGCGATGGAAAGCGGATTTCGAACATGGTCCAGCCCACAGGAATCATTTCTCAAAATATAACTTCTTTTGACGACTATCAATACCACGAATTAGACCTTGTAAACATTGTGAATTTGGGCAGACAGTGGTTTGGAGAATCATTTGACATCAACCCAGAACAAGAATTTTTGTTTAATTTTCCAAACATTGACACAACATCTCCAATAAAATTGATGGTCAAAGCCGCCTCGGCAGCTTTCACAAACACCACATTCAAGGTGGCGGCAAATGATCAAGAGACGGGAACCATCTCTTTTTCGGCACTTGATTCTGATTCAAGCACTAAATTCAATTTAGGTTCCTTAAATAAAACCATTCCCGCCGCAGAAAACATAAAAATAAAATTAACCTATAATAACAATGGTGTTCCCGGTTCGAAAGGCTATCTCGATAATATTCGGCTTTTTGCCAAAAGAAAACTCCAAGGATACGGAAAACAATTTCGATTTCAATATGATTTAGCTGCCTCAAGCAATGGAGTTGCAAGTTATACTATTTCTAACGCAAGTGGGATTTCTCAAGTTTGGGATGTGACGGATTTATACAATGTAACCAAAGCAGAAAACAACACAAGCGAGTCTTCATTTTCCTTTAAGGCAACCCTGGGTGAACTTAGAAAATACATTGCCATTGATGCTTTGGATTATTTGACTCCTTCAAAAACTAGTAAAACGAAAATCACCAACCAAAACTTAAAAGGAGATTGCTTTAAAAATACTATTGATTATGTCATTATTACTCCCACTTTTTTAAAAACACAAGCCGATAAATTAGCTAATTTTCACCGTAACAATCCTAATAATAAACTATATGTTAAGGTAATAACCCTTGAATCGATATATCAAGAGTTTTCGTCAGGAAAACAAGATATAGCAGCCATAAGAAATTGCATTAAATACATCTATGATAACCCATCAGATCCTGCCAAAAAAATAAAGTATGTCAATCTTTTTGGTGATGCCTCCTACGATTATAAAAATAGAATCCGAAACAATACTAATATAGTTCCTATTTATCATGCATTGAGCAGTAATACAACGGGGGAATTATCATACGCGTCTGATGATTTCTTTGGATTAATGGATGCAGGAGAGGGAAATATAGGATCATTTTATGGAGGAATCGATATCGCTGTGGGACGAATGATACACGACAATGCCCAACAAGCAGATGAAATGGTGAATAAAGTAATTGAATACCACGATGTAAAATCCTATGGTAGCTGGAGAAACAATTATATAATGATATCAGATGATGCTGATAAGATATCGGATGCAAGTCTACAAACAAAGCATAATATTTTGGCAGATAGAATCACTTTTGAAAAACCCTTTTTAAACGTCAATAAAATACTTTTAGATTCGTATGTACAGCAAGCATCAGCAGGTGGATCTCGATATCCAAAAGCGCGATTGGAAATGTTCAGTGCATTCGAAAAAGGGGCATTAGTTTTGAATTATCTTGGTCATGGAGGAGAAGACGGCCTGACGAGCGAAAGAATTTGGGAAAAATCAGACGGGCAAAACTTAAGCAATCAATATAAATATCCCTTGTTCATTACTATTACTTGTGATTTTTCCCGTTTTGACAATCCTTCAAGACCTACTGCTGGCGAATATACGTATTGGAACCCAAAAGGTGGTGCCATTTCTATGATTTCTACTATTCGTTCAATTGGTCAGTTTAGCGCTGAAAATTTCAATGAAGTTTTAGCTGAAAATTTATTTTCATACGGCTCTAGCCAATACACGTCTATAGCCGAATCCTTAAGAATTTCGAAGAATAGTAATCCAAATTCCTCAACTAATGTCGTTTTCTACATTGGTGACCCGGCTTTGATGCTTGCAATACTTATACCTAAAATAAAAATCACTTCTATAAATGACAAAACAGACTTTGCAGACAATGTAGCAAGTTTCAAATCATTGTCAAAAATGAAAATATCAGGCGAAATATCAGACGAAAGCAATATTCCAATACCAAATTATAATGGAGAACTTTCAACTATCATATTCGACAAATTCATCACAAGATCAACATTGAATAATGACGGAAATAGCCCCCCGATAAATTTCAACATCTTAGGAGAAACCATCTTTAAGGGAAATGCATCAATAACAAATGGTAAGTTCGAATTTAGTTTCATAGTCCCTAGAGATATTCGAGTTCCGTTGGGCAACGGGAAAATTAGTTTTTATGCCAAAAAAACAGGGCAATTTGAAAACCAAACGGGTTATGACACCTCTATAAAGGTGGGTGGAATAAATGAAAATGCAGCTGTGGACAATAAACCTCCAACTGTGAAGTTATATATGAATGATGAAACTTTTGTTTCGGGAGGCACAACCAACGAATCTCCTTTTTTACTAGCCAATCTCGAAGACGAAAACGGAATAAATACGGCTAGTGGCATAGGACACGACATAGTTGGGATTTTAGATGGTGATGCAAATAATCCTTATATATTGAATGATTATTATCAAACCAATCTGGATGATTATACCAAAGGGACGCTACGGTTTCCATTTCGGAATTTATCCGTTGGATTGCACACCATTACCTTCAAGGCTTGGGATGTTTATAACAATCCCATAACCGCTGAAATACAATTTATCGTTGTGGGTAATGAAACTATGACATTGACACAGGTGTTGAATTATCCCAACCCATTTGTAAATTATACCGAGTTTTGGTTTACACATAACCGACCTTATGAACCCTTGGAGGTTCAGGTTCAGGTGATGACCATAACCGGAAAGGTGGTTTGGACACGAAACCAAATCATTACTACTGAAGGATTTCTTTCCAAAGAAATCACTTGGGATGGAAAGGATGATTTTGGGAATAAAATAGGAAAAGGAGTGTATGTTTATAAACTCACAGTCAAATCGAACTTGACCAATACCAAGACTGAAAAATTTGAAAAACTTGTAATACTTTAATAAAATACTATATTTGTTCAATCTATACTTAATACCAATGAAAAAATTACCATTACTTTTTGTCTGTCTAATTATTGTTTCTTTTGCAAAAGCACAAGAGAGAGTTATCACCACAGGAGTTCCCTTTTTAATGGTTGCTGCCGATGCCAGAGCTGCCGGTTTAGGAGATCAAGGGGTAGCCACATCCGCTGATGCTTTCTCACAACAATGGAATCCTTCAAAATATGCTTTTGCCATAGACAAGCAAGGATTTTCAGTAAGCTACACCCCTTACCTCACGGATCTAGTTAATGACATCTCACTAGCGCAATTAACCTATTATAACAAACTTAACGAAAGAAGTGCTTTTTCAGGAAGTCTGCGCTATTTTGGTTTAGGAAACATTGAACTTCGTGAAACTGGCGACCCTAATGAACAAACAAGAACTGTTTCTCCAAATGAATTTGCGTTTGACGGCTCCTATTCCTTAAAGTTAAGTGAAAAATTTGCTATGGCTATTGGGGGAAGATACATCCGTTCCAATCTAAAGGTGGCCACTGACATTGGTGATGCCTCACCCGCAAGTTCATTTGCTATTGATGTTGCCGGTTTTTATCAATCAGAAGAAATAGCCTATAATGAATTCAACGGGAGGTGGAGAGCAGGATTCAATATTCAAAATCTTGGTCCAAAAATCAGTTATGACAATGATGAATTGAGTAATAACTTTCTCCCTGCCAATTTAAAAGTGGGGACTGGTTTTGATTTTATTCTTGACGACTACAACAAGGTTGCTGTAAATCTTGAATTCAATAAATTATTGGTTCCTACTCCACAACAAGGAATTGATTTGAATGGAGATGACATTATTGATTCTGAAGACACAACTATAGCAAATGAAGATTATCGCTCGATTGGATGGACATCCGGAATTTTCAAATCTTTTGGGGATGCACCAGGTGGTTTTAGTGAAGAGTTAAAAGAAATTACCTATGCCGCCGGTGCGGAATATTTATATCAAGATTCCTTTGCCATGCGTTTGGGTTATTTTCATGAAAGCCCTGACAAAGGAGCTCGGCAGTTCTTTTCCCTTGGAGCTGGCTTCAAATACACAACGATTAAAGTGGATGTCTCTTACTTGTTCGCCGCTTCTAGAGTGAAAAACCCTCTAGAAAATACACTACGATTCTCGCTTACTTTTAATTTTGGAGACAAGTACGAAGAATACTAGAAATAATTAATACATCACAAGAAATCCAAATTTCAATCCCGAAGCCTCGGATTGAAATTTGGATTTTTTTCATTTAAAAAGAATGAGGAATATCAGTATTACGACTTCATTTTCTTCTTTGTAAAAAATTATTTTAAAAAAAAGAATAAAAAACACACCAAAATTGTACTATAAATTTTATTGACTCCTTGGAATGTCCTACTTTTGCACTTCGAGTTTTAGTAAGTCAAATTCGCGATAAAGAAATTATTTTAGTTCTTGACAATAATTAATAAACACAACAAAAACCATACAAACAGTTAAAATTAGTTCTTTTAAGGATGACAAATCTAAACTGAATTATAAGCTAACTACATATTACCAAAGAAAAATAAGTAAAACAGATGAAAGAAGTTACAAAAGAGGTTTATTTAAAGTGGTATGAAGACATGTTACTTTGGAGAAAGTTTGAAGACAAATTAGCAGCATTGTACATTCAACAAAAAATCAGAGGTTTTCTGCATTTATATAACGGTCAAGAGGCTGTTTTAGCTGGCGCATTGCATGCCATGGACTTAACTAAAGATAAAATGATTACCGCTTATAGAAACCACGTTCAGCCTATAGGTATGGGTGTTGATCCTAGGAGAGTAATGGCAGAACTTATGGGAAAAGTTACTGGAACTTCAAAAGGAATGGGTGGTTCTATGCATATTTTCTCAAAAGAACATCGGTTTTATGGCGGACACGGAATCGTTGGTGGACAAATTCCCGTTGGAGCCGGTTTGGCTTTTGCAGATAAATATTTTGAAACTGGCGGCGTGACTATGACCTATTTTGGTGATGGTGCATCACGACAAGGATCCCTTCACGAAGCTTTTAACATGGCCATGCTTTGGAACCTTCCTGTGGTATTCATTGTAGAAAATAACGGTTACGCTATGGGAACTTCCGTGGAAAGAACCGCAAATCATTCTGATATTTGGAAACTGGGCCTAGGATACGAAATGCCTTGCGGACCCGTTGACGGAATGAATCCGGTCAAAGTTGCTGAAGCTATGCATGAAGCTATCGAAAGAGCGCGCAGCGGTGGTGGACCAACTTTTCTTGAAATGAAAACCTATCGTTATAGAGGACACTCTATGTCTGATGCCCAATTATACCGTTCAAAAGAAGAAGTTGAAGAGTATAAAAAAATTGACCCGATTACTCAAGTTTTAGATGTAATCAAAGATCAGAAATATGCTACTGAAAAAGAAATTCAAGCAATCGACCAGAGAGTAAAAGACTTGGTTGAAGAATGTGTTAAATTTGCCGAAGAATCACCATACCCAGAAGTACAACAATTATATGACGTAGTGTACGACCAAGAAAACTATCCATTTATTCCCCATAAACTATAAAATCAATTATGGCTACAATTATAACGATGCCTCGTTTGAGCGACACCATGACAGATGGAACGGTGGCGACTTGGTTAAAAAAAGTAGGAGACAAAGTAAGCGAAGGCGATATGCTGGCTGAAATTGAAACTGATAAAGCAACAATGGAATTTGAGTCTTTCAACGAGGGAACTCTTTTATATATTGGCATTCAAGAAGGAGAAACTGCACCCGTAGATTCTTTATTGGCAATTATTGGAAACGAAGGCGAAGACATTGCTGCTTTAATAGCCGGAGGCGCAAATGCAACTCCAACAACAGCAGAAGCTCCAGCAACAACAGAAGTTAAAAAAGAAGAATCATCGGCTCCAGTTGTAGCAGCAACAGAAACTAATGCTTTACCAAAAGGAGTTGTTGTGGTAACCATGCCTCGCCTGAGCGATACGATGACCGAAGGAACCGTAGCAACTTGGTTGAAAAAAGTAGGCGAAAAAGTATCCGAAGGTGATATTCTTGCTGAAATCGAAACCGACAAAGCAACAATGGAATTCGAATCTTTCAACGAAGGAACATTATTATATATTGGTATACCTGAAGGGCAATCAGCTCCCATAGATAGCTTATTGGCCATCATTGGACCTGCAGGAACAGATATTAGCGGTATAGCTGAAAATTACAAAATGGGAGGAGCTGCTCCTGTTGCAGCTGCAACAGAAGAAGAAAAATCAACACCAACTTCAGAAGCAGCAACCGTTGTTCAAGATTCATCTGCTGATGGACAACGCGTTTTAGCCTCACCATTGGCAAAGAAAATTGCTGGTGAAAAAGGAATCCAATTAGCACAAGTAAAAGGTTCTGGAGAAAACGGCCGTATTACTAAAAGTGATGTAGAGAACTTTACTGGAAGCCAAGAGTCAAAAGCCATAAGTCAAGTTGGTCAACCGTCAACTGACAACTCCCAACCGACAACCATTTCAAAACCGTATATTCCAGCAGGGCAAATTGCAACCGAAGAAATCAAAAATTCGCAAATGCGTAAAATCATTGCCAAACGTTTGGCAGAATCTTTATTCACTGCACCACATTACAACTTAGTAATCGAGGTGACAATGGATGAGGCAATGAAATCTAGAGCGATTATTAACAGCGTTCCGGATACCAGAGTATCTTTCAACGATATGGTGATTAAAGCGTCAGCAATGGCCTTGAAAAAACACCCAAAAATTAATTCACAATGGACAGCTGAATCCATCATCATTAACTATCATGTGAATATTGGTGTTGCGGTTGCGGTTGAAGACGGATTGGTTGTTCCTGTATTGCCATTTACAGATGGCATGAGTTTATCTCAAATTGGATCAAGCGTAAGAGACCTTGCAGGAAGAGCCAAAAACAAAAAATTATTGCCTACCGAAATGGAAGGAAGTACGTTTACTATTTCTAACCTTGGAATGTTTGGAATTACTGAATTCAACTCCATCATTAACCAACCGAATTCTGCCATCCTATCCGTTGGAGCGATTGTAGAAAAACCCGTGGTGAAAAATGGACAAATTGTAGTAGGAAATACGATGATGTTATCTTTGGCTTGCGATCACAGAACTATTGATGGTGCAACCGGAGCACAGTTCTTGCAAACCTTGAAACAATATATTGAAAATCCAGTAACGATGCTGGCGTAATTAGCTCGTTATATTTTATAAATGAATCCCGTTTTGTGAAATCAGAACGGGATTTTTATTTGTTCTTCTCCTCAATCCAACGGGACATATATTTGGTACTTGTCAAGGTATGATGCTGCAAGATTGCGCCCATAAAATTATACAATCGATGTTGTTTTATATGCGTTTGTACGTTTAAAACATGTTGTATAAAACCATCTGCAAACACCGATTTCAAATAACGTTTTTCTAGAATCTCAAAACCATTTTCTTGGGCATTTAGCCAAAGTTTCTTGTCTTGATATAATTCTACCGCTTTATCGGAAAAAACTTGTGCATCATCAGCAATAAATCCATTCCAAGGCAAATCGCCACACATGGATTCAGCCCCAATAGTAGTCGTCACGCTTGGCGTTCCGCATTGCATCGCTTCCACTAGTTTCCCTTTTATTCCTGCCCCAAAACGCAAAGGCGCCAACACAACTCTGGTATTTCGCACCACTTCTTGAGCATCATCGGCACGACCCACAATATGAAAACCTTGTTTGGGTTGGTGTAATTGCAATACTTTTTGAGAGGGATACGCTCCATAAATTTGCAAAACCGCTTCTGGCATTTGCTTTCTGATGAGTGGCCAAATCGTTTCTTTTAGGTACTGAACAGCGTTCCAATTCGGTTCATGAAGGAAGTTGCCAATGAAGACAAAGTTGTTTCGCTCTTCGAACAAAGGCAAGTTTTGAATAGTTGATTCTTTAATTGGTACTAACAACAAAGGCAAATAATACAATAAATCAGGATCTATTTTAAAAACAGATTGTAGCAATTCTATTTCATATTCTGCAATCATCAAGGAAATATCGCAACGCAAAATACTGGCAATTTCTCGTTTGGCAACATCTTCTACCAACAAGTCATCGGTGATAAAAGGTCGGTTTTCTTTGAATGCTTTTTGGCGTGCCAAGCGCAAACAATGCAAATCTTCTGTATCCAATACTCGCAAAGCATCGGGACAATTTTCAGTAACGCGCCAACCAAATTGTTCTTCCATCATAAAACGATCAAACAAGACAATTGTCGGATTAAACTCCTTTACAAATACATCAAAACTAGAACAGTTTAAAGTGATCGATTTTTTGGAAACCCCAAGAGTATTAAGGTCAGTCATATAATCACTGTCTGAAGCGGAACTGGCAAAAGTAACTTCAAAACGGTGTTCCTTAAAAATCCGAATCAATTGAACCATCCTCCCTCCTGCGGCGGAAGAATTGGGTTCTGGCCAAACAAATCCAAGGATTAACACGCGCTGATTTGCAATCATAAAACTTCCTAATTTACAATGCAAAATAAGGGAAATAAAACAGTAAATCAATCCATTTCACAACAAATAAAAGATGTATTTTTGTAAACTATCTTCATAAATACAAAAAAATGTTAGGATTAAAATTAGCCACCGACCCAAAATGGGTATCTATCGTTGAATCAAATATCGAAGAAATCTTGACCGATCATGCCTGGTGCGAGCAAAAAGCAGCCACAAATATAATTACGATAATCACTTATAATTCGGAACACGAAGAATTGGTTACGGATTTGCTAGAAATTGCCAAGGAAGAATTAGAACATTTCCAGATGGTGCATAATATCATAAAAGAACGGGGATTAAAATTAGGAAGAGAACGAAAAGACCATTATGTGAATGAACTTTTCAAGTTTTTGAAAAAAGACGGAAGCAGGAACGACGCTTTTGTCGATAGATTACTTTTTTCTGCAATGATTGAGGCCAGAAGCTGCGAAAGATTCAAAGTATTATCACAAAATATCGAAGACAAAGAATTGGCCGAATTTTATAAAAAATTAATGATAAGTGAAGCGGGGCATTATACTACATTTCTTCGTTTTGCCAGAAAATATTCCGAGAAAGTGGATGTGGATAAACGTTGGCAAGAATGGATTGATTTTGAAGGAGAATTAATTACCAATTACGGAAAAAGCGAAACCGTCCACGGGTAAATTCACACTTAATTTTTGCTGCTGCTCAAGTTTTGGGATTGATTCTAGAATATTTCAGAATTAGAATTTTTTTATTAAGCGTCATTTCCAAGAAGCGCGACGAATCAATCTTTTGTTCACCGCACTGCTTTTCACTCCGTCACTCATAAAGACAATTACAAAAGATTGCAGCGCTTCGATATGTTACGCTCACATGAAAACAAGCCAAAAAAAAGTCCCGATTAAATCGGGACTTTCTATATTCAAAATCAAGAAATATATCTTATTTCTTTTTCTCGTTTTTTTCCATTTTGGCTTTCAAACCAGCAAGGATATCATTGTTGTCTCCAAGAGTTGCAGCTGGTGCATTTGTAGCTGAAGCAACGGCTTCGGCAACAGCTTTAACCGCTTTCTCTTCTTCCTCACGGAATATAGCCGTATGGGAGGCAACCACTCTTTTAAATTCTTTGTTGAATTCGATTACTTTAAATTCAGCAGTTTCTCCTTTTTTCAATTTCTTACCATCTTCTTTTTCAAGGTGACGCGTAGGAATGAAAGCAACGATATCTTCTCCGAATTCTACAGTGGCTCCTTTGTCAACAATCTCAGCTATTTCACCAGTGTGGATAGTTCCAACTGCGAAAGAAGCTTCGTATTGATCCCAAGGATTTGTAGTAGTTTGTTTGTGACCTAAAGATAATTTACGTCCTTCAACATCCAATTCTAATACTACTACATCTAATTTTTCACCAACATTCACAAATTCAGATGGATGTTTTATTTTCTTAGTCCAAGAAAGATCTGAGATGTAAATCAATCCGTCAATACCTTCTTCTAATTCTACGAAAATTCCGAAGTTTGTAAAGTTTCTAACGATACCTGTATGTTTAGAACCTACCGGATATTTAGCAGTGATATCTGTCCAAGGATCTTGAGTTAATTGTTTGATTCCCATTGACATTTTACGGTCATCTCTATCCAATGTTAGAATTTGTGCTTCAACAATATCTCCTACTTTTACGAAATCTTGAGCTGAACGTAAATGAGTTGACCATGACATTTCAGAAACGTGTATCAACCCTTCAACACCTTCAGCAACTTCGATAAATGCACCATAATCAGCAATTACAACTACTTTCCCTTTTACTTTGTCTCCAATGGCTAATTTAGCATCAAGAGCATCCCAAGGGTGAGCGTTTAATTGTTTCAATCCTAATTGGATTCTTGTTTTCTCGTCATCAAAATCAAGAATTACAACGTTAAGAATTTGGTCTAATTCAAGAACTTCAGATGGATGATTGATTCTTGACCAAGAAAGGTCAGTAATGTGGATTAATCCATCAACACCACCAAGATCAATAAACACACCATAAGAAGTAATGTTCTTAACAACACCTTCTAATACTTGTCCTTTTTGTAATTTTCCGATAATCTCTTTTTTCTGTACTTCAATATCCGCTTCGATAAGCGCTTTATGAGAAACAACAACGTTTTTGAATTCGTGGTTGATTTTCACCACTTTGAATTCCATCATTTTGTTTACGTATACATCATAATCCCTAATTGGTTTAACATCAATTTGAGAACCTGGAAGGAAAGCTTCAATTCCGAAAACGTCCACGATCATACCACCTTTAGTTCTGCATTTTACAAAACCATTAACGATTTCTCCTGTTTCGTTAGCCGAAATAACTCTATCCCATGATTTGATAGTACGTGCTTTTCTGTGAGACAATACTAACTGACCTGTTTTATCCTCACGGATGTCAATCAATACCTCTACTTTGTCACCTACTTTTAAAGCTGGATTGTAACGGAATTCGTTCAATGAAATAACACCTTCCGATTTTGCGTTGATATCAACGATAACGTCTCTATCCGTGATTCTAACAACTACACCTTCAACTACTTCTTCTTGATCGGTAGCGATAAAAGTTTTTGAAACTAAGTCTTCGAATTCTTGTAAGTTTTTTTGATCTACTGCATCAATACCTTCTTCGAAATTGTGCCAGTTAAATTCTGCTAAAAACTGTTCTTGTGATTTTAATGTTTCAGACATGCTGATTAAAAATTTGTATTCTGTGCTTTCTTGAGTTTCATAACGTGATAGAAAAAACAGAAGTTGTTTGTGTAATTAGTTGAAACCTAAAGGAAACTCTTATTCACCAAAAGGACTGCAAAAGTAATGCTTTTTTATTTAATTGCAAATATTTATATATGATTATTAGGCTAGAACTTTTTAACGAACACCGTTAATCCAAAAACAAAAAACCCCAATCTTTTCAGATTGGGGTTTCATAAAGAAAGGCGATGAACCGAGGCGTTAGCCGAACACGTCGTTCCAATAAAAAAAAGAACCCCAGCTTTTTAAGCTGGGGTTCCATA
>CAZHVE010000015.1:0-41578 GCA_964535705.1 uncultured Flavobacterium sp.
CAGGTTCTCGTTCTGGAGCTGTTTTGAAAGATTTATTGTTTAAAGGTTATGAATTGGGAATCAAAGTTGTCTTTATCCCTATTACAATTCCAGACTATGAAATTTGGGTAAAAGGGCAGCGCAAACAACGCTATATAATAAATGTTTTGGGAGAAAAATTAACAGCGGTTCAGTTGGCTGCGGTAACCAAAATAATGTCAGACCAAAGTTTGAATATTGATTCTATCATTCGATTAACAGGTAGAACATCGGTGGTGGATATAGAAGAATATCCCCGTTCTTGTGTACAATTATCGGTAACAGGGAATATTGTAGATAAAGCTTTGATGACTGCTCAATTTATGCAAATTTCAGGAAATTTGGATGTAGATATTGCTTTTCAAGAAGATAATATGTACCGAAGAAATAGACGTTTAGTGTGTTTTGATATGGATTCTACCTTAATTCAAACCGAAGTTATTGATGAATTAGCGGAATTAGCAGGTGTTGGTGAGCAAGTTAGAGCTATTACAGAATCAGCAATGAATGGCGAAATTGATTTTAGCGAAAGTTTCAAGAGGCGCATGGCTCTATTAGAAGGGTTGAGTGAAGAGGTGTTGCATAATGTGGCAATCAATTTACCAATAACCAAAGGCGCACATCGCTTGATGAAAGCCTTAAAATATTACGGTTATAAAACCGCCATTTTATCAGGAGGTTTTACCTATTTTGGTCATTATTTGCAAAAAGAATTAGGTATTGATTATGTTCATGCGAATGAATTGGAAATAAAAGACGGAAAATTAACTGGTAACTATATTGGAGAAATTGTTGATGGCACCAAGAAAGCCGAATACCTTAAAGCCATTGCCGAAAAAGAAGGCATCCATATCAACCAAACTATTGCCGTGGGCGATGGGGCGAATGATTTGCCGATGTTGAACTTGGCTGGTTTAGGAATTGCTTTTCATGCCAAACCGAAAGTTAAAGAAAATGCCTCTACTTCAATATCTAGTCTAGGTTTAGATGGAATACTCTATTTATTAGGATATCATGATAGGCATATTGATATGATGCAGGAATAGAGATAAACTTTACTATATAAAAGCCCTTAGTTTTTATTTGAAATAGGGTCTTTTTTGTTATATCCGTTTCGATTTTATTGATGCACGATTAATTGCATATTCTTCAACTGTTCCAAGTAATCTCTTTCGTTAGATAGTCTCGGGATTTTATGTTGCCCACCCAATTTGTCTTTTTCTTTCATCCAATCGTAAAACAATTTGGGTCTGGCTATATTGATAATTAATGGATTCAAGGTCATATTATTATGGCGTTTTGCCTCGTAATCGGAATTTAAGGATTGCAATGTTTCGTCCAATACTTTTTGGAAAAAAGCGATGTCAGCGGGGTTTTGCCTAAACTCTATCATCCATTCGTGGGCTCCTTTTTCTTTGTCTATCATAAAAACGGGAGCTACAGTGTAATCCACTATTTCGGTTCCGGTAATTTGGCAGGCTTTTGCAATGGCTTGATCGGTATTTTCGACCATGAGTTCTTCACCAAAAACATTGATATGATGTTTCGTTCTTCCTGTTACCCTAATTCGGTAGGGGTTTAAGGACGTAAAACGCACTGTGTCGCCTATCAAGTAACGCCACAAGCCAGAATTTGTGGTAATCACAATGGCATAATTTTTAAAAAGTTCCACTTCTGACAACCGAATTGTTTTTTGATTGGGTGTTCCAAAAGTATCCATTGAAATAAATTCATAGAAAATTCCATAATCCAACATCAGTAATAAATCACTGGAATCATTCAAATCCTGAATGGCAAAAAAACCTTCAGAAGCATTGTATATTTCGTAATATTTGAAATCTTTTTTCGGTAAAATCTTTTCATATTGATCACGATAAGGTTCAAAGCTCACTCCTCCGTGGAAATAGACTTCAAGATTTGGCCATAATTCCAGCAAATTTCCTTTGCCAGTTTCTTCGAGTAATTTGTTCATTAAAACCAGTATCCACGAAGGAACACCAGCAAAACTAGTTACATTTTCGTTTTTGACTTCATTGATTATCGCAGGAATTTTAGTTTCCCAATCGCTCATCAACGAGATTTTGTTGTTTGGAGTACTGCTAAATTCAGCCCAAAGTGGCATATTTTCGATTAAAATGGCAGACAAATCGCCAAAATAAGTGTTGTTGTCTTCATATATTTGGGAACTACCGCCAAGGCGAAGACTTTTCCCCAAAAAAAGTTCGGAGTCTTCATTATTGTTCAAATACAAACACAACAAATCTTTACTTCCTTTGTAGTGACAATCCTCCAAGGCTTCGTCGCTCACGGGAATAAATTTGCTTTTCGCATTGGTTGTTCCGCTTGATTTGGCAAACCATTTTATGGGAGTTTCCCAAAATACATTTTGCTCGCCTTGGCGAGTGCGTTCTATTAAAGGCTGTAATTCTTCATAGTTAGCAACAGGGACTCTCTCCGCAAAAGTGGTGTAGGAATGAATCGAAGCATAGTCATATTGTTGGCCTATAACCGTATTTTCAGCGGCCCGAATCAACTTCATTAGCAATTCTTCCTGAACTTCATTAGGATACTTTAGAAAAAGTTCCATCTGATGAATCCTTTGCTTTAATACCCATGAGGCAAAAGAATTGATTATAGATAGCGGCATAGATATTTTGATTTTAGAGTGCTGATTTTAGATTTGATTATCGATTTACAAATACTAACTTTGCATTCGTATCAAAAATAGTGTTTTTTTATAAAAAAAATAAATTTATACAAAGATTCTGACGTAGATGTGGTTGCTAATAAATAGAAATCTAAAATAAGCACTTCAAATCTACAATCAGAAATCGTTAATCTACAATCAGAAATCAAATGACTTACGAAGGTGTTCTTTCTAAAATGCAAACCGAATTCGGCCAGCCCATTCAATACTATTTGGTTTTTGAAAATAGTTTTTTGAATGTAAATCAATTGCTCAACAAAAATTTCGAAATTTCTTTTCAGGGGTACCAATGTTTAAATTGTGGTAAAAAGAAAAAAATATTTCGCCAAGGATTTTGTTATGACTGTTTTTACTCTAGTCCCGCGGTTGGGGATTGGATTATGAAACCCGAATTGAGTACTGCACATCTGGGTATTCAAGACAGAGATTTGGCATATGAAGAAAAAGTGCAATTGCAACCCCATATTGTTTATTTGTCTTTATCCAGCGAAGTAAAAGTAGGAGTAACGCGCAAAACACAAGTACCTACAAGATGGATTGATCAAGGGGCAAATCAAGCAATCGCAATTGTAGAAGTTCCTAATCGCTATTTAGCAGGGATTACCGAAGTGGCGTTGAAAAATTATTATGCCGATAAAACCAATTGGCGTAAAATGCTTCAAAATGAGGTAGAAAAAGTAGATTTAATTGTCGAAAGGTTAAAAGTCGAGAAACTAATTCCCTATGAAGTTCGGGAATATTTTCATTTGCAACAAAATGATTTATACGAAATGTGCTTCCCCGTTTTAGAGTATCCAAAAAAAATAAACAGTTTAAGTTTAGAAAAAACATTCGCTTTTCAAGGGAAACTTACCGGAATAAAAGGGCAGTATCTCATTTTTCAAGACGGCACTGTTTTTAATGTCCGCAGCTCCGAAGGCTATGTGGTAAGGATAGAGGTGTAAAAACACCAACCCTTTTATAAACGGGTTGATAGTAAACAAGATATTTACTTAATACTAATCTCAAACGGAAGCATAGTCTGAACTCCTTTTTGTGATTGTATTCTTTTTAGTTTGCTAAATATGGTGTAGGTTTCGTCTCCAAATTCTTCTTTTATAAACGATTCCTTAGACTTTGCGAAAGGCAGATTTTCTAATATATCATCGAAGCTTTTTTCGAATTCAGGATAGTTTTGTGTTTTGTAGGTATTTATTTTTGCTAATACCGATGCTTCTTTAGTGGCTGCTTCTAGTCCGCCAATTTTGTCTACAAGTCCAATTTTCAGCGCCTCGGCACCCGACCAAACTCTTCCTTGAGCAACAGCATCAACTTGGGCAAAACTCATTTTTCGACCCTGAGCAACATGTGATACAAAGGTTTTGTAAACTTGTTCTACACTTTCAAGAGTAACAGTTTTTAGTTTTTCGTCCAGTGGTAAAAACGGGCTATAGTCCGCTGCATTTTCATGCGTTTTTACTTGTTCTGAGTGTAACCCAATTTTGGTTGCTAAGGGAGCAAAGTTGGGCAGCATACCAAAAACTCCGATAGAACCTGTAATGGTATTATTTTCGGCAAAAATTGTATTGGCATTACACGCAATATAATATCCGCCGGAAGCGGCATAATTACCCATAGAAACCACTATGGGTTTTACTTTTTTGGTCAGTTCTATTTCGCGCCAAATTAAATCCGATGTTAGTGCGCTTCCGCCAGGACTATTGATTCTTAATACAATAGCTTTTATATCTTTGTCTTTTCTAGCTTCAACCAAAGAACGTCGCATGGCACCTTCGCCAATAACTTCGACATCTCCTTCGCCACTCCTAATTTCGCCTTGGGCATAAATAATAGCAATTTTGTCTTTGGTGTCGAGTATTTCGGCAGTTGTAATCGTTTTTTGAGTATAATCAAGAATGCTTACTTTGTCGTATTCTTTGTCTTGGCTTACTTTTAAGGTTTTCTTTATAGCATCGTGATACAAGTCTTCATAAGCGATAACATCAATTAATTTTACTTTTAATGCCATTTCTGGAGTTCTAGCTAGAAGTCCATTAGCGATTTCGTTTAGTTTTGCTACAGGAATTGATCTGCTTTTAGAAATATCGCTGGTAACAGAAGTCCAAACAGAATTCAATAAAGACGAAATTTGTTCTCTATTGGCATCGCTCATTTTGTTTTCTAGGAAAGGCTCAACTGCACTTTTGTATTTTCCATGACGAATTACTTCCATTTTAATACCTGATTTGTCTTGAAAGTCCTTGAAAAACATTACTTCGGCGGATAATCCTTTGAAATCCATTTCTCCAACGGGGTTCAAATAAATGGTGTTGGCTACAGAATTTAAATAATATTCTTTTTGCGAATACGAATTGGCATAAGCCATAATAAACTTACCCGATTTTTTGAAGTCTTCTAGCGCATCTCGCAACGCTTTTCTTTGCGCCATTCCCAATTCTGAATTCGAATTTAGTATTGAAATTCCTTGAATGTCGTCATCGGTTTTTGCTTTTCCGATAGCATTGATGATATCCACAAGTCCAACCCTTTCTCCATCAGTTAGAATGGTGATCCATGGGTCTTTGTATTTACCAGCATAATCGTTTTTAATGTGTTCTAAGTTCAATTCGATTACTGAATTGCTTTTTACTTCTACAATTTCGGCATCACCGCCAAAAATGGTTGCAATTATCACTATTCCAAAAAAACACAATATTAAAAAAACAAATAAACCTACTATGGTAGCCAAAACATTTCCTAAAAATTTCATAATTAATTTTTTATATGTAGCCAAACGGCATTGAATGTTACAAATTTAAGTTTAAAATTTCATATTTTGTTTTTAAATCAGCCTATAAATAGTATTCTAATTCTAAAATTGTTTTGTTTATTTGTGGTTGATATGAAAACACAGCATCAGGTCGTTTTAGCTATAGGTAGTAATCAAGGAAATCGTTCTGAGAACGTTACTGTTTGCTTGAAAAAGATACACGAGCAAGTGGGAACAATAATCAAAGTTTCGAAATTATACGAATCTCCGTCTTGGGGTTTTGAGAGTGATGCATTCTATAATTGTGCCATTGTGATTCATACCTTTTCATATGCTCATCAAGTTTTAGAGCGGGTTTTGAGTATCGAAACTCAAATGGGACGTTTTCGAGGGGCTAAGTCTGGCTATCAATCTCGAATTATTGACATTGACTTAATTGCTTTTGATTCGGAAATTATCCATTCGGAAAATCTTCAAATTCCACATCCGTTAATGCAAAACCGAAAATTTGTATTGGTTCCTATGCTGGATTTAAATCACGATTGGTCGCATCCTGTTTTGCATAAAAATACGAGTGAATTATTAGAAAATACCGCGGATCAAAGTGATTGTATTTTAGTGCAAGAGCTACAAAACCCCCTAGACGTAATTCCTTTACAACATTTGAATTATATCGCTTTTGAAGGGAATATTGGTACTGGAAAAACAACTTTGACAACCAGAATTGCCCAAGATTTTAATGCCAAAACTATTTTGGAACGCTTTGCAGAAAATCCGTTTTTGCCTAAATTCTATGAAGATCAATTTCGATATGCTTTTCCGCTAGAAATGGCTTTTCTTGCCGACAGATACAAGCAGCTTTCTAGTGATATGGAGCAGTTTGATTTTTTAAAAGAATTTGTAGTTGCCGATTATCATATTTTTAAATCATTGATTTTTGCCAAAATTACTCTAACTGAAGACGAATATCGACTGTATCACACGCTTTTTGATATTATCAATAGGGAAATGCCGAAACCGGATTTATATATCTATTTATATCAAAATTCAGAACGATTGTTGCAAAATATAAAGAAAAGAGGTAGGAGCTATGAACAGAATATCCCTGAAGATTATCTGGACCAAATCAATAGTGGTTATTTGGATTATATCCAATCACAAACCGAATTGAATGTTCTTATTATTGATATATCTAATAGGGATTTTGTGAAAAATCAGGAAGATTATGTTTTTGTTTTGGAAGAAATTAAGAAGAAATTGAAGGGGTAGCCCAATTCAATTTTTGAAATAAATCCCAAACTACAATCCCCGCACTTACTGAAATATTTAAAGAATGCTTGGTTCCTAACTGCGGAATTTCGATGCAGCCATCACATAAAGCAACGGCATCTTGGGATACTCCGTAGACTTCGTTGCCGAAAACTAAGGCGTACTTTTTGTCATTCTCCACTTTGAAATTTTGAAGAAAAACGGCGTTTTCTACCTGTTCGATGGCAAGAACCATAATACCTTCCTTTTTTGAATTTTCGATAACTTCAAGAACATTATCATTATGTTCCCAAGTTACAGTCTCTGTCGCTCCGAGTGCCGTTTTGTGAATTTCTTTATTTGGAGGAGTGGCAGTTATGCCGCACAAAACTATTTTTTCGATTAAAAAGGCATCAGCTGTTCTGAATACCGAGCCAATGTTGTGCAAACTTCTGATATCATTCAGTATTAAAATAAGGGGTGTTTTTTCGGACTGTTTAAAAGATTCAATTGACTTTCTTTCGAGTTCGCTGTTTTCTAGTTTTCTCATAATTAATTATAAAAAAAAAGGCTTCCTAGTTTTAGGAAGCCTTACTGTTTTGATGTACGTATTATTTAACAGCTGGATCTGCTGGTGTTGGATCTGGTTTAACGGTACCTTTTATGGTAAGTACTTTTGTAGCTTGACCGGCTGCATTTGATGTTACAGTTACAGTTTTTGTGAAGGCTCCAACTCTGTCTGTAGCATATTTTACTCCAATAACTCCTTTTGCTCCTGGAGCAATTGGCTCTTTTGGAGTAGTAGGTACAGTACAACCACAAGATCCTTGCGTATTTGTGATAATTAGTGGTTTGTTGCCATTATTTGTAAATGAAAACTGGCGCGTCCCATCAGCATTGTGTTCAATGTTGCCATAATCGATTGTTTCAGCGTCAAACACCATTCCAGCACCATCTACTTTTGTTGCTGCAACTTTGGCAACAGCTGTTGTTGCTTTTTTTACGGTTTTTTTGATTTTTGCTGTTTCTTGTGCATTAGAAAAAGTAAATGCTAAAAGTGCTATTGAAAGCGTAACTATTTTTTTCATTTTTTGTTTATTTTATATTTTGCTGCAACAAATTTATATAAATAATCGAAACTCAGTCCTAAATTTTTCTTAAAAATATTTTTAATTTTTGAATTGATAGTTATTCCCCATAAAATATATAAATTCGCTCTCACATTTTTTCCATTTATTAAATACAAAACAATTTGGCAGCCAAAGAAAAAGAAATTAAGGAAACACCATTAATGAAACAGTATAACGAAATCAAAAGGAAATATCCTGATGCTTGTTTGTTGTTTCGAGTGGGTGATTTTTATGAAACTTTTGGAGAGGATGCTGTTCGTGCCTCAAAAATTCTTGGAATTGTTTTAACCAAACGTGGTGCAGGTTCTGAAACGGAAACCGCTTTAGCGGGTTTTCCGCATCATTCTTTGAACACCTATTTGCCAAAACTGGTTAAAGCAGGACTTCGCGTCGCAATTTGTGATCAGCTCGAAGATCCTAAAATGACCAAAACCATTGTGAAACGAGGTGTTACGGAACTCGTGACTCCAGGTGTTTCTATGAATGATGAGGTTCTGCAATCTAAAACCAATAATTTCTTGGCGGCAGTTTATTTTGCCAATAAATCTATAGGGATTTCATTTTTGGATGTTTCTACCGGAGAGTTTCTAACTGCTCAGGGTAATGCCGAATATATTGACAAACTGTTGCAGAATTTCAGTCCAAGCGAGGTCTTAATTCCAAAAAACAACAAAAATGATTTCCGGGAAACTTTCGGAGACGACTATCATAGTTTTTATCTCGAAGACTGGATTTACAAAGAAGACTATGCTTTCGAAACGTTGACCAAGCATTTTCAAACGGTTTCTTTGAAGGGTTTTGGAATCGAAGAATTGAAGGAAGGAATCATTGCTTCTGGAGCGATTTTGTATTATTTGTCCGAAACGCAGCATAACAAAGTACAGCATATCACCTCGATTCAACGTATTGCCGAAGATGCTTATGTTTGGATGGATCGGTTTACTATTCGCAACCTCGAATTGTACCACAGTTACAATCCCAATGCGGTCACGCTTCTCGATGTGATTGATAAAACGCTCTCGCCAATGGGAGGGCGTTTGTTAAAACGTTGGTTGGCGCTTCCTTTAAAAGATAGCAATAAAATACAAGGCCGGCACCAAGTGGTTTCTTATTTGAAAGACAATCAGAATGTTTTACAAAATATCCAAAAGCAAATCAAGCAAATTTCGGATTTGGAACGTTTGATTTCTAAAATTGCTGCCGGAAAAGTATCGCCTCGAGAAGTAGTTTATTTGAAGGAATCGTTGGATGCTATTATTCCAATTAAAACCTTGGCTTTAGAAAGTCCACAAGAGGCCGTAAAAGTCATTGGCGACAGCCTGCACAGTTGTGATTTGTTGCGCGAAAAAATTAAAACGGTTTTAAATCAAGATGCTCCCGTGGCTATTGCCAAAGGAAATGCTATTGCCAAAGGAATCAGCGATGAATTGGACGATTTACGCGCCATTTCAACTTCTGGAAAAGAATTCCTGGAAGGAATCGAAAAAAGAGAATCGCAATTGACAGGAATTTCGTCCTTGAAAATTTCCTTTAATAATGTTTTTGGATATTATATTGAGGTTCGAAACTTGCATAAAGATAAAGTGCCAGTTGAATGGATTCGAAAACAAACTTTGGTTAACGCAGAACGTTATATCACCGAAGAATTAAAAGAATACGAAACCAAAATCTTGGGTGCCGAAGAAAAAATCCACAAAATAGAAGTCGAGTTGTTTGAACAATTGGTGAGTTGGATTGCGACATACATCAAGCCAGTTCAAATGAATGCCAATTTAGTGGCACAACTGGATTGTTTGTGTTCTTTCACCCAATTGGCCATCGAAAATAAATATGTCTGCCCGGAATTAGACGAAACATTCGAACTGGAAATCAAAAACGGAAGACATCCGGTTATCGAAAAACAATTACTCGTTGGAACGCCTTATATTGCCAATGATGTTTTCTTGGATAGAGAAAAGCAGCAATTGATTATGATCACGGGTCCTAATATGTCCGGAAAGTCGGCTATTTTGCGTCAAACCGCTTTGATTGTACTATTGGCTCAAATGGGAAGTTTTGTCCCTGCTGATAGCGTTAGAATGGGAATTATAGATAAAATATTCACTAGGGTAGGAGCAAGCGACAATATTTCGATGGGGGAATCCACTTTTATGGTCGAAATGAATGAAACGGCTTCCATCTTGAACAATATTTCCGATAGAAGTTTGGTGTTGTTGGACGAAATCGGCAGAGGAACTAGTACGTATGACGGAATCTCTATTGCTTGGGCGATTGCCGAATTTTTACATGAGCATCCTTCGAAACCCAAAACACTGTTTGCAACCCATTATCACGAGTTGAATGAAATGAGTGAGTCGTTACCGAGAATTCAGAATTACAATGTATCGGTGAAAGAATTGAAAGATACTGTACTCTTTATTCGAAAATTGGTAAAAGGCGGGAGCGCTCACAGTTTTGGAATTCATGTAGCAAAAATGGCTGGAATGCCACAAATTGTCATTTTGAAAGCACAAAGATTACTCAAAAAACTAGAAAAAAATCATTCGAGCGATGCTTTGGTAGGCATAAAAGCCGAGAAGGAGGAAATGCAAATGAGTTTCTTTAATCTCGACGATCCTTTGTTAGAAGAAATCAAAGACGAAATTTTAAGTCTTGACATAAACACAATCACGCCGATGGAAGCCTTAATGAAGCTCAACGAAATCAAGAGAATGTTGACTAAAAAATAGCCTCAATTCTTTTAAGGTTTGGGTTATCAGAAGCTTAGCTTTTGGTCGGATATTTTTTAAAAAAAGGCTTGTGTAATTGAATTAATGTATTAAATTTGCATCCGCAATATGACACAAGTATTGGACGTTCTTTTTATAATAAAAATGCGAAAATAGCTCAGTTGGTAGAGCGCGACCTTGCCAAGGTCGAGGTCGCGGGTTCGAGCCCCGTTTTTCGCTCAAAACCATACTGCTCGGATGGTGAAATTGGTAGACACGCTGGACTTAAAATCCAGTGAACAGCAATGTTCGTGCGGGTTCAAGTCCCGCTCTGAGTACTTAGTAAAACCGTAAAGACTTAATTGTTAATTCTTTGCGGTTTTTTTATAGTTTTAACTGTTCGAAATTAGTATGTTTACGTCCAATAGCTAAAACAGATATATTTTCATTTAATAAAAAAAGCCATTACACAATAATAGTGTAATGGCTTTTTTGTCATTCCTACAAATGTAAAATTGATGGGTTTAATCAAGTTATTCCAAAAATAGTCTAAAAATTTTAAAAATAGATCAAAAAAAAGCCACGCAATGCGTAGCTTATTTTTTCCGTAATTTAAAATTACTTAGCTTCTGGAGCTGCAACAGCAGCAGTGTCAGCAACAACAGCAGCAGTATCAACAGCTACAGCAGCAGTATCAACAGCTACAGCAGTAGTGTCAACAGCTACAGCTTCAGCAGCTGGCTCAGCTTTTTTACATGATACAACAGTCAAAATAGCAACAACGGCTAAACTTAAAAATACTTTTTTCATCTTACTTAATTATAAAAGGTTAATTATTAATTCGGGGCAAAGATATAAATTTTTTAATAGTTAAAATATTTTTTTCTATTTTTTTTAAAAAATAATATCCATTTGTAGTATTCTCTTTTTCTCCACAACTCCCATAAAAAAACAATCTTCGGAATTAGCTTACCATTATTAACTAAATATAGTGTTACCGCAACTTTTTTGTGATAAGGTTAGAACTATATATTTTACTTGTATGTATCTTGTCGGAGGTTATTTACTATTAAAATATTAATTTTAATAGCGCATTTTCTGTAATTAGAGGTGTTTTTGGTGCTTTAAATAAAAAATTAGGACTACAAAATTTGCCCGACTTGGTCGTTTATATGTTTTTCATAATAATATTGGTAGCTCCCTTGTTCATTTGTACAAAAGTGCTGCAAATATGCCCTTTTTCGTCTCGGATGTCTTCGTTAGCGATTAAATTGAAAAAAGCATCCACAAGCTCCTTTTTATTTGAAATGGAAATACAACCTTCCATATTGACTAAAGCCGTTGCTTCTGCAAAATGGGAAAAGTTGGGACCAATGACAATTGGAACACCAAAAGTGGCTGGTTCCAAAATATTGTGAACACCAGGATTTCCAAAACCTCCGCCTACATAAGCAATATCGGCATAGCTGTAAATTTTAGTCAGAATTCCAATCGTGTCAATGATGAAGACATCAAAATCGGCTAGGTTATTAGTTGATTTTTCCGAAAACAAAACCACTTTCTTCGAAATGTAATTTTTCAATTCTTGAATTTGTTCTTCTTTGATATTGTGCGGAGCAATGATGAACTTGATTTTTTCGGAAGTTTGATTGATATAATCAACTAATAAATTTTCGTCTTTTGGCCAAGAACTTCCTGCGACAATGGTTAATGTGTTGTTTTTGAACGCCTCTATAAAATCTAAAGAATTGTCTTTTTCCAAAATTGAAGCAACCCTGTCAAAACGGGTATCGCCTGAAACAGCCACATTAGTTTTGCCTAATTCCAATAATAATTTCTTAGAACTTTCATTTTGCACAAAAAAATAAGTGAATGTATCCAATGCTTTTCTGTAAAATCCCCCATACCATTTAAAAAAAAGTTGGTTCTTTCTGAAAACCCCGGAAATTAAATACGTTGGAGTGCCGAGTTTTCGAAGTTCGTTCAAATAATTAGGCCAATATTCATATTTAATAAAAAATACCATTTCTGGATGAACTAGTGACAAAAAATGTTGGGCATTTTTCTTAGTATCCAAAGGCAAATAGACCGTAATATCAGCAGCCAAATTATTCTTTCTAACTACGTAACCCGAAGGGGAGAAAAATGTCACTACAATTTTATGATTGGGGAATTTCTCTTTTATTCTTTCAATCACAGGTAAGCCTTGTTCGTATTCGCCAAGGGAAGCGGAGTGAAACCAAATGGTTTTGTCGGTTGCGTTGATTTTGGATTCTAAAATTTCAAAAATAGACTTGCGACCCTCTACAAAAAGTTTGATTTTTGGACTGAAAAGTGCCACGATTTTCAATAAAAAATCGGCAATCTGAACAATGAGATTATAAAGGAAAAGCATATCAAAAAATTTCTGTGACAAAAATACGGTTTCTTTTAACTATCTATAAAATCATTCTGCTAAAATCCCTATTTTTGTTCCAAATTTAAAACTTTGTGAACTTTGCGAAAGCTTTGTAAACTTAGATCATAAGAAATTAAGTTTAATTATAATGAGATGGCGCCCGTGCCTCGCAATGACAAAATGAAAAAAATCCAAATGGTTGACCTGAAAAGTCAATACGATAAAATAAAAGACGTTGTAAATACCTCTGTCCAAGAAGTTCTGGATACCAACACCTACATTAATGGACCACAAGTTCACCAATTTCAAAAAAATCTTGAAGAATATCTTGACGTTAAGCACGTAATTCCTTGCGCAAACGGAACCGATGCCTTGCAAGTTGCCATGATGGGTCTGGATTTAAAACCGGGTGATGAAGTAATTACCGCCGATTTTACCTTTGCCGCAACCGTTGAGGTGATTGCTTTATTGCAACTCACGCCAGTTTTGGTAGATGTGGATTTGCACAATATGAATATATCCATCGAAGGAATCAAGAAAGCGATTACGCCAAAAACTAAAGCTATTGTGCCAGTACATTTGTTTGGCCGTGCCGCTAATATGGAAGCGATTATGAGACTTGCCAAAGAGCATAATTTATATGTGATTGAAGATAATGCACAAGCCATCGGTGCCAATTGCAAGTTTTCCGACGGAACGAAAAAGAAGGCGGGAACCATTGGCCATGTTGGGTCAACTTCTTTTTTCCCTTCAAAAAATTTGGGATGTTATGGTGATGGAGGAGCTATTTTTACCAACGACGATGCTTTGGCGCACAAAATCAGAGGAATCGTAAACCACGGAATGTACGAGCGGTACCATCACGATGTAGTGGGTGTAAATTCAAGATTGGACAGTATTCAAGCTGCGGTTTTGAATGCTAAATTGCCTTTGTTGGACGAATACAACTCATTGCGCCAAAATGCCGCACGCAAATATACTGCAGCTTTCGAAGAACACAAGAACATCATTGCGCCAAGCATTTGCGAGATTTGTGATTGCCACGTTTTTCACCAATATACCTTGCGAATCATCAACGCCGATAGAGATGGTTTGATGCAATATTTATTGAATAAAGGAATTCCATGTGCGATTTATTACCCAATTCCGTTGCATTCACAAAAAGCCTATTTAGATTCAAGATACAAAGAAGAATATTTCCCGGTCACCAATCAATTGGTAAAAGAAGTAATTTCGTTGCCTATGCACACTGAATTGGACGAGGAACAAATTCAATTTATTACGGATAGTGTCTTGGAGTTTTTAAGCAACTAACTATGAAATATTTTTTTGCAATTCTCGCAGTAGCTGTATTCCAATTTTCAGTTTCAGCTCAAAATAGTCACAATACTAAAGAAGAAATGGCAGTTGCTTCTCGAGTTGAAACTTTGCGACAAGCAATGATTGATGCCGATGGAAAGAATCTTGCTGCAGTATCCTCAGCAGATTTAAGTTACGGTCATTCTGATGGGCATATACAAAATCAAGCAGAGTTTATAGAAAAAATTGTTAGCAAGAAATCTGTTTTTGTTTCCATCGAGTTTCAGAATCAGACTATTCAAATTGTTGGAGATGTTGGCCTAGTAAGACACACACTTGCGGCGCATACTAAAGATGGAGGAATTGAAAAGGATATAAAAATTGGAGTTCTACTGGTTTGGCAAAAACAAAAAAAGAAGTGGTTGCTAATAGCGCGTCAGGCTTTTAAGTTGCCTCCAACAGAAAAAATATAAAAAATGAAAATTTTAGTAACAGGTGGTTTGGGTTTTATAGGTTCCCATACCGTGGTTGAATTGCAAAATCAGGGGTTTGAAGTAATCATTATTGACAATCTCTCGAATACATCTTTGAATGTTTTAGATGGAATTGCCGCCATCACGGGAATCAACACCGCTTTCGAAAAATTAGATTTACGGGACAAAGCAAAAGTACAGGATTTCTTTAAAAGACATCGCGACATTTCGGGCGTAATCCATTTTGCGGCTTCAAAAGCGGTAGGAGAAAGTGTCGAAAATCCGTTGTTGTATTACGAAAATAATATTAATACCTTAGTCTATTTGCTTCAGGAATTGCAACAAAAAACCGAAGCCAGCTTTATCTTCAGTTCCTCTTGTACGGTTTACGGTCAAGCAGAAAAAATGCCTATTACTGAAGATGCATCCATACAAATTGCTATGTCGCCTTATGGGAATGCCAAGCAAATTGGCGAAGAAATCATAATAGATACTACCAAAGTGACCCATATCAACGCCATTTTGTTGCGTTATTTCAATCCCATTGGAGCGCATCCATCAGCAGAAATCGGGGAATTGCCATTGGGAGTTCCACAAAATTTAGTGCCGTTTATTACCCAAACCGGTATAGGCTTACGTCAAGAATTATCCGTTTACGGAGGTGATTATCCTACGCCTGACGGAACAGCGGTGCGTGATTATATTCATGTGGTCGATTTAGCAAAAGCCCACGTTATCGCCTTGAAACGTTTATTAGATAAAAAGAATTTGGCCAAAGTCGAAACCTTTAATCTGGGAACAGGAACTGGAAGCTCGGTTCTTGAAGTGATTCAGGCTTTCGAGAAAGTAAGCGGTCAAGATCTGCCTTATAAAATCGTGGCTCGTAGAGAAGGCGACATTACTTCGGCTTACGCCAATACGGATAAAGCGAATACTATTCTAGGCTGGAAGGCGCAATCGACATTAGAAGAAGCGATGGAAAGCGCCTGGAAATGGGAGCAGAAGATTAGAAACAAGTAATCAGTGTTCAGTTTTTAGTGTTCAGTAAAAAACGAAATCCTAAATTATCGAGTTGATACTTTAGGATTTTTTGCATTTACACTGATTGTATATTACTATTCCAATTGTCACGCTGGAAGCGTCTCAACAAACGAGAGCAACATGATTTAGACGCTTCCAGCGTGACAAATAGCAAGAATAAATAAGAATCAGAATTATTTGATTACGGGAATTATCAACAATCATTGCGAAGAAGCGAAGGTGTTGTAGCTTAAACAAAAAATCCCCACAAACATAAGTTTATGAGGATTCTGTTTTTATAACAACCGATTATTAAAAAAGGATCACTGAAAACTAATTTTACGCATTCGCGGTAACCGCTTCTTTATCAATTTTTCCAATCAATCCAGCCAATACTTTTCCAGGACCCACTTCGGTAAATAAAGTAGCTCCATCTTTTATCATTTGTTGAACGGATTGTGTCCATTTAACGGGTGCCGTCAATTGTATGATTAGGTTTTTCTTGATTTCTGCAGGGTCAGAAACAGCCGTTGCCGTCACGTTTTGGTACACCGGGCAAATAGGAGTCGAGAACGTGGTCGCTTCAATGGCTGCAGCCAATTCCTCTCTTGCTGGTTCCATCATTGGCGAGTGAAAACCACCACCCACAGGCAATAGCAAGGCACGTTTTGCTCCAGCTTCCTTCATCGCTTCGCAGGCTTTTTCTACCGCCGAAGTCTCCCCCGAAATTACTAATTGTCCAGGACAGTTGTAATTGGCAGCAACGACGATTCCGTCAATTGAGGCACAAACTTCTTCCACAATAGTATCGGCTAATCCAAGAACTGCCGCCATAGTCGAAGGTTTTATTTCGCAGGCTTTTTGCATGGCCAAGGCTCGTTGCGAAACCAATCGCAAACCATCCTCAAAGGATAAAACACCATTAGCCACCAAAGCCGAAAATTCTCCCAAAGAATGTCCCGCCACCATTTCGGGTTTGAAATCTTCCAGGGTTTTGGCTAAAATAACCGAATGCAAGAAAATCGCTGGTTGGGTTACTTTGGTTTCTTTTAATTCTTCAGCGGTGCCTTCAAACATAATGTCTGTGATACGGAAACCCAAGATTTCATTGGCTTTTTCGAAAAGTGATTTTGCTAATGGGGAGTTTTCATATAAGTCTTTGCCCATTCCGGTGAATTGTGCTCCTTGACCAGGAAATACGTATGCTTTCATGTTTTTTATTAAAAGATTGAATATTTAAAAGATTGAAAGATTAATTTCAATTGAACGACAAAAATAGTTTATAAATAACAAAACCTCAAAGGTTTTGAAATCTTTGAGGTTTACACTTAAAATTATTTTAAAATTAAGCTACAGCCGCTTTAATTCTTCTTAATGCTTCCGTCAACAAATCTTCGCTGGTGGCATAAGAAAAACGGATGCAATCTGGATTTCCAAAAGCGTCTCCGGTTACAGTTGCTACATTGGCTTCGCCTAAAAGATACATCGAGAAATCGTTGGCATCTTTGATGAATGTTCCTTTTAATGTTTTTCCGAAGAAAGAAGAAACGTCCGGAAACACATAAAATGCGCCTTCGGGAACGTTAATTTTGATTCCTGGAATTTCTTTTAATAATCCCACCACTAAATCTCTACGACTGTGGAAAGCATCTACCATGTGTTTCAACACACTTGGGTCAGCATCTACAGCAGTGATGGTAGCACGTTGCGCCACTGAATTTGCTCCAGATGTTACTTGACCTTGTATTTTTGTACAGGCTTTGGCTATAAATTCTGGCGCTCCCATATACCCAATTCGGTATCCTGTCATAGCAAAGGCTTTTGCTAATCCGTTTACAGTTATGGTTTTTTCAAGCATTCCCGGAATAGATCCGATGCTACAAAATGTACCTGAGAAATTGATGTGCTCGTAGATTTCGTCAGCAACCACATATATATTGGGATATTTTTCTAAAACTTTGGCAAGAGCTGTCAATTCTTCTCTACTGTAAACAGATCCACTTGGGTTACATGGGGAACTGAACCATATCATTTTAGTTTTTGGAGTAATAGCAGCTTCTAATTGTTCGGGAGTGATTTTAAAATCAGTTTCTACAGATGTAGGAACAACTACAGGAACACCTTCTGATAATTTTACGATTTCAAAGTAAGAAACCCAGTAAGGTGCTGGTAGAATTACTTCGTCACCGTTGTTTAGCATGACCTGTGCGATGTTGTACAATGATTGTTTTGCTCCTGATGAAACTACGATTTGTGATGGCTTGTAATCTAAATCATTGTCTCTTTTGAATTTTCTACAAATGGCTTCTTTCAAATCGGCATATCCTTCGACTGGCGAATAGGTACTGTAATTATCATCAATCGCTTTTTTGGCAGCTTCTTTGATGAAATCGGGTGTGTTAAAATCGGGTTCGCCCAAACTTAAACTGATAATATCTTTTCCTTGAGCCTTTAATTCTCTGGCCAATGCTGCCATAGCTAATGTTTGTGAAGTAGCTAAATTATTAATTCTGTCTGAAAGCAAATTGTTCATTAAATGTAAATTTTGATTTATAATGATAGTTATTGTTATTTTTTTTGAGGCGCATTGAAATGCATCGTTATTGTAACGCAGGTTTAACGCCTAAATCTTTAAGATGTCTGAAATGAGCGATTATTGCACTTCGCATGGTTTTGTATTCGTAATAGGGTAGGTCACATTCTTTTGCTGTTTCCTTGACAAATTTTGCTATTTTACCGTAATGAACATGGCTAATATTTGGAAACAAATGATGTTCTATTTGATGGTTTAAACCTCCTGTGTACCAATTGACAATAAAGTTTTTTGGCGCAAAATTAACGGTGGTTAACAGCTGATGTATTGCCCAAGTTGATTCGATTTCGCCTTCCTCATTAGGATGTGGATTGGTGGTTTCGTCCGTAATATGAGCCAATTGAAAAACAATACTCAATATTAATCCTGCGGTATAATGCATCACAAAAAAGCCTATTAAAACTTTCCACCATGAAATTCCTATTACCATCGGAATAACAATCCAAACCGCAAAATAAATGATTTTTGTGATGACCAAAGTTGTCCAAAGAATTTTTGGGTTTTTGGCTTTGCCGTAAGATAAGTTTCTCTTTAAGTAGCCACTCATTTGTTTAAAATCGGTAGTTAAAGACCAATTAAAAGTCAATAATCCATAAAGAAATACAGAATAGTAATGTTGAAATCTATGAAAATTATACCATTTTGCTTCTTTGGTAAAACGAATTACACGACCGGCATCTAAATCTTCGTCATGTCCAGGAATATTAGTGTACGTGTGGTGCAAAACATTGTGTTGCACTTGCCAATTGTAAACGTTTCCGGCCAAAATATAGATGGTGCCTCCCATGAATTTGTTAATCCAATTTTTGTTTGAATACGATCCATGATTGCCATCATGCATCACGTTCATTCCGATTCCCGCCATTCCAATTCCTATCACAACAGAAAGTATTGTAAAGAGCCAAAAAGGCATTTGTGTCAAAAATATAATTAAAAAATACGGAGTTAAAAATACGGTAAATAAAATAATTGTTTTCAGATACAACTTCCAGTTGCCTGTTTTTTCAATATCATTTTCTTTGAAGTAGTTGTTTACTCGAGAGTTAAGCGTTCTAAAAAACTTAAGATTGTCTTGCTTAGCAAATGTAGGATTGATGTCGCTCATATTTTGATTTGAATAGTATGCAAATATAATTATTATAAATTTTCAATCTGTAAATTTGCGTTAAATATTCAAAACTAAAACCTCTACATTTGTTAAAATTTTTAATAATGGAAGAAATTCTCAACTATTTTCCCAATCTAACGGATATTCAAAAGGAGCATTTCGAAAAATTGGATTTTTTATACCACGATTGGAATGCCAAAATCAATGTTATTTCTCGAAAAGACATTGACGAATTGTACACCAAACATATTTTACATTCACTCGGAATTGCTAAAATTATACAATTCGAATCCGGAACGTATGTCTTGGATGTGGGAACTGGCGGAGGATTTCCTGGTATTCCCTTGGCGATTCTTTTTCCGGAAACCCATTTTTATTTGATTGATGTTATTGCCAAAAAAATAAAAGTGGTTCAGGCTGTTGCCGATGCTTTGGAACTCAAAAACGTGAAAGCCGAACAAATGCGCGCCGAATTGGTAAAGGGAGATTTCGATTTTATCGTGAGTCGTGCCGTGACCAATATGCCCGATTTTGTATCTTGGGTACGAAACAAAATCAAAAAGAACAACAAACACGAACTCAAAAACGGAATTCTCTATCTCAAAGGCGGTGATTTAACCGAAGAATTAGCGGCTTTCCCGAAAGCGACAGAATATAATTTAGCCGATTTTTTTGAAGATGAATTTTTTGAGACTAAGAAAGTAGTGCACTTGCCGTTGAAGTTTCAGTCCTGACAAGCCAACTTACTTTAAGAATTTTGACTTTCAAATTTTAAGACGAATTTATTCTCCCAAAAACGGGTATCTATAATCTTCCGGAGTTACAAACGTTTCTTTGATGGTTCTTGGCGAAACCCAACGCAATAAGTTTAATGGGGATCCGGCTTTGTCATTCGTTCCAGAAGCTCTTGCGCCACCAAAAGGTTGCATGCCTACAACGGCTCCCGTTGGTTTGTCGTTAATGTAAAAATTACCCGCAGCATTTTGTAAAGCTACAGTTGCCTGCTCAATGGCATAGCGATCTTGGCTGAAAATAGTGCCAGTCAAAGCATAAGGCGAAGTAGTATCAACTAAGGTCAATGTTTCTTCCCAATTGTCATCTTCGTAAACAAAAATCGTTAGTATTGGTCCGAATAATTCGGTCTCCATAGTGGTGTAATGGGGATTCTTGGATACGATTATGGTGGGTTCAATAAAATAACCCACCGTTTTATCATAGTTTCCACCCACGATGATTTCAGCATCAAAATCTTTTTTAGCTTGGTCAATAAAACTCGTCAATTTATCGAAAGACCCTTCGTGAATTACGGCGGTTATGAAGTTGCCAAAATCTTCTGGAGAACCCATTTTCATTGATTTCACATCGGTAATCAATTGTTTTTTCAGTTCCTCCCAAAGGCTTTGCGGAATATAGGCTCTTGAAGCTGCCGAACATTTTTGTCCTTGAAACTCGAATGCGCCACGAACGATTCCGGTAGCGACTTGTTTCACATTGGCACTAGGATGCGCTAGAATAAAGTCTTTTCCGCCTGTTTCGCCAACAATTCTTGGATAAGTTTTATAGTGATGGATATTGCTTCCTATTTTCGCCCAAATATCTTTAAACACTTGAGTCGAACCGGTATAATGGATTCCAACAAAATCAGGACTTGCTATAATTGTATCGGTAATCATTACTGGGTCGCCAAAAACGACGTTAATAACTCCATCAGGAACACCGGCTTCTTTGAAAACATCGATAATAATTTTTGCAGAAAAAACTTGACTGTCGCTTGGTTTCCAAATTACGACATTTCCCATGATGGCGGCACTTGCGGGAAGATTTCCCGCAATGGCGGTGAAGTTGAAAGGAGTAACGGCATAGACGAAACCTTCTAGCGGACGGTATTCCAATCGGTTCCACATATCGGAATTGGATTTGGGTTGGTCGCCGTAGATTTGAGTCATAAACTCGATATTGAAACGCAAAAAATCGATTAATTCACAAGCGGCATCAATCTCGGCTTGAAAAATATTTTTGGATTGCCCAATCATGGTTGCGGCATTTATTCTTGCTCTGTAGGGTCCTGCAATCAATTCGGCAGCTTTAAGAAAAATAGCTGCACGCTGTTCCCAAGCCATAGCTGCCCATTTTGTTTTGGCCTCAAGCGCGTTGGTGATGGCTTTTTCGATATGGGATTTTTCGGCAAGATGATAGGTTCCTACGACGTGTTTGTGATCGTGTGGTGCGGTTATATTTCGAATGTTTCCGGTCCTGACTTCTTCACTTCCAATATGCAGGGGAACCTCGATTTTTGCATTCCACATTTGTTTGTAAGCAGCAAGAACAGCAGTTTTTTCCGGAGAATTTGGCGCATACGATTTGACAGTCTCGTTTACGGCTTTTGGCACATTGAAAAATCCTTTAATCATTTTGATTTTATTTAGCTCCGCTCCCTTAAGACTTTGCCCTCGAGTGAGAATTAGAAAACGGTACGATTAGATAATTATCTCAAAAGTACAAAGGATTGTTGAATAATTGATGATTAACATTACAATATAGAGCTGAAAAAAGGGAAGGATAAATTTAGAGTAATTTGATTATCAAGCAATCAAAATTATTAGTTCAGCGCAAAAGGAGCGCATAACCTAAAATTAGGAACGATGACTTTGAATTTTTTGGTAGTGGTAAAATTGACCATGTTAAAATAGCCTTTCATGGCGCCATAAGGGGAAGATAGCAAGCAGCCTGAGTTATAGGTGTGTAATTCTCCAGGTTTCAATACGGGCTTTTTGCCTATTACACCCTCGCCGTCAACAATTTCCCTGTTGTTTAAGGAATCGAAAATTTCCCAATGGCGTGAAATTAATTGCACAGAATCCTTGCTGTGATTTTCGATTGTGATTTCGTAACTAAAGGCAAAATGAATCTTGTAGTTTTTGAAGTAGGCACCTTCAAAACTAGTCAATACCGATATTTTTATGCCTCTTGTTATCTGTGAAACCATAGTAAGCTATTAAATAAGAGTTTAATAATCGCAAATTTACAAAAAACGGATTTGTTTCACCATTTTTTTCAATGTTTTTTAATTGATGATATTTAGCGAGTTTGCAGTGCCTTTTCCAACAACTCTGTCATAGCGGTCCCTGTTTTCCCTATAATATACTACTACAGAATAATCATTTTCGGTTTGATAAAAATTGCCGTCAATAGCATTTTCACAATCAACATTTCCGTTATCATCAGCTACCGTATATTGAAAATTTGTAAACCCTTGCTTTATCAAAATAGCTTTTTCATAAATAGCTTTTTGGGGATTGTACTCCATCTTAAATTCGGGAGTTAAGCTGAAATTATTGAACATGCCATTTACATAAATTCCTTTATCGCTCATGTAAGCTGGAGCCGAAAGGCTAAAATAAACCCAAGCATAATCAGCCTCAACTTCACTATTTGTTGTATTTATATTTCGTGGGACAAAATTTCCGTTTACATCTTGCGTAAAAGAATATGGGAAATTTGTTCGGGCACTATTGGTAAACAAATAGGAACTATAGATATCATTTCCAGCATCTATTCGCGCTATATTATTACTGGAGGCTCTTATGTCTTTGTTGTCGAAAAACAAAAACTCGTTTCCCGCCCAAAATTGTGTTTGGGTATCATATTTATAAACCAAATCGTTTCCAAGTGTGTATTGGGGTAAAACGTCTTTAATTGCAGTATTCCATTGCCCATTTTGAAGCAATACCACTTTTACATTTTTTAGAGGATTTTGAAAGGTGATATTATTGGATTTTATGGAAAATTCCAAATTGTGTTTGTATTCCAAATTTGCAATAGTCCTAGCGCGTTTTATTTGTATTGGTACATTGACGCGTTCTTCATAAAGAATAAATTTTCTAGAAAATACAGTTTCCTTGTTTTCGTCTAATATTTTCAAAATATAATTACCACTAATTCTTAATTGTTGGGTAAACTGATTTGGAATAGACAATTTGTAATGAGAGTAAATTTGTAAGGTGTTAAAGGAATTGGTGTATTCCTGTATTCTTTGATTGTCAAAACCTACTAAATATTCATTTTTAGGAATTTGAGTTGGAATCCAATTGTAATCGCAATGGACGATTTCGTAGTAATAATTGGCTTCATTTCCAAACAAATCGTCAAATTTCAATTGGAAACCTTCTCCTAACTTGAAAATTGGGATTTGGTTTTGACCATTTTGACCAAAAGAAATGGTTTTGATATTATATGGAGGAACAACTTCTTGAACTGTTTGCGAACTAGCCGAAGCAATTATAAAAAAGAGGACTATTTTTCTGAAAAAGGAACCAAACATAGTTTTGAATTGTAAAAATGTAAATATAACAAAATATACTTTGCCAAAATTATGCCGAAAATTAATTGGCTTGAGCAAGCGTTTATTTATAACATACCGGGATAATTTCACCCTTAGCTAAACAATATTTCTCTACCAATTCTGGGGCGATTTTATGAGTATACTCTTCTTCAACAACTGTGAATCCAATACTTCTCAATTTGTCAAAATAATCGCGTCCGTATATGCGGACGTGATCGTATTGCCCAAATATTTTGGCGCGCTCTTTTTGATCCGTAATGGAATCGTCAGAAAAAGTCTTAGCTCTTGCTAATTCTTGCGGAATTTGCAGGATTGCCATTCCTCCTTTTTTCAAAACTCGGAATAATTCTTGCATTGCCTTGGTGTCATCCGGAATATGTTCTAATACATGGTTGCAAAAGATAATGTCATAAGAATTGTCCTCAAAAGGCAAATTGCAAATATCAGCTTTCACATCGGCAAGAGGCGAAAACAAATCGGTTGTGGTGTAGTCGATGTTTTTTTGATTTCGGAACAATTTGTAAAAAGCTTGTTCTGGTGCAAAGTGTAAGACTTTCTTTTTCTCGTTTGAAGTAAAAAAATCGGTTTTATCATTTAAATATAACCATAATAAACGGTGTCTTTCCAGGGAGAGAGTGCTTGGTGAAAGGACATTATTGCGTTGTGTTCCATAGCCATAAGGCAGGAACATTTTGAAACTTTTGCCGTCAATGGGATCGGTGAATTTATTTCCCTGTAGGATAAATGTCAGGATAGGGCGTGCCAAATAACTCAGCCTAATTAGTATGGGGCGAGGAATGGTATTGAGGATTAGTTTAAAGAGCTTTTTCATTAGAGTTTTAGCGGTTGTCTTCTAAATTCATCTTCCTCATTACTTACTATTCCCAAAGCTTGATATACATAAGCAAAAGTGGATAAAATCTCTGGTTTGCCATCAATAATTGCCACATCGTGTTCAAAATGGGCGCTTGGTTTTCCATCGGCAGTCAGAATTGTCCAGCCGTCTTTGAGTTGCTTGATGTTTTTAGTTCCCATATTAATCATGGGTTCAATAGCCACAACCATGCCTTCAACAAAAAGTTTTCCGCGGCCCCGTTTTCCGTAATTGGGCATTTCTGGATCTTCGTGCATTTTTTGCCCCAAGCCATGACCTACCAATTCGCGAACCACACCATAACCGTGACTTTCCGTATATTTTTGAATGGCGTTACCGACATCCTCCACGCGGTTTCCCAATTTCAATTCTCGGATTCCAACGTATAAGGATTCTTTTGTTACTTGTAATAATCTTTTGGTTTCTGGAGCAACTTCTCCAATCTCGAAAGAATAGGCGTGATCGCCATGGAAGCCATTTTTGAAAGCACCGCAATCTACCGAAATCACGTCGCCACTTTCCAATGGTTTGTTATTTGGAATTCCATGAACCACTTGTGCATTTGGACTCATGCAAAGCGAGTTTGGAAAACCATATAATCCAAGAAAACTAGGAACTGCACCATGATCCCGAATGAATTCTTCGGCCAATTTGTCTAAGTGTAAAGTGGTAACTCCTTCCTTGATTTCGGAGGCAATCATTCCTAATGTTTTCGAAACGATTAAAGCACTCTCACGCATTAATTCTATTTCCTCTCGAGTTTTTGGGATAATCATAAAACAATTTTCAGACGGCAAAAATACAATTTATAAATTATTTAATTAGGATTAGCCATTATTTTATAAAGTTCCGAGTTGGAAGTAAAAAAACGATTTTCTAATGCAATTTGAGAAAGTTGGGCACTCACTAAATTATTCTCTCGAGTATTAATTAGAAAAAGAGAACTCTCCCCTAAAGCAAACAATCGTTCTTCAGATTGCAGCATTGTCTCGTAATCCGAAACCAATTTGTCAATTAATTTTTGCTGTTTTGTTAAGGACTGGATTTCTGTTTTTTGGGCAATGATTTTGTTTGTCAATTGCACTTTTTCTAGATCACGTATAAATTCGGATTCCTGAATTTTGTATTGCGCAAATTTCAAACTGCCACGTTCTTTTCTTAAAAACAATGGAAAATAAAAATCGACTCCCACTTTATAATTGTCATTACTGTTGAGGGTAGTTTGATTTGGCTGAGCCAAATAGGAATAACCAACATCTATTTTTGGCAATAGCATATTGGCCTTCATTTTTTTCTCAACCGTCAATAGATCAATTTTACTTTGCAAAGCTTCTATTTTAGGATGATTCAGTACTGAAAATTCCGGTTTGGCTAAGTCGCTTATATTCAAAGTTTCTTGAATAGTTTGACCTAGTTTTTTCTCGGGAATAATCACCCCGGCAAGTTCAAGTGGAATATTGTTTTCAAGCCAAAGAAAGTTCGACAGTTCTAATTTGGCTTTTGTTAGTTTTAATTTAGAATCTTCGAGAGACAAAAGTCTATTTTTCACAACAATTCCAGCTTCAATACTATCAATAGCGGGTTTGTCTCCTTCTTTTATTAAAGATTTAATGCCGTCATATCTTTTTTGAGCATTGATACTATAATCTTCATATAAGAGTTTTTCTTCATAGTTTTTTTTCCAATTGAAATAAGCAACCGAAGCATCATATAAAACAGCTATGGCTTCTAATTTTTGTTCCGCCTGACTTAATTTGACTTGGATTTTTGCTTTTTGCAAATCGGCCATTCTTTGATTAATCAAGAGCCCTTCTCCCAGAGGAACGCTAATTCCAAAGGATGTTAAACCTTGATTTGGCAGATTGTTTTCGGGGCTTAAGTAAACCCCTTCATTAGCATCAAATCCTGCTTTTATTTCAACGCCATACCAAGTGGGTATTTTGAAACTACTGTTCATTATCGAATGATATTCTGTTCCTTGAAACTGTTTTTTGTTGTAATCCAATTCCAATTTTGGGTCAAAGCCACCGCGAGCCATCATCAAATTAGCTTGTGCTTTACTGATTTCTAAGTTAGCAGTTTTAACTAATGGATGGTATTTTTTTACAAAACCCATGTACTCGTTATAACTCATTTCTTTGAGATTTACAGGTAAAGTGGATTCGCTTTTGGACTGACCATAAATAGTAGTTCCTATTAAAACGAGTGTAAAAAGAAAGTATTTCATCTAGATATTTTTAATGATTATTAATGGTCCGATGGAACACACATATAAATATTTCCCTGTGTGAAATTGTACATGCTCGTTTCATTATTTCTTTTCTTTTGAAGGTTTCTCTTTTCCCTTGTAATAATTGGGTGGAAAACCGTTTAGTGTCCTCCAGAACTCAAACCAAACCGGAACGGTATTCAGTAAAGCAATGGTTTGTGCACCAGAGCCCATACTTAATTGTTTAGGCCAAGAAGCCTCATTTTTGTCCGGAGCAATAAGTATTCTGAATTTCCCATTATCACTAATGAAATTTTCTATAGCCACAACTTCACCGCCAAAAGTACCATAAGACATATCTGGCCATCCTGAGAAAACAATTGTTGGCCAACCATCAAACCAAACTCTTACTTTTTCGCCTCTTTTTATTAAAGGTAAATCAATTGGATCTACGAAAGATTCAACGGCTATGTCATATTTAGAAGGCATAATCGTTGCAATGGGGGTACCTTCTTTAATGTTTTCCCCAATTCCTGATTGGAGAGTTCTATTGATATAGCCACTTTGCGGTGCTTTGATGTAATACATTCCGTTTCGAATGCTATAATTAGCATATTGATTTTCTAATTTGCTAACTTGCGCTTCGGTGTCGTATTGGTTGCTCATTGCTGTATATTGATCACTCTGTGCTTTTGAAATCTTCTCGGAATATTCTGCGGAGATTCTATTGATTTCCACTTCCGTATTGATGAATTCATTTTTACTAGTGTAAAATTTATTTTCTTGAGTGATGATTTTAGCTTCAGTTTCTTGCAGTTTTAAACGTTTTTCTTCTACATCAGATAAAGCTTTTAATCCTTCTTTGTTTAGTTGTATGGAACGGTTGTATTGGGTGTTGGCAATTTTCAATTGCGTTTTCACTGCTACAAGGTCTATACTGTCACTTTTAATTTTCAAACGAGCTTGTTTTATTTTATTCTCTGCTTGTTTAAGTTTCAATATTTTTTCTCTTTCTATCGCTTGCATTTGCTTGGAGACTATTGCTACTTTCGAACCATATGATTCCAAGGATTGTTTTTTGGCATCCACTTGGTTTTTGGTGTTTTTTACCAAGTTTGGATCCAAATAGTCTTCTTTGATTTCAGATATAAAAATAATAGTGTCGCCTTTTTCAACATAATTGCCTTCTTGCACATACCATTTTTCAATTCTACCAGAAATAACGGATTGAATAGTTTGTGGCCTTTGATTCGGTTTTAAAGTTGTAACAGCTCCAGAACCCGAAATATTTTGTGTCCAAGGCAAGAAAAGGGCTATAAATGCAAATATGGTAACCGTAAGAATTATTCGATTCAATATTTTATAATGCGGTCTGTTGCTCAAATTTTTTATAGTAGAATATTTTTCAAGAGCATCATTGTTTATTGATTTTTTGTCGGATATATTTAACATACTCTTATTTTTTAGTGTCTGATATGATAGTACCTTTTTGCATTGTAATTTCTCGTTCACATTTTCTAAGCCAATGAGGGTTTTGGGAGGAGACAACTACCGTCCATTTGTTTTTTTCGGATGTAATAAAGTCGATGATTTCATTGGCTACTTTAACGTCCATTTTATCGGTTGGTTCTTCATAAAACAAAATGTTGGGTTTGTGAATAATACTTCTGGCCAACAAGATTTTTTGGAAATTTGAAGAGGATAGTTCTTTTCCCTCAGGAAAAATTTCAGTGTCTAATCCTTTTGGCAGTGTTTTTATAAAGCTCGTCAATTGAACTCCATCTAGAGCCCATTTTAAATCTTCGGAGCTGATGTTTTTATCATTGAAAGTGATGTTTTCGAGAATAGTTCCTTCAAATGGGGTTTCTCCTTGAATAATACTTCCTATTCTCGAACGGTATTGTTTAACGTCTAGTTTTTTAAAAGTATCATCATTGATAAAAAAGTTACCTGAGGTTGGGTGTAATAAACCAGAAAGCACTCGAATCAAGGTTGTTTTTCCTGAACCATTTTCCCCATCGATTATGATTTTCTCTCCATGATTTATTTTCACATTGATGTTCTTTAAAATCCCAAAAGTAGATCCCGGAAATTGAAATTCCATATTTTCTGTTTCAAGGGTGATATTGTTGTAACAACTTTTGTTCTCTATGTCAACCTCTTCTTCCAATTCCATATCGGTAATTTGTCCAATTTTTTCTACAGCCGTTAATACGTCATAGAAAGTTTCTAGTCCAAGAATAATTTTCTCAACAGAATTGATTACTAACAAAATGATGATTTCTGAAGCCACAAATTGCCCAATATTCATTTGCTGGTTCAAAACTAAGTAGCCACCAATGATTAATAAGCTAGCCGTAATGATTATTTTAAAAATTATGAGTTGACTAAACTGTCTTTTGATAACATTAAAATGATTTTCTCGACTGTATAAATAATCTTTTATAAGGGTATTGTTTTTTTCTAAGGCAAAATCGTAGTTGAATTCATTTCTAAAACTGAAATTATTTCTAGCGATTTCTTGTATCCAACCCGCGGTTTTGTATTTGTTTTTGGATTCTTTTAAGCTGGTTTCAATTCCTTTATTATAGGAAAATTTAAAAATAATATATAACAACATCAACAATAAAATTCCGAAAATAATAAAGAAGGGATGGTAAAGCGATAATAAAACAACACCAAAAATAATTTGTAAAATGGCAGCTGAAAAATCCACCAGCAATTTTGAAGTCCCCTTTTGAATGGTCAAAGTGTCGAAAAAGCGATTGGCCAATTCAGGCGGATAATAGCCATGTAGTTCTTTGAATTCTATTTTGGGTAAACGAGTAGCAAATTCAAAAGAAGAACGCACAAAAATTTTTTGTTGCAAATTTTCAGTGATACGTAATTGCATCAATGATAAAATACCAACTAGGGCCACCCCAATAACTACGAGAACTACCAATACTATCCATGAAGCGCTGATACGCCCGGATTGAATGAAGCTTACGATAGCCTGAATACCCAATGGTAAAGACAAACTCACGATTCCAGCAAAAATAGCATAGAAAAAAATTTGTGAAACATCTTTTTTGTCTAATTCTAAAAGATTGTAAAGTCGTTTTATTGAAGTCATGATCTATTTTTTAAGAATTTTTTCGATTAAGTTTAAGTAAAAATCGGTTGGACTTGTCGTGTCATTACAGTCTGTAATAGCCTGCATGTGATCCTCAAGAAAATGCTGATGCATTGCTCCTTCAACAATGCTAGAAGCTAGACTTTTTGGATAAAAATAATCTGGATTTACTTCAGTGATTATGTTTGTTAATCTATTAATCACTCTTATATAAATATAATAAAAACCTTCTTTATTTTCTTGGTCCACTTCTTTATTGTGAAAAGTTTTAGTAAACTCAGCTATTATAATTTTATTCAAAATGGATTCATTAATATGTTGCGTTTTTTGGTTGTCTTTCACCTTTTCAGTTACTATTATGATGGCTTTTTTTAGTTTTTCCCAAGGATTAGCATAATTTGAAGTTGAGAATACTAATCGATATTCCATCCAACTCCAATACCAAGAAGATAAATATACTAATAATTTATGCTTGTTTTCGAAATAGCGATAGATGGAACTTTCATTGGAACCAATTTTATTCCCTAATTTTTTAAACGTAAATTCATCAAAACCAACACTATCGATTAAAAGTATGCTCTCTTGAATAATTTTTTTGCCTAATGTTGAAGTTTCAGGGTCTTTTACATAAAGTTTTTCGTTTACTTTAATTTTGATGTTTGATAAAATCTGATCCATTTTTAATGTATTTAATTGCAAATATAATAGTATTGCTTTTAATATTGAAATTTTAACATTTAATTATATTAAAAAAAAACTACTCACGAGGAGTAGTTTTGAAAAATTGTAGATTTTGGAATTTATAATAACGAATGCCTAGTCATTACGGCCGGTTTTTTAACCCCCATTAACCCCAAAATAGTTGGGGCTATGTCGCCTAAGACACCATCGTGAATTTCCTTTAATTCGGTATCAACTAAAATAATTGGAACCGGATTGGTGGTATGTGCCGTATTTGGGCTTCCATCAGGATTTATCATTGTTTCGCAATTGCCATGATCCGCAATTATAAGAGTTGTATAATTATTGGCTAAAGCCGCCGTAACTACTTTTTCGACACATTTATCGACTGCTTCACAAGCTTTTATTGCTGCACTCATGACACCTGTATGTCCTACCATATCGCCATTGGCAAAATTAAGACAAACAAAATCCACTTCGCCTTTTTCAAGTTCAGGAACTAGGGCATCCGCCAGTTCATAAGCACTCATCTCGGGTTTTAAATCATAAGTAGCTACTTTTGGTGAATTTTTCAGGATTCTACTTTCGCCAATAAAAGGCAATTCTCTTCCACCCGAAAAGAAGAATGTTACGTGAGGATATTTCTCAGTTTCAGCAATTCTTATTTGTTTTTTGTTTGCTTTTTCTAATACTTCGCCCAGAGTTTCCGTAACGTTGTCTTTGTTGTAAACCACTTTTACGTTCTCATACGTTTCATCATAATTAGTTAGCGTAACATAATACAAATTGAGTTTGTGCATATTTTGCTCATGGAAATCTTGTTGTGACAAAGCTTCGGTTAGTTCGCGACCTCTATCTGTTCTGAAATTAAAGAAAATTACAACATCATTTTCCTTAATGGTGGCCAATGGTTTGTCATTTTCATCAACCATAATAATGGGGTCAATAAATTCATCAGTTACGTTTTTTTCGTAACTTTCTTCAATGCTTTTTACCGCGTTTTTCGAATGAGTACCTGTTCCGTTTACCAATAAATCATAAGCTATTTTCACCCTTTCCCAACGTTTGTCACGATCCATGGCATAATATCTCCCAACCACTGAAGCAATTTTCACGGAGGTGTTCGCGATATAATTTTCTAAATTCTGTATGTATCTCGCTCCAGATTTTGGATCCACGTCGCGTCCATCAGTGAAGGCATGAACGAAAACTTTCTGCAAGCCGAAATCCTGGGTTGCATCTATCAACCCTTGAAGATGCGAAGTGTGTGAATGCACACCACCATCAGAAACTAGCCCTAAGAAATGAACGTTTACGTTTTTGTCTTTGGCATATTGGAACGCATCAACAAGCACTGGTTCATTATTCAAGGTTTTGTTTTCAACAGCTAGATTTATTTTTGCCAAATCTTGGTAAATAATTCTTCCGGCACCAAGGTTCATGTGCCCCACTTCGGAATTTCCCATTTGCCCTTCTGGTAAGCCCACGTTTAACCCATCGGTTCGAAGCTGTGCGCTTGGGTATTTTTTATACAAACTATTAATGAAGGGAATGTTGGCATTGTCGATTGCGGACACTTTTGGGTCTGGAGATTTTCCCCAACCGTCAAGAATCATTAGGATTACTTTTTTGTTCATTGTATTTTTTTTGCAAAGATATAGCATTTCTAAAAATGTATTAGATGATAAAAATCATTATTGCACATTTTTAAGTTAAGAATTTCAAATAATACAAATTGTATTTAGGAAGAGGTCGTTTGTTGGAATTAATGCATTTTTAATGCTTACTTTTCAAGGAATTGTAATCTATATAATAGCGTATACTGACTGACAAAATGTTGGTTAAATTGGTGTCAAAAACATTTGAAAGGTTTTTATTCATATTTTTTTCAACAAGGTTTGTCCTCTCTATTGCGTAATTTCGATATAAAACGGAAATTTGACTATTGGCAGCAAACCACCATGAATAAGAAAAATCTAAATTCCAAGAGTTAAAATTCCTGTTTTTATTGTCCGAATAACTTGGATTAGGAGATAGATAGCCACCGTCTTGCAAAGTAAAAAATTCGTGATTTTCGGCATAAGACCAATAATATCTCGCTATAAGATTGAAAGTCATCTTGTTTGTGATAGAATATTTTCCGGTAAAATAATGATCAACTATTTCCCGATTGCGCTCGGCAAAAATAATAGCATCATTGTCAAAACCTACCCAACCTCGGTCGTTATACAAATGAGAATATTGGAAGTTGTAAGACAAAGAAAATTTATCACTAAATCTATATTTTATACCGCCAAATAATTTATAAATATTTCTATTCTCTTCGTCGAATTTTTCGGCCGCAACTTCAACTTCATAATGAAAAGGTCTATTGTCATTAGAATAAAACTGAGCATATCCCAATATGCTTTTTGGTATATAAACATATCTTCCATAAACTCGTGGCTCATAAAAATTGAACCGGTCTAAAGGGTTGATTTGAAGTTTACTTTCAATATAATGATTCTTTACAGTGGTAGCCGTCAATATGGCTTGATACCAGGCTTCTTGCGTTTTTCCTGTGGTGTTTTGAATTTCAACATTAATATTTTGGTTAAATTTAAGAGAGTTAAAGGTATTAGTAGGATTGATGATTCTATAGGTCATTTCACCGTATCCCGAGTGATAATTATTCACAAAAATGATTCCTAAGTCATTTATATCATAATTTTCGGAAAGGTATTTTGCAGAAAATAAATACCTGTATTTTCCACTTGTTTTAGCGAAGCTTAATGCCGTTTTAAAACCATCGTAATCCTCAACGGTATTTATTGAACTGTATTTAACATCTCCAAATAAATTATAGGTATTTGCTTTTGTATTCAGGTCGAACAATAAAGCCGAAACATTGGCGTCCCGAAAATCTCCATTTCGCGTTGTATTGGTATTCACAAATGAAACGGAAGAGTTTTGGTTAAAACGTTGGTCGAAAACCAAAACATTATAGTTGACTAGAGGCTCTATAGCTTCCTTACGAGTTGCTCCAGAAATAGTACCTTGAATTGTCGCAAAAGTTTTTTCGGTAATAGCATTCAAAAACCCAATTCCAAGTCCTTTTTCAGTTCGACCTGAAACCTTCACGGCATTAATTAAATCAACAGTGCCGGGAAAATTTGTGATTTCTTCATTTGGAGCCAATTGACTTTTTAAATCTTCTTTAGTTTTTGTTGTACTTCCACCAATTCTTCGGGAATAAAATAAATTTCCTTTTGAAAACAAATCAGTTGCTTCAGTAAAAAAAGCTCTATTTTCGTCAAATTGCTGTTCGAAAGGTTCAAGATTAAGAATGGCATTGTCGAATTTTGTTTGTCCAAAATCAGGAACTAATATGGCATCGAGCGTAAACGCATCATTTATTCCATATTTAATGTCCATTCCGGCTTTCAGGGTTTTATCGGAAGCATAATCATCTTGTTGATAATAGGCCGAAGTATATGGAATCAAGAAAAGTCGAGTTGGTGTTTTTATGTTTTCAATCCCTTCCAATATCCCTTCTTGAGTAATTACAGCACCTATTTTTGTATCGACGAAGTTCCAGGTGTAGCTCTGGTCTTGTAAGTCACGTTTTATAACTCTTTTAAAATTTAAACCCCAAATCTGCTTCTCGGAATTTGAAAAACGTAAGGCTGCATATGGAATTCTCATTTCCACTACCCAGCCCAAATCAGTTAATGCTACTTCACTTTCCCAAATGCCATCCCAATTATAATCTTCACTATCTTCGGTCGCTAAACAATCCATTTGGACTCCGGCAGCACTGACGTAAAATCTAAAATCTTGTTGGCCATCATTGTACCCATTGATAGAAACCGAAAAATTGTCGGCAATTCCAAAAACATCCCGATTGGTTACTTCCTTTGAAATCTTATTTGGCTCGTCGTCATATAACAAAGCGGATATGTAGAGGGCGTTATTGTCATAAAGCACCTTTGCTTCTGTTCGCTTTCCTTGGCTTATGGGTTTTCCATTATCAGGTTCAAACATAATAAAATCAGAAGCTACCTGAGCTGTCTTCCAAATTTCTTCGTTAATTTTTCCGTCAATGGTAATATTCTCAACAATTGATTTTGCCTGAAGTGTCTTTTTTTGGCCATAGATGCAGGAACTTAAAAAGAGTAAAAAAAGGAGAATTACGGAGTAATTTTTTGGCATAAACTTTGACTTTGTTCAAACAAAAATAGCAAAATTAACACAACAAACAAAAGAGATGTTATTATTTGAATCCAATAAAAAGTACCAAACGAGTTTTAAAATCATATTTTTTTCTTAAAAATTTTTAAAAAGGACATTTCTGTTGTAAATTAGCAATCCCAAGCATACTATTAAAACCTACATTTTCAATGATTTACAAATTATTTCCTATCGTTTTGTTTTTCCTATTTTCAATCAATCCAAGTGAAGTGATTTCCCCTAATCCGAAGAACATCCAAAAAAGTACAGTCGTTAGCCTAACACCACAGAGTTTGGATTCAAAAACCGAAGATATTTATAACTCCTTAAAATCCGGCAAATTTGCCTTGCCTAATCTTGAAAGTTTCACTAAAGCTTTGAAAGGTTTTTATTTATTGAAAGAAAAAGGGGTAATTCAAAAAAATATTTTAACCTTGGTTGACTTTAGTTTGTCCTCAAACACAAAAAGACTCTGGGTAATCGATTTGGCCACCAACACGATTTTGTATAATTCCCTCGTTGCACACGGAAGGAATACTGGAGAAGAATTTGCTAATCATTTTTCAAATGCGGCACAATCTTTCAAAAGTAGTTTGGGATTTTATACCACCGGTGAAATCTATAATGGAAAACATGGCGTGTCTTTGAAATTAGATGGTCTGGAAAAAGGAATAAATGATAATGCCAGAGCCAGAGGAGTTGTAATGCATGCGGCTAGTTATGTTTCGGATAGGTTTGTCAAAAACAATAAAAGGTTGGGAAGAAGTCAGGGTTGTCCGGCTATTCCGGAAGAATTATCAAAGGGAATTATCAATACAATAAAAAATAAATCGTGCTTGTTTATATATTATCCTTCTGTAAATTTTAGTTCAACTTCTAAATTAGTTTCCTAGCTGTTTGTATAAAACGGCATCAAGATTATAGATATCATCCCTAAAAATCAAACGGTTTTTATCACTCCATGCGTTCCAATATAATAGATGAAAAAAGACTTTTTTCTTTATGGTAGCGTATTTCGTTTTTTCATCTTGGAGTGTTTTAGTAATTTTTTTCAAATTCCAATGAGTTGGATCGTTTAGTAAATATTCGGTCAGCTCTAAAGGATTATCTACTCTTACGCATCCTGAACTCAAGGAACGTTCTGTTTTTTCGAAAAAATCACGATGATTGGTGTCATGTAAATAAACTGAAAAGCGATTGGGAAATATCATTTTTACCATTCCCAGCGAGTTGAATTTTCCCGGAATTTGAACGTAACGGTAGTTGTAAGCATTCGATAAACTCCAGTTATATAAAGGGACTGCATTTCCATTTCGGTCGTATAACCTGATTTTTGTTTGCGTTAAGTAGCTTCTATTTTTCAAAATAGCGGGAATTACATCTTCCCTCAAAATTGTTGGTGGCACAGTCCAGGTTGGATTAAAAATCACTTGGGTCAATCTTGATGATAAAACAGGAGTTTTTCTTTTAGGTCTGCCAACTATTACCCGGTGCGTTTGAATGGTGTCTTTGTTATTAACTAAACTCAGTTTATAATCCGGAATGTTGACAATTACATATTCATTCCCCAAATTTTTCGGAAACCATTTCCAACGCTCGAGATTAACGAGAATTTGCTCTTTACGCTGTTTTTTAGAAAAATTGAGTGATTCGATTGTGCCTCTTCCAATAATCCCGTCAGCGCCTAAACCGTGTCGGCTTTGGAATTTTTTCATGGCCTGGACAGTTTCACTATCATAAATCATGGACAAACTGTCTTTCGGTTGTAAATCTTTCCAATAGATCAATCTTTTTTTTATCCCAATTAAAGTGGAATTGCTGTCATTTGGAGATATTTTACCGTTGATTTCTATTTTTTTAAAGTCATCTTCTGGAAAAGTATTGATGATTTTAAGTGCATTTTTCAATGCTTTATAAACAATGTGATTGGGTTTTAATAGCTCTAATTTTTTTGATACAGAATCACTTTTTAGTAATTGGAATAGTGTTTTATTAATGTCAATCTTGTTTTCTTTCAAATCCCATTTTTTATATATATTTCTCGGTTTCACTCGGCCATTAGTCAAATGAGAAATGTACTTTTGAATGCTAAGGCTAAGCAAAATATCAAATTTTGCCAATTCTTGATCCGTCAGCACGGCGATTTTTTTCTCATAATCCATCAGTTTATGTATGTTGTAATCCATCGGATTTAGTCCTTCTTTATCAGAATTCGAGAGTTGTTCCAAAACCGTTTGTCTAATTTTTTCTTTTCCCCAAATAGATACAAAATCAGCGGACTTGTATAGATGGATAAGTTCTTTACTCTTGTACTGGTATAATGAAACGCTGTCAATGGGCACAATTTTATCGGATTTTGTTTGGACTGTAGGGATTGAAGCGGGAAGTTGCAGGGCTACCTCATTTTTTAGCGGTTCCTTTTTGCATCCCAAAATAATGCATATCAACATGACAAAGTAAAATGGATTCATTTTTTTATAAATAATGTGATTGCTATATAAAATTACTGAATTTATAACGATTTAATTTTAAAACGGTTATAAAAAAACAAGGGGTTTTAATATTTTTTTTTAAAAAACTTGCAAAGAAGCTAAGTAATTAATTATATTTGCACCAATGTAATGCGAAAGTAGCTCAGTTGGTAGAGCTCCAGCCTTCCAAGCTGGTTGTCGCGAGTTCGAGCCTCGTCTTTCGCTCTAAACCCCAAACGAAAGTTTGGGGTTTTTTGTTTTAAAAAACTTAAGGATCCCTTTCTTGATTCCCCTTTTTTCTGCTATCGATTTTGAATTTAAAATTTGTTAGGTTGTTAATTATTTATAAAATAAGACCATTTGTAACTGGACAACTTTGTAACTTTGCAATTTAAATTAACAGAGTATGTTTGGTATAGGAGGAGGCGAATTGATTTTTATCATATTTATCATATTAATGCTTTTTGGCTCTGATAAAGTGCCTGAAATGGCGCGAACTTTGGGAAAAGCGATGGCGCAATTAAAAAACGCCACTAATGATATCAAAAGTGAAATTCAAAAAAGTGCCGAGGCCAATGGTTTTGATCAAAAAAATCTCCATGATTTTACCTACAGCATTAGTTCGGAAATCGACAAGACTAAAAGTAATCTCCTGGGAGAAACAACAACATCAAGGACAATCGTTTCAAGTACTTTTACTCCGGAAATTGACAAGGCCAAAGACGAATTACTAGGCGAAACAGCACCTCAAATAAGCCAAGTTGCCGAAGAAATTGAGGATAGCATTGGCCCTATAAAACGCAAAAAATAATGTTGGAAAAAATAGGGACTCTAGATACCCATCTATTCATTTACCTAAACAGTCTAGGTTCTCCTGATTATGATAATTTATGGCTCATCATAACCAAGCAAGTATATTGGACGCCATTTTTCTTGCTGCTAGCCTTTCTGCTTTACAAAAAAATAGGCCTTAAAAATCTTGGAATAGTTATCATTTTTATTGGTCTAGTACTGTTGTTTTGCAATGAATCTGTTGAACTATTCAAAATTACTTTCAAGCGATTACGACCCTGTAATGATCCAAAAATTAAAGATTTTATCCGAATAGTACACCATTCGAGTGCCTACAGTTTTTTCTCTGGGCATGCCGCAAATTCAATGGCGACGATGACCTTCCTATTTTTAATATTAAAGAAACAGTACCACTATATTTTTCTGATTTTTTTATATCCTTTGATTTTTGCATACAGCCGAATTTACCTAGGAGTTCATTATCCAACTGATATTTTAACGGGTTATGTTTTTGGGGGGCTTTGTGGAATTGTTTTCTATAAGACCTACCAATATTACCAATCTCGAATGCAGTCTAAATAACTCTCGAAACAGTCAATCCATCGCGAATAGGCAATAAAACGGTTTCTACTCTTGGATCATTTTTCAATAATTGATTGTATTCCAATAATATTTTTGTGCTCAAATCATTGCTTTGTAGCGGCTCTAAAACCTTACCACTCCACAAAACGTTGTCCGAAAGGATAATTCCTCCTTTGTTCATTTTTGGAACAATCATTTCAAAATAGTGAATATAATTCTCCTTGTCGGCATCGATAAAAACCAAATCAAATTTCAGGTCCAAAGTTGGAATAATAGCAATGGCTTCGCCAAGGTGTTGTATTATTTGCTTTCCCCAAGGCGATTTGTCAAAGTATTTCCGCTGAAAATCAACTAATTCTTCCTTGATGTCAATCGTATGAAGTATTCCTTTTTCCTGGATTCCTTCGCACAAACATAAGGCCGAATAACCAGTATAGGTGCCAATTTCTAGTATGTTTACCGGACGAACCAGTTTGGACAACATGCTCAAAACACGCCCTTGAAAATGCCCGCTCAACATTCGTGGCAATAAAACTTTCTGATGAGTTTCTTTGTCTAATGCCGCCAGTAATTCCGGCTCTTTCTGAGAATGTTGTTCGATGTAATCTTCTAATTCTTGTGAAATGAAATGCATTTTATAATTTTTGTCAAAGTTATCAAATTATCAAAACAACAAAACAACAAATAGTTATTAACTTTGCGCCATGCAAATCGAGAAGAAAGACATCCGCTCTTTATCAAAAGAACAATTACGTAATTTTTTTGTTGCCAATGGAGACCAAGCGTTCCGTGGAAATCAAGTCTATGAATGGTTGTGGAGCAAGGGCGCACATACTTTTGAGGACATGAGTAATGTGGCGAAAACTACTAGAAAAATGCTCGAAGACAACTTTGTTATCAACCACATTAAAGTCGATACAATGCAACGCAGTGAAGACGGAACGGTCAAGAATGCTGTTCGTTTGCACGATGGTTTGGTGGTGGAAAGTGTTTTGATACCGACAAATACAAGGACAACTGCTTGTGTTTCTAGCCAAGTAGGTTGCAGTTTAGATTGCAATTTTTGCGCCACTGCGCGACTTAAAAGAATGCGGAATTTAGAGCCGGCAGAAATCTATGACCAAGTGATTGCCATCGATAGAGAAAGTCGATTGTATTATAACCATCCTTTGTCTAATATTGTTTTTATGGGAATGGGCGAGCCGCTGATGAATTATAATAATATGATGAAAGCCATTGAAATGATTACTTCAAATGAAGGATTGGGAATGTCACCTAAACGAATCACCGTTTCCACCTCGGGTGTTCCTAAAATGATACGAAAACTCGCCGATGATGAAGTGAAATTTAAATTGGCTGTTTCTTTGCATTCTGCCATAGAGGAAATCCGTTCTCGAATAATGCCGTTTAGCACCAGTTTTCCTTTAATTGAATTACGCGAAGCATTGGAATATTGGTACAAAAAAACCAAAAGTAAAATCTCCTACGAATATGTCGTTTGGAAAGATATTAACGACAATAAAGCCTCCATTGATGCCTTGGTGAAATTTTGTAAGTATGTCCCTTGCAAAGTAAATTTGATAGAATACAATCCTATTGACGATGGAGAATTTCAGCAAGCATCACAGGAATCAATAAATGCCTATATAAAAGCGCTTGAAGCTAGCGATATTGTCGTAAAAGTGCGAAGAAGCCGAGGAAAAGATATCGATGCTGCTTGTGGTCAATTAGCAAATAAAGAAGCATAAAAAAAACGTCCCTCGGGACGTTTTTTTTTGTTGAAATACTAATTTATTATTTATTATTTCTCTTCAATTCAATTACTTTTGAAACTCCATCCGCAGTCATAGTTGCTAAATTATCACATTCACCTATTCCGTAATCTAAAGTAGCTATTCCGCCATTTTTATTAATTTCAACCACTCCCTGTACCGGAAAAGGTTTTCTACAAATCGATTTAAAAACTAGTGGTGTTTTGATGGTTGTAGTTAATTCAGCACCATTAGGAAAGTTAGTAACATGGTTTCCAGTTGCCTTAAAAACATTATCTTCCCAATTACCCAAAGTTGCAAATCCTACGGTCATTTCTCTTACATGAGTACCTTTTCTTGTGTAAATTTTACCATCAGCAAAAGTAACTGTAACATCAATTAAATGAGTGGTAACTGGATGTAAAGCCTCTAATAAATCGGTACTTTTTCTTTCATGGGTAATCGTTTTATTCCCTTCAATCAATTTATCATTGTGATAAAACCCTTCTAGTGTGTAAGAAATTGTTCGCGAAGGTGTAGTGGCATTTTTAGAAAAACTAACAATAATTTTTCCTTTTAGTACATTTCCATTTGGCATAGTACAACCAACAGTTCCAAAATCGATGGTTTTTGTGTAAGTTTCTGTTTCTGCAACAGTAGTTACTATAGCGCATTCAGGCAAAATACTTTTCACTGGTTGATTGGTTCTTGATGCAGCATTTTGTTGAACTGAAAATTGATCTTCAACAATGGTAGAAACATCATCCACTGAAATATCAATTTCTGAATTTGCTAGGGCATCATCAGTTGTAATTGTTTTTGATGTAGCTGAAACATCAACAGATTCATCAGAAGAACAACCCATAAAAAAGGCGATGAAAAGTAAAGACGCAAATAATAAAAATTTGGTTTTCATAATTTAATAATTTTAAAGGTTCAACACTTTGATTTAAAAATTAATAAAAGGTTTAATGAAGATATCAAATTTAAATAAAAAAATCAATTTGGAATTTTTTATGACCATAAAATCGATGAACTACACATTTTTAAACATTAATGTCCGATAAAAAATAAAAACGGCCATTTCTATTTTTTATCTAA
>CAZHVE010000016.1:0-39459 GCA_964535705.1 uncultured Flavobacterium sp.
CTTTACTTCTTCCAGTAAATTTATCAGTAATAATTTTTACAGAATCAACTGCACCGTAAGCCTCGAAAGACTCTCTTAAATCTGCTTCCTCAATACTGAACGGAAGGCTTCCAACAAAAATATTCATATGTACTTATTTATAATAATTGTTACAAATGTAAGTTTATTTTTCTCTAATCTACTATGTATTAGCTTATTTATGTTTTTATTTTTAGGAATAACCAATAATCATGTGCTAAAAGCACCGATTATAAGTACTTTATCTTAATTTAAGGCTTTTTAAAAAAAGGATTAATTTATTGGAACCTTATAAAAAACACCTTGTTGGAAGTTTAAAGTGAGTCCAAACAATGGGTTATTATCCAAATTATCTGCATTAAATCGAAACGTTCCCGTGACCGTTTTGTTTACGGCATCGTATTCTGTAATTTCTATTTGACCGTCTCCAAACCCATTTCCAGTAGAAAAAGTGATTTTGGGACTAGAATCCTCTATAACATAAGTTGCTGTATTCAAATTGTTGATTCCTAAAATAAAAGTTCCAGGATTTTTAGAAGTAGTTTTTAAAGTCAGCTTTTCGTTTCTTGTATATCCTTCGATACTTAAAGAACCATTAGCTGCAACTATGGCTTTAGAATCAATCGCTCTCCAAAACACATTATCTTTTTGACCTTGAAAAGAGGGATTGTTAAATTTTACTTCCTCTTGACAAGATACAAAGGCAAATAATAGGAGAATATATAGTACCAGTTTTTTCATTCGAAGACAATAGTTGTTTTTTGTTTGAAAATGGAATTCGCTATGTTCATTTCATGATTTACGTCATTGAAGTAAACAAAAGTAGCTTATTTTGACTTAAAAAAGGATATTGAGACCAAAATTTGCCTCGTAAAACAGCATAAAAGCTTGTCGAATATTAAAATCCCAATCGAATTAGTATTTATCGATAAAAAATGTATCTTTGCACCCTTAATTAACAGAGGTCGAGTACCTCAAAATTTAATCATAAGATTATGTCAGTAAAAATTAGATTACAAAGACACGGTAAAAAAGGAAAACCTTTTTACTGGGTTGTAGCAGCTGATGCTCGCTCAAAAAGAGACGGTAAATACCTAGAAAAAATTGGTACTTACAATCCAAACACAAATCCTGCAACTATCGATTTAGATCTTGATAGTGCGGTAAAATGGTTGCACAATGGTGCTCAACCTACTGAAACAGCTAAAGCTATCCTTTCTTACAAAGGGGCGTTATTGAAACACCACCTTGATGGTGGGATCCGTAAAGGAGCTCTAACCCAAGAACAAGCTGATGCAAAATTAGCGGAATGGTTAGAAGCTAAATCAGGAAAAGTAGATGCCAAAAAAGAAGGTTTGACAAAAGCGCAAGCTGATGCAAAAACGAAAGCTTTGAAAGCAGAAAAAGAAGTGAATGCAAAACGTTTAGCTGCAGCTGCACAAGCTGAAGCAGATGCTATTGCTGCCGCCAATCCTGTTGTTGAAGAAGCAGTTGCTGAGGTTGAAGTAGAAGTTGCCGCTGAAGAGGTTACAGGAGTAGAAACTCCTGCTGTTGAAGAAGCTCCAGTTGCTGAAGTTGAAGAAACTCCAACTGTTGAAGTTGAAGAAACTCCAGCTGTTGAAGAAGCTCCAGTTGTCGAAGTTGAAGAGGCTACTGCTGCTGAAGAAGCTCCAGTTGCTGAAGAAAATAACGAAACTACAGAGGCATAATTTTCAAGCGACGATGCGTAAAGAAGATTGTTTCTATTTAGGTAAAATCGCAAAAAAATTTAGTTTCAAAGGGGAAGTTCTTGCCTATTTAGATACGGACGAACCTGAGTTATACGAAAACTTGGAATCAGTGTTTGTTGAATGCAACAAACACTTGGTTCCTTTTTTTATTGAAAGTTGTTCCCTTCACAAAAACGACTTTCTTAGAATTCGTTTTGAAGATATGAATAATGAGGAAGATGCCGATGCCATAATGGGCAATGCCATTTATCTTCCTTTAGAAATGTTGCCCAAACTTACCGGCAATAAATTCTACTTTCACGAAGTAATTGGTTTTGAAGTCGAAGACCAACGACTTGGTGTGGTTGGAAAAATTCAATCCATAAACGATTCTACGGCACAACCGCTGTTCGAAGTGCTAAACGGCGAAATAGAAATTCTTATTCCCATGATTGACCATTTCCTTGTAAAAATTGACAGGGAAAACAAAATAGTCATCATGAATTTGCCGGAAGGATTGATTGAAATGTACCTTTAAAGGTTTAATCGGTTATTTGTTTATTCGGTTAATCGAAAATCTACAATAAATATTTTTATGTCTAAATTCCAATTCAAACAATTCTCGCTTGAACAAGATCAATGTGCTATGAAAATTGGTACCGACGGAGTTTTGCTTGGAGCTTGGTCAACAATTGAAAATAATCCTCGCAGTATTTTAGACATTGGAACCGGAACCGGAATCATAGCGTTGATGCTTGCGCAAAGAAGTTCAGCAAACCAGATTGACGCTTTAGAGATTGACGAAAATTCGTATGAACAAGCCACTGATAATTTTGAAAATTCCCCTTGGAACGATCGATTGTTTTGTTTTCACGCCGCCCTGGACGAATTCGTAGAAGAACCCGAAGACGAGTACGATTTAATCGTTTCCAATCCCCCATTTTATAGCGAAGATTACAAAACGGATAATTCTCAACGCGATTTGGCTCGTTTTCAAGACGCAATGCCTTTCGAGGATTTAATTGAAGCCGCTGCCATGTTGCTTTCCGAGGACGGAATTTTTACGGTGATCATTCCATTTAAAGAGGAAGAAAATTTCATTGACTTGTGCGCCAAATCCGAATTGTATCTCGTAAAAGTTACTCGGGTAAAAGGGTCGCATAAAACTCCAATTGTGAGAAGTTTATTGGCATTCAAAAGGTATGAATTGTCTGTTTTAACTGCCGATGAGTTGGTTATTGAAATAAATAGGCATGAGTACACGGATGCATATATTGAGTTGACGAAGGATTTTTATCTGAAGATGTAACTCGAATTCAAGGACAAAATCGAAACCACAATTCCATCAGTTTTTAAAATATAACTTTAAGACTTTGTTTTGTTATATTTCTTTATGTAGATTTGTAACACCATAGTTAACAGATTGCTTCGCTTCTCTGCGTTGCGCTCACAATGAAATAAATTATGAAACCAGACTTATTTCAAGCTCCAGATTATTATAATCTTGACGAATTATTGACGGATGAACATAAATTAGTACGTGATGCCGCACGCGAATGGGTCAAACGTGAAGTTTCGCCAATCATAGAAGACTACACCCAAAGAGCCGAATTCCCAACGCAAATCATCAAAGGCCTCGCCAACATTGGTGCTTTTGGCCCCTATATTCCTGAAAAATATGGTGGGGCAGGTTTAGACCAAATTTCGTATGGCTTGATTATGCAGGAAATTGAGCGGGGCGATTCCGGTGTTCGTTCCACGGCTTCGGTTCAATCGTCTTTGGTGATGTATCCCATTTGGAAATACGGAACCGAGGAACAACGTCTAAAATATTTACCCCAACTGGCATCGGGAGAATTGATGGGTTGCTTTGGCTTGACCGAGCCCAATTACGGTTCTGATCCCGGAAGTATGATTTCCAACTTCAAGGATATGGGCGACCATTACTTATTAAATGGAGCAAAAATGTGGATTTCGAACGCGCCGTTTGCTGATATTGCCATAGTTTGGGCGAAAGATGAGGCAGGAAGAATTCACGGATTAATTGTAGAACGAGGCATGCTAGGATTTTCAACTCCGGAAACACATCATAAATGGTCGCTTCGCGCTTCGGCAACTGGCGAATTGATTTTTGATAATGTAAAAGTGCCAAAAGAAAACAGATTACCCAATAAATCAGGATTGAGTGCACCACTAGGATGCTTGGATTCTGCCCGTTACGGAATTGCTTGGGGCGCCATAGGGGCTGCGATGGATTGTTATGACACCGCATTGCGCTATGCCAAGGAAAGAATCCAGTTTGACAAACCTATTGCCGGAATGCAACTGCAACAAAAGAAATTAGCCGAAATGATTACCGAAATTACCAAAGCGCAATTGCTGACTTGGCGTTTGGGTGTTTTGAAAAACGAAGGAAAAGCCACAACAGCCCAAATATCGATGGCCAAAAGAAACAATGTAAATATGGCCCTAATTATTGCCCGTGAAGCTAGGCAAATCCTGGGTGGAATGGGAATATCCGGAGAATACTCCATTATGCGCCACATGATGAATCTAGAATCAGTAATTACGTACGAAGGAACACACGACATCCATTTATTGATTACCGGAATGGACATCACCGGAATATCCGCTTTTAAATAGTAATAAACAACTATTAAAGTATTCATAAAATCAATAGCAAAGGCTTCTTGGAAACAAGAAGCTTTTTTATTTTTACACAAAATTAAACCATGAATATAGAAACAATAAACAACACAATTCATCCCCAAAAAGAACTGTTGTTGAGCCATCCGTTGTACGAAAAAGTAAAAACCATTGCCGATTTAAATTGTTTTCTTGAAAATCACGTGTATGCTGTTTGGGATTTTATGTCTTTGTTAAAAGCATTACAAGCCAAATTAACCTGTACAACCACTCCTTGGTTTCCAACAAAAAATCGAGAAACAAGGTATTTGATAAACGAAATAGTTCTTGCCGAGGAATCGGATTTAACGATAGATGGCCGCCACCAAAGTCATTATGAAATGTATGTGGAAGCGATGGAAGCCTGCGGGGCAAGCACTAGTGGAATTGAATCTTTTTTGTCAGAAATCAATTCGCTTCACAATATATTCGTCGCCATTAAAACAAGTGATTTACATCCCAATATCAAAGCCTTTTTGGACTTTACCTTCAGGGTAATTGACGAAGGCAAAACACATGAAATCGCTGCTGCTTTCACCTTTGGAAGGGAAGATTTAATCCCAAGTATGTTTACAGCAATACTTAAAAACTTTCAGGCTAATTTTCCGGAAACCGATTTAAGCAAATTGATTTACTATTTCGAAAGACACATTGAATTAGACGCCGATGAGCATGGCCCGATGGCCATGAAAATGATAACCGAACTTTGTGGCACTGACGAGAAAAAATGGAAGGATGTAGAAGAAATTTCGATTTTGGCGCTCGAAAAACGAATTGGACTTTGGGATGCCATTGAAGAAACTATCACCAAAAATTTGGAATTGGTTTAATAAATTAGGTTAAACCCCTATAAAAATCAAAAAGCGTCCTGTTCTAAAACAGGACGCTTTTTCGTTAATTTTCTGGAGCCAATTCTAACTCTAAGCCATCTAAGTCCATGGTGATGGGGATTTGACAACCCAATCGACTGTTTGATTTTACGAAGAAAGCTTCCGAAAGCATCGCTTCTTCCTCATCTCCCATTGCCGGTAAAGCCACCTGGTTAAGAACATAACATTGGCAAGAGGCACACATGGCCATCCCACCACAAGTTCCCTCTACAGGAAGTTCGTAAGCTTTGCACAATTCCATGACGTTCATGGCCATATCAGTAGGAGCTTGTAATTCATGAACAACTCCTTCTCGGTCTTTAATTTTTATTAATACATCCATTTTTTACTGTTTGTAATTGGGTAATTTTTATTACTGTAATTTTGGTTAAAGGGAAAATCGTGAGCATTCCTGACGATTCTAATTTATGCAATATTGACAACGGTTTCTATTTGTGGAGCAAACTTTTTTATAGTCGTTTCAACACCCGCTTTCAAGGTCATTTGATTCACGCTGCAACTGGTACAGGCACCTTCGAGACGAACTATTACATGCTTGCCCTCTGTTACGGAAACTAGCGAAATATCTCCTCCATCAGAATTTAAAAAAGGCCGAATTTCTTCGAGCGCTTTTTCAATGTTGGACGTTAATTCTTCTGTTGTCATAATTTAGAGTATTAGATGGATAGACTTTTAAAAGCCCAAACCCAAGTCTTTAAAAACCTATTTTTTTACGGCAGAGCAACCTGCCATAGTCGTGATTTTGACTGCTTCGGTGGCGGGTAAATTTTTATTTCTGCTCACCACTTCCTCCACCACTTTTCTAGTAATTCCTTCGAAAACAGTTTCAATTACGGAGCCCGATTGTAGGGCTGCCGGACGACCGTAATCTCCAGCTTCACGAATAGATTGCACTATGGGTACTTCACCCAAAAACGGAACCGCTAAATCTTCCGCAAGGTTTTTCGCCCCTTCTTTTCCAAAGATGTAATATTTATTATTTGGCAATTCCTCAGGAGTGAAATAAGCCATGTTTTCGATAATTCCGAGAACAGGTACATTTATCGCCTCAGATAGAAACATCGAAACCCCTTTTTTGGCATCGGCAAGCGCCACCGCTTGTGGCGTGCTAACAACTACTACACCTGTTATAGGCAGGGCTTGAACTATCGAAAGGTGAATGTCACCGGTTCCTGGCGGTAAATCAAGTAGCAAGAAGTCCAGTTCACCCCAATCGGCATCAAAAATCATTTGGTTTAGCGCTTTCGAGGCCATCGGGCCACGCCAAATAACGGCTTGACTTGGAGAAGTGAAAAAACCTATAGATAAGATTTTGACTTCATAGCTTTCGATGGGTTTCATTTTGGATTTTCCGTCTACGTTTACCGATATTGGTTTTTCGGATTCCACATCGAACATAATAGGCATGGAAGGACCGTAAATGTCGGCATCGAGAATTCCTACTGAAAACCCCATTTTGGCCAGCGTCACCGCCAAGTTTGCCGTAACGGTAGATTTCCCTACGCCTCCTTTTCCGGAAGCAACGGCAACTATATTCTTTATTCCAGGAATATTTTTTCCTTTTATTTCTGGTTTGTCTGGAACTTCAACTTTACTGTTAATTTTGATTTTAGCTTCGGGAGAAACTAAGTCGGAAATGACTTTTCTTATATCGTCTTCGGCTCTTTTCTTGATGTGCATGGCAGGAGTATGTAACAACAAATCTATTACAACTTCATCACCAAAAGTGACTACGTTTGCAATAGCGCCACTTTCGACCATGTTTTTACCTTCGCCAGCAATAGTTATAGTTTCTAATGCTTTTAGGATAGCAGTTTTGTCTAATTTCATAATATATTTCTTGTCTTAATTAAGACTAATTTCAGTTTGCAAATATACTAAGAACTTTAAAGGATTAAAAGTTTATGAGTTTAAAGTTTAGACCGTTATTGATAAAATTTAGTTAACGGTTTTTGTAATTATTTGTATCCCGAAGCTTCGGGATTAAAAATTAGGAAATAATTACAAATCCATTTTCGGTGTCCAAAATACTTTTTCAAAATCCATAATCTGGTTATCGACCACTCTAATCCCTTCACTTTCGAGCAATTGCTGCATCAGATTCGTACCGTCAAAATGATGTTTTCCCGTAAGCAATCCTTTTCTGTTGACCACTCGGTGTGCTGGAACATCTTCCAGATGATGACAGGCATTCATCGCCCAGCCGACCATCCTGGCGGAGCGTGCCGTTCCTAATGCTTTCGCGATGGCGCCATACGAAGTGACCTTGCCGTAAGGGATTTGTCGGGCGATAGCATAGACTTTTTCGAAAAAATTGTCGGTTGGATTTGGCATTGTGCTACCAATAGTATTTGATGACATTCCATAAGGTAATCACCGAAATCAATCCCGTTATGGTACCGATAATGGTATTCATATTTTTGGTAACATAGTCGGTTTTGTTTTCTATCTTATTAAAAAAAGAGATGTAGCCATAAAAAACCAAAAAAGACCCCAGAACAACCCCGTTCACAAAGATAAAAATGGAGGTGGTGTCGAATGAAAATAGCTTGAAAGAAGCTAATGTTACACTTACAAAAACATAATAGGGAATCGGGAAGAAGTTGAGTCCCGAAAGCAGCATTCCCAAAAAAAACCGATTGGTTTTACTATTCTTTTTGAACTTTATGGCCTTGTCCTTCGGCTTTTTGGCCAAGACCAAAAAATAGATGGTCAAGGTAGCGAAAATCCCCAAGCCTACTTCGCGCAACAAAGTGACCAAATCTGGACGCCTATTGATAATCTTGGCGAACAATATGGCGAAAAAGGACTGGAAAAATATGACTAGTATCGCTCCCATAACAAACCACATCGCATTTCGTTTCCCTTCTTTTAGGTTCACCTTGGCGGCTGTCATATTGATTAATCCTGGTGGAATAATCCCTATAAAAGCGGTGAAAAACCCTAAAAATAATGAGGTTACGATGTTCATTTATTGCAAATCAGGCATTAAAAAAGCAAATTAAACCGCTATAATCTAGTTATTAGGGTTTAATTTTAAATCGAATATACGTAATTGATTTGTTAATTTCCAAATATTGTTTTTCGTAAAACGTCTGAAAGGCAGTAACTTCCTCCGGGCTTCCTTCGTTTACATAAACGTTATGATTAGCATACAATACTTCGTGCCCTTCGCCATGCAGCAATCCTAGGGTGTAGCCGTGCATGAATTCACTGTCGGTTTTCAGGTTGACAACCCCATCTTTTTTGAGGATTTTTTTATACAATTGCAGAAATTCCGAGTTGGTCATTCTGTGTTTGGTACGTTTGTATTTTATTTGCGGATCGGGGAAGGTAATCCAAATTTCGTCCACTTCATTTTCGGCAAAAATATGGTTGATTAATTCGATTTGCGTGCGGATAAAACCCACATTGTGCAAACCGGTTTCAACGGCCGTCTTGGCACCACGCCAAAATCTTGCCCCTTTGATGTCGATTCCAACGAAATTCTTGTTGGGGTATTTTTCGGCCAAGCCAACGGAATATTCGCCTTTGCCACAGCCCAATTCGAGCACCAATGGATGGTCGTTTTTAAAAAAATCGGAGTTCCATTTCCCCCTGAGCGGGAATAAATTCCCCACCACTTCTTCCCTTGTCGGTTGGAAAACATTTTGGAATGTTTCGTTTTCCTTGAATCGTTTTAACTTGTTTTTACTTCCCACGCTTTTATAAAAAATTTCTGCAAAATTAACCAAATATATAAGACGGCAGGACGCAAACGGAAAAAATTAGAATGGTGACAAGGAGAATCGCCGGCACTACAATGGCGAATCTAATTATTTTAGTGGCAACAATTGCTTGGAGAAGTTTAGTTAGCCTTGGATTGTGGATTTCAAAAAAGGAATCCGATTTATTGCGTTGACTTGCGACACTCTTTTTTAAAATAAAGTTAATTGTAAGTTTCTTTTAATGAGTAATTTATATATTTTTTACCTTTATGTAAAATAATTACGCCATGAGAAAATTTGTTTTACCCATTGTAATTATAGTATTTGGATTTTCAATCGGCCTTATTCAAGGCTTCAAGAAAATATATCCGCCCGCAGCATCCCTTTTTCCTATGCAAACGCTTCAGGAACCCCGATTTGGCAATGCCACAATGACCCTCAAAAAGAGTGATTTATTTAGTTTTTTCAGCAAATATCCTGATTTAAAAATATACCAAACGGAGGTCACTGTCTTATACCAAAAGCGAAATTATGCGTCGATTTGGTACGACAAAAAAGGACTTATAGAGTTTGCCAATTTGTTGTATTCCAAAGCGACCCAACTCGAGGACGAAGGGCTGAAGTCCAGCATGGTTTACAAAGACCAAATGGACGGAATTTTTGATGGCGAAACCACCAAAAAACTTTCCAAAACCGATACCGAACTCCTGTTATCGTGCCTATTTGTCTTTTATGCCGAAAAAGTATTCAAGGGAATCGATACCGAAAAAGTAACAGAATTGGGTTGGTTTTTGCCCCGAAAAAAGCTCTCTTATGGGATGTTGCTAGACTCCCTGCTCGTGGATGCCAACTTGTTAAACAAAAACGAAGACCAGCAATTTGGGCAGTATTACCGACTACGGGAAGCCTTAAAAAAATACCGTAAAATAGAGCAAAACGGCGGTTGGAGTGCCATTAACATGAATCCGTTCGTGAAATACTTCCAACCCAACGACAGCTCGAAAACCATCGGTCAAATCAGAACCCGGCTCTTTGTCACGGGAGATGTAAAAACAGATTCCAAAAGCAATTGGTATGACGAGGAATTAATGGCCGGGATTTTGAATTACAAAAAAAGAAATGGCATCAAACCGAATTATATCATTACCCACGAACACATACAAAACATGAATGTTCCCATTGCGGAACGCATGAATACTATTATGGTCAACATGGAACGTTGTCGTTGGATTCCTCCGGAGTTGACCAAAGCCAACGAATACATCATCATCAATATTCCGTCCTTTAAATTAATCTACAGAAGAAACGGCAAGAAGGAACTGGAGTCGAATGTGTTTGTGGGCAAAAGCATTACCGAAACCGTGATTTTTAGCGGCACGATACGCTACATTGTTTTTAGTCCCTACTGGATAGTCCCCAAAAGCATCATCGAAAATGAATTGAAACAGGCGATAGCCCGAGACAAAAATTATTTGGCTTCCCATAATATGGAATGGAACAATGGCAACGTCAGGCAAAAACCTGGAATACGAAACTCGATGGGGTTGATTAAATTCATGTTTCCCAACACCAATGACATTTACTTGCACGACACCCCAGTTAAGTCCTTATTTGAGGCCGAAGTTCGGGCCTTTAGCCACGGCTGCATCAATATGGTCAAAGCCAAAGAATTGGCTATTTTACTATTAAAAGACGAGCCCGAATGGAATGCGGAACGCATCCATGCTGCCATGTATGGCGGGGTAGAAACCACCTATGTCCTCAAAAGGAGAATACCGGTACACATTGGCTATTTCACGGCTTGGTTTGACGATGCCGGAACCCTCAATTTTTTCAAAGACATCTACGGACGGGACGACCGCCTAGCGGACATGCTGTTTTGCAAGGAGTACAAATAAGCAAAAGGATAAAATTCAACCAATCAAAACTCCACCTAATATCGCCACCTAGACTCCATAAAAAAAGCCTCACATTGCTGTAAGGCCTTGATAATCAATGTGGAGAATATCGGATTCGAACCGACCACCTCTTGCCTGCCAGGCAAGCGCTCTAGCCAAATGAGCTAATCCCCCAATCTTGCCGCAAATATACTATATAATTAAAGTAAAATCAAAATTTCAAAAAACAAATCGATTCATTTCAATAAATCATTTGCTTTTTTTCAAGGCCTCAAGTAATTCAGTCATATCTACCACGCTATATCGAGAGGAATAGTCAGACACAGCATAAGGTAATATAAGACTGTTGTTGTGGATAATTGAACCGCAGGAGTACACCACGTTAGGCACATATCCTTCTCGTTCTTCCTCTCGAGGGGAAAGCAATGGCTCGGCAAGTCTTCCAATTTCCTTCGAAGGATCATCAAGATCAAACAGCGAAGCACCAAGGCAATAACGCCTCATAGCACCTACACCATGTGTTATGACCAACCAACCTTCTTCGGTCCATAGTGGCGATCCACAATTTCCAATTTGTGTAAATTCCCACGGATAACGTGGCTTCTGAATGCAAATGGGCTTACTCCATTCCGTGGGTCTATCCGAGTACATGAGGTAATTGTTGACACCGTCAATTCGGGAAAGCATGGCGTACTTGCCCTTGATTTTTCTGGGAAAAATAGCCAGATTTTTATTTTGCGCTCCTTCTCCTCGTAAAGGCATTACACTAAACGAATAAAAATCTTCGGTTGTAATCAGTTTCGGAAGAGTGGTATGCCCATTAAAAGCGGTATAGGTACCCATTATTTTTTCTGATTTATCATCATCAATAAAACGCACAAAACGGGCATCTTCAATTCCTCGGCTTTCAGAATCTGATATTGGAAATATAACACGTTCTGTAATATCCGAGTCGTGCTTGAATTGTATATCATAAAACGAATCCGCCAACCAAATTATTTCTTCAAGCGCACTACTTTTCTTCGGGCTCATGGGTTTAACTTCCAGGGCTTTGTTGATTGCATTTTTCAAGGTGTGATATCCAAATTGTTCAGGCAAATCATTGAGAATTTCGGCTGAATATTTATCTGGCGTATGCATTTCGGCCAATTTCATAGCAAATAGGTTTTTTTTATGCATTGCCCTATGCACAATCTCTGCCTTGTCAATATAATACCCCATTTTCATCAACTGCAGATTATTGTTTATGTCTAGGATTCCCCTTCTAAAAACGATGGATGAAATATGGCCTTCCCCTGTGGCTCGGAAGGAAATGATGACACGCTTTTCTCCCTTTTCTAAATTCGATTGGTCAAAATCCTCAACTATTGAGGGATTGAAAAAAGCAGCAGATTCAATGGCATATTCCATCGTAAAATAGGATCCAATAAGCATTTTTCGTTCCTCAGAAAGTCCATCATAGTCAATCTGCATTCCCTCAATTATCCCTCGAATATTTTCGCAGTGCTTAAAAAAAATACGCGAAATATTCCGATGACGTCTCGCAAACTCACGCAGTGTTTGCTCTAGTGTGTAAAGGACTTGTAGTTCATCCAACGTCATGATGCGGGATACCATTTCTTGGGTCCGTTGTTCGCCATTCATAAAATATCGGGCAACAACCCTGGTGGAATCAGGTGAGAAAATTACATTTTTTCGAACTACTGGAATTCTCATAGTTTTTTAGTGTAAAAAAAAATCGTGTGGTCATAATCACTAAGTAAAAAAAATCAACTTTTTTTTTGGAATTATTTTGCTGATTTTTTAATTTCACGCTGTTTAAGGGAGGAAAATTCCCTATTTGCAGTTGCCAAAATCCGTATTCAAAGCCACTATTAAAGGTACTAAAAAAGTTCAAAAGACACACTAAAAGTCAGAACTATTAAAAAAAACGGCCTGATTTCCTTAATATTTTTAACTTTACATCAAAATCTGCACAATGGTATCACAAAATCCAAGCGGCCTGCTCCTGACGACAATCGAAAATAAAATCGCCACCCTTGAGTTTGGGCATCCGGCGAGTAATTCTTTTCCGAGTGATTTGCTGAACCGCTTGACCAAAGAACTTCAGGTTTTGAGCGCTAATCCTGCCGTTTCGGTCATTGTTTTAAAAAGCAGTGGAACGGGAGCATTTTGTGCTGGCGCCTCTTTTGACGAATTGCTATCCGTTACCAATCTGGCCGAAGCCACTGAATTTTTCTCTGGATTTGCCAATGTGATAAACGCCATGCGCCGCTGTTCGAAAATTATCATTGGGCGTATCCATGGGAAAGCTGTGGGTGGTGGCGTTGGAATAATTGCAGCCTGTGATTATGTTTTTGCCACTATTGATAGTAGTATTAAACTTTCTGAACTTTCAATTGGCATTGGTCCTTTTGTAATCGAACCTGCCATCACTAGAAAAATAGGAAAATCAGCAATGGCTGAGTTAGCACTAGCATCATACGAATGGAAAGATTCGGAATGGGCAAAAATTAAAGGGCTTTATGCCAAAGTTTTTGCTGGTCAAGTAACTTTAGATAAAGAATTGGCTAGTTTTAGCTCAGAATTAGCTTCCTATAATCCAGAATCTTTATTAGAAATGAAAACAACACTTTGGGAAGGCACTGAAAACTGGGATAAGTTGCTCTATGAAAGAGCAGCCATTTCCGGAAAATTCGTCCTCTCCGATTTTACCAAAAATGCCTTACGCCAAATTAAAAAATAAAATGAGCAAAATCAGAATAACCAAGCAGTTTAGTTTCGAAACCGGTCACGCCTTGTATGGTTATGACGGCAAGTGCAAAAACGTACATGGCCACAGTTATAAACTGTCGGTAACCGTGATTGGAACACCCATATTAGACCGGAATAACGTAAAATTTGGGATGGTCATTGATTTTACTGATTTGAAAAAAATTGTCAAAGAGGAAATTGTAGACCAGTTTGACCACGCCACAGTTTTCAACGAAACCACTCCCCATATCGAGTTGGCAAAGGAACTAAAATCTCGCGGACACCACGTTATTTTAGTGGATTACCAACCCACGAGCGAAAATATGGTAGTTGATTTTTCGAAACGCATCATCAGTCGATTGCCTGAAAACATTCGTCTTTTTTCCTTGAAGCTGCAGGAAACAGAATCTTCTTTTGCCGAATGGTTTGCTAGTGACAATATTTTATAAATTCCAAAACCTAGAACCCAAAACCTAGAACCCAACTCATTTTATATGACACCCAACAAAAAAATATATTTTGCCTCCGACCAGCATTTTGGTGCGCCAACTCCCGAATTGAGTTTTCCAAGAGAACAAAAATTTGTGGCTTGGCTTGACGAAGTCAAAGGGGATGCCGAAGCCATTTTTTTGTTAGGGGATTTATTTGACTTTTGGTTCGAATACAAAACCGTAGTTCCTAAGGGTTTTGTGAGGGTTTTAGGAAAACTGGCCGAAATTCGCGACAGCGGCATTCCCATCTATTTCTTTGTGGGCAACCACGATTTATGGATGAGTGATTATTTCGAAAAAGAATTGAACATCCCGGTCTATCATGATAATCAACAATATACGTTCAACGGAAAAACGTTTCTTATTGGTCATGGCGACGGTAAAGGCCCTGGCGACAAGGGTTACAAACGCATGAAAAAAGTATTCACCCATCCATTTTCAAAATCCGTTTTTCGGTGGCTTCATCCTGATATTGGCGTGAAACTAGCGCAATACTTTTCGGTAAAAAACAAACTCATCTCCGGAGTTGAAGACGTGAAATTCCTTGGCGAAGAAAACGAATGGCTAGTACTTTACTCAAAAAGGAAACTGGAAACCCAACACTACAATTATTTTGTTTTCGGACACCGTCATTTACCCATGAAACTCCCTGTTGGAGAAAACTCTGAGTACGTGAATCTTGGAGACTGGATAGACTATTTTACCTATGGTGTTTTTGACGGCGAGACTTTTGAGTTGAAGAAACTATAATTATAGTAACCCTCACTATATTTCTTCGCTATTGTATAGGATTGTATTCAATCTGTATAGTATTTGTAGGGTTAATAAATTTTGGACAGAAACTAATCAGGCATACATTTGTCATGAAATCTCTATTTTCATTCTCCTGCGTGTTTATGGATTATTGTTTGAAAAGCAAAAGAATTTGATTTGTAAAACCAAATATTTACTACAAAATGGCACTTATTTAAATCACTAAAAAAGATGAACCAAAAATTAGTTAAGTATCCGATTTTACTCTTTAGTTTACTCCTCAGTCTCAGTGGTTATAGCCAATTAAATCGTGCTGTTTTTCATGAAGATTTTGAAAAAACATTACCCAATATTCAAGCGATTTGGACTCCAATAGGAAGGTACACACTTGACACTGCGAGTTTTTCGGGAAAAGGATTATTTTTTAACAGTTTAAATTCTAATACCAATCTTACATCCTCAGCCACTATTCCTTTAACCAATCTACAAGGAACAACAATTGCGCTTTCGGCAAGTATAAAAGGGGAAAATTTGATAACAGATGGAAATACAGGAATGGTAATCCAGTTGTTAGCAATATTAACCTCCGGTTCGGTAAAGTATTATAGAATCCCAATAAAAACAGGCACATTTATATGGGAACAAGTTGGAAAAACATTCAAGTTAGATGATAATATTCAAAGCTTAAATTTAAATATTGGAATTTATAATGCCACGGGAAAATTTTGGATTGATAACCTCCACATTCAGGTAATTGCCGAACCCATGCCTCCTGCACGAACCACTCCAGTTGTGATTAATAAAACCCATCCTGGAATGTATAGAGGAATGAATGTGGCTTCCACTAGTGATAATCCTGCCAATAGTATCAGCAAAAGTAGCCTAGATGAACTTAGCTATGACTGGAAAGCTAATACGATACGGGTTATGATTGGAGGGGAGAAATATTATCCTGATGGTTTACTCAAATCTGATTACGATGCCATTCTGCAAGCGGAATTAATACGAATAGATGAATTGGTCATCTGGTGTACTGCGAATGGACTTAAAATAAATCTTGGATTAGCAGGTTTATCCGACGGATTATTTAGCAGTCAAGCCGCACAAACCAGACTTATTAATGCTTGGAAATTAATTGCCGAAAGGTATAAAAACACTAGTACAGTTTGGGCTTACGACCTAGCCAATGAGCCTGTTGTTAATAAACAATATCCGTATGACTATACTTATCCTTTAGATAATACCATCATGATGTGGCCCACATTAGCTGAAACTCTAGTAAATGAAATCAGAGTAATTGATTCAGTAAAATCCATAATTATTGAAAGTTTAAATTATGGTATAAACTTAGATGATATCAAACCTATTGACGCTTCTGTCCCGAATATAATTTATAGTGTACACTTGTATCAACCTGGGCAACTCACTGGACAATTTGGACCTGCAACACCCGTAATTAACTATCCTGGAACCATTGATGGGATTTATTATGACAAGGCCAAATTAAAGGAATTACTTGCGCCACTTAAAGCATACCAAGAAAAATACCGAGTACCTATATATATCGGAGAGTTTAGTTGTGTAAGATGGGCTCCAAGTAATAGTGCTTATAATTATATACGCGATTGTATCGAAATTTTTGAGGAATACAACTGGGATTACGATTATTATTCTTTCCGAACTTGGAATGGCTGGAGTGTCGAACATTCAAGCGGATATTATGATGAAGTTTTTCCGACTACTAAAACCGATAGAGAGTTGCTACTACGTTCTTATTTTCAGCAAAATTTAGCCCAAGTCCAATTTTTAGCAAATGAAAATCTTCCCTCCATATGTTATCCAAATCCAGTTAAAGATGAAATTTGTATTGCTATCGACCATCTTGATTTTAATACTGGAAGTATTTCCATTTTTGATGTGCTAGGCAAATTCAAAACACAAAAAATAGTTTTGAATAAAGAAGTAATAAAAATAGACACCTCTACTCTTTCTCAAGGAGTTTACCTATACTATATCAAAAATGAAATTGGAAAAACAATACTTAATGGCAAATTTATTAAAAGTTAAATTTTAATGTTATGCAAATTTACAAGACAATTTTCAGTAAAATTTTCAATTAAAATCACTCGAAAAAAGTCACCAAACCTTAAATCGCCTTAAAGTATTTCATAAAACACAAGGATTAATCATGTATTAGATTAAATATTTATATTGAGGTTTTTTTGTATAATATTTACCCCTGATTTTCATGTTCGTCCAAGTCTTTTTGCAAGTCCAAAGTTCTAAATGCCGGCAATTTGATTCCAGTAAAAATAACTACCAAAAGGGTCATGCTGCCGCCAAAAACAACTGCGGTAACTGTCCCCATGAGCTTGGCGGTCAATCCACTTTCAAAAGCCCCCAATTCATTCGAAGATCCCACAAATATGGAGTTAACTGCTGCAACTCGCCCTCGCATGGCATCAGGTGTTTTTAATTGCAGAATCGTTTGACGGATGACCACCGAAAGTCCGTCGGCCACACCGCTCAAAAATAAAGCGAGTACCGAAATCCAAAACACAGTGGATATTCCAAAAACGATGATGCAAATTCCAAAGGCAAAAATGGCGGTCAAAAGCTTTAGGCCTGCATTTTTATATAAAGAAACGTGTACCGAAATAAACATTGTTAACAAAGACCCGACCGCTGGGGCTGCCCTTAGAAAACCAAAGCCTTCGGGACCTACCTTTAAAATATCCTGGGCGAATATAGGTAAAAGCGCCACCGCCCCTCCAAAAAGAACGGCAACCATATCAAGTGACAAAGCTCCTAAAATGATTTTATTGTCGTAAACAAATTTCACGCCCTCCTTCAAACTCTCCATTATGGGTTCCCCAATTTTAGGATTTAAAATGGGCTTGGTTTCTATTTGGGTCAAAACAATGAGCGACAAAAGTGAGCACACCACCACGAAAGCCATTGACCAGTGAATTCCTATCCAAGTGATTGAAAAACCGGCTATTGCAGGTCCTACAACAGCCGCTGTTTGCCATACCGAACTGCTCCAGGTGGAGGCGTTGGGATATACTTTTTTAGGGACAATTAGGGATAGCAGCGAGAAGATGGTCGGCCCAAGAAAAGCGCGTACCAATCCACCCAAAAAAACTAAAAAGTAAATGCCGTATAAAATTTTGTTGATCGAAAGGCTGGATGTGATTCTAGGCCAGGTCAACAAAAACATGGCAAAACTGATTGCCGTAAATGCTAGGATACATTTGAAAAGCATGCCTTTCTTTTCATTTTGGTCGACAATATGCCCTGCAAATAAAGCCATCGCAATGGCTGGAATCACTTCCATTAATCCAATAATCCCCAGTGAAAGTGGATTTTTGGTCATGCTGTAGACAACCCATTCAATTACGATAAATTGCATCGACCAGGCAAAAACCATCGCGAAACGCAACACTAAAAACATGTTGAATTCTTTATAACGCAAGGCGGCGTAGGGGTCTTTTATCTTCATTTGATAATTATGGCTTAATATCTTTCAATCGCAATTGAACGGAAGTTTTTCCATTCCATTCGTTTTCGTCAATACAATATACCGCTTCAAACGATTTTTTATCGGTTGTCATTTCCATTTTGTTGCCAAGTCCAAATCCAATGGCAGCCATCCCTTCGGAGTTGTTTTGTCGCACAAAAAGTTTTAAATGTTCTTCATCGGCGCCTAATTTTTGGGCATAGCCGGTATCCTTCACGTTTTTTGTCAAGAAAACGGGCGTCATGTTTTGGGGGCCAAAGGGTTCGAATTGTTGTAGAATCCGGAGTAGTTTTGGAGTGATGTCAGAGAAATTTATTTCCGCATCAATTGAAATTTCGGGAGTTAAGCAATCGGGGTGAATGGTTTCTTCGACCACTTTTTCGAAGGCATCCTTGAATGTTTGGTAATTCTCTTCCAATAAAGTCATTCCGGCGGCATACATGTGTCCGCCATACTGCTCGAGATGTTCCGAACAACTTTCCAAGGCATTGTACACGTCAAACCCTTTGACAGAGCGTGCCGAAGCGGCATATTTATCCCCACTTTTGGTAAAAACCAATGTTGGACGATAATACGTTTCTATCAATCTCGAAGCCACAATACCAATTACGCCTTTGTGCCAATTTTCCTGAAAAACCACCGTTGTAAATCGCTCTTTTTCTAGATTTTCTTCAATTTGAAGCAGCGCTTCTTTTGTTATTTGTTTGTCCAAATCTTTCCTTTCGGAATTGTACGCTTCAATTTCCGATGCAAATTGTTGTGCTTGCTCAAGGTCAAATTCGGTCAACAATTCCACTGCATGATTGCCGTGTTTGATTCTTCCAGCGGCATTTATTCGGGGCGCTATGATAAAAACCACATCGGTTATGTCTAAGGTTTTCTTTTTTATTTGATGAATCAAAGCCTTGATTCCGGGTCTCGGATCGGAGTTGATGACTTGCAATCCGAAATTCGCCAATATCCTATTTTCGCCCGTCATCGGAACAATGTCGGCGGCAATTGCCGTTGCAACCAAATCCAGATAGGAAGTTAAATCTTCGATGGTTTGATTTCGGTTTTCACCCAACGCCTGAATGAGTTTAAAACCGATACCGCAACCGCACAATTCATCATATGGATAGCCGCAATCATCCCGTTTTGGATCCAAAACGGCTACAGCTTCTGGCAAAACGGCTCCCGGTCTGTGGTGGTCGCAAATGATAAAATCGATGTTTCGTTCTTTGGCATAGGCCACATGATCGATGGATTTAATCCCACAATCCAAGGCGATAATCAACGAAAAACCATTGTCGTCGGCATAATCAATTCCCTTGAAAGAGATGCCGTAGCCTTCGTCATAACGGTCCGGAATATACGTGGCGACATTCGGATAGTACGTTTTCAAATAGGAGGAAACGAGCGAAACCGCCGTGGTTCCATCCACATCATAATCACCAAAAACTAGGATGTTTTCTTGGTTTTCAATCGCCATTTCGATGCGTTCGACGGCTTTATCCATATCTTTCATCAAATACGGATTGTGCAAATCGGCTAAAGTGGGTCGGAAAAACTGACGCGCTTCGTCGAAAGTCTCAATGCCACGCTGTACCAACAGCCTTGCCACAAATTCTTCGACTTTTAAAGCCTGAGCAAGCCCTTTGACTTTGTCTTCCGAAGGTTTTGGTTTTAAGGTCCACCGCATAATTAATTAGGAATTGAGAATTACTGATTAGGATTTTAATGCTAAAACACGACCTTCAAATTGGATTCCGCTCCATCCCGTTTTTATAAAATTACGAATATTTTGATGATTTGTTCCTTCTGGATTCCCCAATACTTCTTCAAAATAATAGGCTCCAAAACAAGCCAATGTTTCTGCTTGAGATAGGTTTTGCAATTGGGCGAAAGCAAATAATTTGCAAGAACCAGAATTTTCCCCTGCAGCATTATGTTGCGTTCCATTTTCGAAAGCCGTTGGAGTAAAATCGTAATTTTCCTCAATCAAGGCAATGGTTTCTGGGAATGTAATGTCTTTTGTTGTTTGTTTTAATTTTTCTAAAAAGGCGGCTATTGTCATCAATTAAATTATAAATCGGTTTGTTTTTTGTTCTCTTTGGTTGTTGTTTTTCCCCCAACGACCACGACGATTTCTCCTTTTGGGGGTTTGTTTTCGAAATGGGTCAACACCTCTCGCACGGTCCCGCGAACATTTTCTTCGTGTAGTTTGGACAATTCTCGTGAAACACAAATTTGTCGGTCTTCGCCAAAATAAGTGATAAATTCTGCCAAAGTCTTCACTAATTTATGGGGAGAAACATACAAAATCATGGTGCGAGTTTCTTCAGCAAGTACCAAATATCGGGTTTGACGTCCCTTTTTGTCGGGCAAAAACCCCTCAAAAATAAACTTATCATTAGGCAATCCACTATTTACCAAAGCGGGCACAAAAGCTGTTGCCCCTGGCAGACATTCTACGGGAATTCCGTTTTCGACGCAAGCACGAGTGAGCAAAAAACCTGGATCTGAAATAGCTGGTGTTCCGGCATCCGAAATTAAAGCGATAGTCTCTCCGGATTTCAAACGCGCGATTAAATTCTCCACCGTTTTGTGTTCGTTGTGCATGTGATGGCTGTGCATGTGCGTGCCAATCTCGAAATGTTTGAGGAGTTTCCCGCTAGTGCGTGTGTCTTCCGCTAAAATTAAATCGACCTCTTTAAGAATCCGAATCGCCCGTAAAGTCATGTCTTCGAGATTGCCTATTGGGGTCGGGACAATAAATAGCTTACCCATTTAATCGAATTTTTTCTCTATTATTTCGATAAAACGTTGTGAATAATCTTCCTTCCCTTCCCAACTATTGTAATCTGGTTTTACCATGTCTTCAATAAAATTTTGGGCTTCCTCAAAACTATCGTAGGTGATAAGCTGGTTTAATACGCGATTATAATCTTCGTCGCTGTTGCCAAATAAGTGCTTCACAAAAGCAATTCGGTCGTTTAAATCGATCTTTATCCCTTTTGCAAGTGTTTCATTTAGCGAAACTGCTTTGGGTTCAATTTCGATCGGAGGCATTTCGGAAATTTGATCAGTATCTGATTCCCAATCAATAGCTGATTCGGTTTCTATTGCAATTGCAGATGGAATACTTTCAATGGGATCTACTTTGACAAAAAGAGTATCGTTGTAATTTCCTCCTAATAAATCGTCAAAGGATATTTGAACGGCCTCTTGCTTTTTTACAGGTTCTTCGTCGTATTCAACGTCCAATTCAAAAGCAGGTTGGAATCCAAAATCATTTGATACTTCTAATTCTTCGGATTCATCTAAAGTTATTTCTTCTTCCTCAAAATCCATTTCGGAAACTTCTTCTGTCACTTCTACAATTTCCTCTTCGATTTCATCAACCAGAATATCTTCAGTAACGACTTCTTCATTGTTGATTTCTTCAATTACAATTTTGTCATGCACCACCACGGGCTTAATCTCCGACAAATGATTTTCTTCGAAAAATTGTTTCATTTTTTCTGCAATTTCCGCTTGACCAATGGTAGGTTTTGCTTCTTCAAAATGTTCTTCGACAAATCGTAAAATAGACAGTTTTTCATATAGTTTCTGAGTCTCATGATATAATTGATTGACATCAGATTTGTTTTTCATTTGCAGTACTTTATGCGCAATGCTTATCAAGTCGGCTTCCAGTTTTTTCTTCATAACTTTTGAAATTATAGTAAGTAAGGTGTGTCTTTTTTAATAAATTTGTTTTCGTTACAAAGTAATAAAAACTAATCCTTTTTAAAGCCTGAAAAATACAAAATGTTTCTCGAAAATACAGTAAGTCATAAAGAACAATTTGGTTGGATCGAAGTTATTTGCGGTTCGATGTTCTCGGGCAAAACCGAGGAGCTCATCCGTAGGCTAAAAAGAGCGCAATTCGCCAAACAGAAAGTCGAAATTTTTAAGCCTAGCATTGATACCCGTTACCACGGTGAAATGGTGGTGTCACACGATGCTAACGAGATTCGCTCCACACCAGTTCCTGCAGCCGCAAACATTGCTATTTTGGCACAAGGTTGCGATGTTGTTGGCATTGATGAAGCCCAGTTTTTTGATGATGAAATCGTTAAAATTTGCAATGATTTGGCCAATCAAGGCATCCGTGTTATTGTTGCCGGATTAGATATGGATTTCAAAGGCAATCCCTTTGGCCCCATGCCAGCATTAATGGCCACTGCCGAATATGTAACCAAAGTTCACGCTGTTTGTACCCGAACAGGAAATCTGGCGAATTACAGCTTCAGAAAAAACGATAATGATAAATTGGTCATGCTTGGTGAGATTGAAGAATACGAGCCTTTGAGCCGCGCGGCTTATTATGATGCGATGCAAAAGAATCAAGAAGATCACAAAAAAGCAAACGAAAAAAATAATAAAAATCAAGAGTAAACTTTGACTTCATCCATAAATAATATCGAAAAAATCCTTCACGCCAAAAGGTTTGGAGACGGCGCTAAAGGTATAATTGACAACATTTCCATCGATAGTCGTTCGTTGCAAAACAATGAAAAAACGTTATTTTTTGCATTAGTAGGGCCCAATAATGATGCTCATATATATATATCATCTATAATCGAAAAAGGCGTTCAGCATTTTGTTGTGTCTCGCATTCCTGAAGGATTGTCAAGCAAAGCTACTTTTTTGGTAGTTGAAAACACCTTGAATGCCTTACAAGAATTTGCTGCTCATCACCGGAGCAAATTTACATTTCCTGTTATCGGATTGACGGGTAGTAACGGAAAAACTATTGTAAAAGAATGGCTCAATTTTCTTTTAAGTCCAGATTATAATATCATTCGAAGTCCTAAAAGCTACAATTCACAAGTTGGCGTGCCATTGTCGGTTTTGGCAATAAGCGAAAAACATAATTTAGGCATTTTTGAGGCTGGTATTTCTACTCGAAATGAAATGGAAAAGCTAGAAAAAATAATCCAACCCACCATAGGAATACTTACCAATATAGGCTCAGCTCATGATGAAGGTTTTTCAAACATAGGAGAAAAAATAAAAGAAAAACTGAAGCTTTTCAAACAGTCCAAACTGATAATTTATCAAAAAAATAAGGTTGTAGACGCCCTTATTAATCCAAATATCCAAACATTTTCCTGGAGTTTCAGTGATGAAACTGCGGATGTTTTTGTGATAAAAAAAGTAGTTAACGACAAAACCATTTTGCAAATTAAGTATGCCAAAGTCAATTTTGAAATACAGATTCCTTTTCAGGATGAGGCCTCTATTGAAAATACCATTACTTGCCTGATGGTTTTATTGCGTTTGAAATACGATCAAAAAACGATTCAAAGCCGTGTGCAATCGTTGTATCCTGTTGAAATGCGTTTGAAAGTCAAAAACGGAATCAATAATACAACACTGATTGACGACAGTTACAGTTCGGATTTTCAGTCATTGAAGATGGCGCTAGATTTTTTGGAAAGCCAAAAACAATCCAAAAACAAAACGATAATCCTTTCAGATATTTTCCAAAGCGGTTTGTCGAATGAAGAATTATATACGAAAGTTTCCCAGTTGATTGCATCCAACAAAATCAATCGGGTTATTGGCATTGGCGAGACCATTTCTGCGTTTAAACACAAGTTTACCAACTGTGTCACTTTTAAAAATACGGCCGACTTCTTTTTAAATTTCAATTATTTGAATTTTGGCAATGAAACCATTTTAATTAAAGGAGCTCGACATTTTCAATTTGAAGAAATAGTTGCCGCATTAGCGGAGAAAACACACGAAACGGTTCTAGAAATCAATCTTAACGCGATCAGCCATAACTTGAGTTTCTACAAATCAAAACTAAATCCAACCACCAAAATGATGGTTATGGTAAAAGCATTTGGTTATGGAAGCGGTGGATTTGAAATAGCGAAATTGCTCGAACACCACAAAGTGGAATATCTGGGCGTGGCTTTCGCCGATGAAGGAATCTCGTTGAAAAATGCCGGAATTATATTGCCCATAATGGTGTTAAATCCGGAAACAACGAGTTTTCCCGCCATAATTCAACATCATTTGGAACCTGAAATCTACAGTTTGAAAGGATTAAACGCTTTCCTGAAAATTGCCGAAATGCGAAAATTGAAACACTTTCCCATTCACATCAAACTCGACACCGGAATGCATCGTTTGGGATTTGAAGAAGAAGATCTGGATGAATTAATTGCAACTTTAAAAGGAAACATATTTGTAGCCGTTAAAAGTATCTTGTCGCATATGGCCACAAGTGATGATCTAGAACAGCAAGATTTTGCGCATGCACAGCTTCATTTATTTGAAAAATTGTCCGAAAAATTAATGACTGAATTACAAATAAAACCCATTCGCCACCTATTGAATACCTCTGGAATCAGTAATTTTCCAGAAGCGCAATACGATATGGTTCGACTTGGCATTGGACTTTATGGTGTTTCCAATGACGCAGACGAACAGAAATACTTGGAAAATGTAGGGACTTTGAAATCTATCATTTCTCAAATAAGAACCATTCAAACTGGGGAAAGTGTGGGTTATGGAAGACGGTTTGTAGCAGAGAAACCAACACGAGTTGCCACGATTCCCATTGGTTATGCCGACGGAATTTCAAGGCTTTGGGGAAATGGCGTAGGATTTGTGACAATCAATAATCAAAAAGCACCCATCGTTGGGAGTATTTGCATGGACATGTTAATGGTTGACATCACCGAAATCAATTGTAAAGAAGGGGATTCTGTGATTATTTTTGGCGAAAGTCCAACGGTTTCTTTTATGGCTAAAAAATTACAAACAATCCCTTATGAAATACTTACCAGTATTTCGCAAAGAGTAAAAAGGGTTTTTTACAGGGAATAAATATAAATACGTATATTAGTAGTTCATTTTAATCTAAACAAAAATTATGGGAATGATTTCAGAATTTAAAGCTTTTGCCATGAAAGGAAATGTGGTAGATCTCGCCATTGGTGTAATCATTGGGGGTGCTTTTGGCAAGATTGTAAACTCATTAATTGAGGATGTAATTACGCCTCTAGTATTAAAACCCGCATTGTCAGCTGCTAATTTGTCCAAAATTGAAGAACTTACCGTTTTTGGGGGTGTTAAATATGGAATGTTTGTTTCGGCTGTGATTAACTTTATCATTATTGCCTTTGTCTTATTTATGATTATTAAAGGGATTAATGCTGCTAAAAAGAAAGAAGACCTCATTACTACTTTACCGGCTGGACCAACTCAAGAAGAGTTACTTACTCAAATCCGAGACTTGTTGAAAAAATAATTTCCGCTACATTACCTATTCTAACTAAACCACGCTCAACAGCGTGGTTCTTTTTGTTGTATTTGTAACATTTTGTTGTTTTTTGTGAACGTACTTGTTTTGACTTTAAGATTACTTACTTTTGCAACAGGAAATTAGTATTCAAAATAAAATAATATAGTATGAAAATTGCAGTTGTAGGAGCAACCGGAATGGTTGGCGAGATCATGTTAAAAGTATTGGAGGAGAGAAATTTTCCTTACTCGGAATTAATTTTAGTAGCCTCTGAAAAATCAGTGGGTAAAGTAATTGAATTCAAAGGACAAAAATATACCGTAGTGGGATTGCAAACTGCCGTTGATATGAAAGCAGACATAGCTCTTTTCTCTGCAGGAGGCCAAACTTCATTAGATTGGGCACCTAAATTTGCGGCTGCTGGAACGACTGTTATCGACAATTCATCAGCTTGGAGAATGGATCCAACTAAAAAATTGGTTGTGCCAGAAATCAATGCAAATGAATTGACGAAAGAAGATAAAATTATTGCTAATCCAAACTGCTCTACCATCCAAATGGTATTGGCTTTAGCCCCATTGCACAAAAAATACAACGTCAAGCGTGTTATTGTTTCCACTTATCAATCCATCACGGGGACAGGTGTGAAAGCGGTAGAGCAATTCGAAAACGAGTGTGCAGGAATAGAAGGTGATATGGTTTATAAATATAAAATCAACAGAAACTGTATTCCACAATGCGATAGTTTTGAGGCTAATGGGTATACCAAAGAAGAAATGAAATTGGTCAATGAAACCAAAAAAATATTAAGTGACGATAATATAAAAGTTACCGCCACTGCAGTTCGTGTACCAGTTGTGGGCGGTCACAGCGAAGCGGTGAATGTAGAATTCAGCAGTGATTTTGACGTCAACGAAGTACGAACTATTTTGAGTCAAACGGACGGTATCGTGGTGCAAGACAATTTGGACACTTTTACGTATCCAATGCCAAGATATGCCGAAGGTAAAAATGAGGTTTTTGTGGGTAGAATTCGTCGTGACGAAAGTCAAGCAAACACTCTAAATATGTGGATTGTTGCGGATAATTTAAGAAAAGGCGCTGCAACAAACACGATTCAAATAGCTGAATATTTAGTTGCAAACCATTTGGTTTAACCTCCATTTGAATAATTTATAAATCCGATTGACTTTAAAAGTGTTAAAGTTAATCGGATTTTTTATTTGCTATTCCTATATTTGTATCGAATGAAAAAGAAATTTGCACTATTAAATTCTTTCTTGGCACTTGCAGTATTGTTTGCAATGCTGTTTCAATCTGTGCATAGTTATGAACATTTGGCCAAACAACTTTCTGAAAAAAAATGTTCTCATAAAAACATTTCTAGTCACGAAATCACGCATCAACACCAAAATTTTGACCATTGTTTTGTTTGTGATTTTACAATAAGCACTTTTATTTCTCCAGATATTTCGAATTTTGAATTCAAAAAAATGACTATTCCTTCTGGGTATTCTTTTTTCAATTTAAGGGAAATAACCCAATTCTTTAAAGGAAGCCTTTTTGCGCTTCGTGCTCCCCCGAGTTTTATTGTTTAAATTAAATTATCCTCAAGGCACAAAGGCATAAAGTTTTTGCGCTACCTATTTAACAATAAAATCATTTCAAATGAAAAAAAATATAACTGCCCTATTTATAGGGTTTTCAGCCATGCTTCAGGCACAAAATACCATCACAGGAACGGTGACCGATTCCAAAAAGCAACCTTTAATTGGAGTTTCGATTGATACACCGGAATTACACCAAGGAACTTCGACAGATGAAAATGGTAATTATTCCTTGTCAAATCTTCCCAACGGAAAAGTAAAATTGGCTTTTGTCTATTTAGGATTTGCAACACAGAATAAAACCCTAAATCTTCAAAACAAAGAAACCACTCTAAACATCGTTCTCGAAGAAACTGAATTCCAAATGGACGAAGTCATTGTTTCAACAGCTTTCAATAAACTTCAATCACAAAACGTGATGAAAGTAGAACATTCAAGCATTAAAGAATTACAACAAAAAGGAACTTCTACTTTGATTGAAGGATTGGCAACCATTCCAGGTGTTTCTCAAGTTTCGACGGGAACTTCCATCGGGAAACCTGTCATTCGCGGTTTGAGCGGGAATCGCGTTTTGGTCTATTCACAAGGCGTTCGAATCGAAAATCAGCAGTTTGGCGACGAACATGGTTTGGGATTAAACGATGCTGGTGTCGAAAGTGTCGAGGTAATTAAAGGGCCGGCGTCGTTGCTTTATGGCTCTGATGCGTTGGGTGGTGTTTTGTATTTCAACCCTGAAAAATTTGCAAACACGAATACATTTAAAGGCGATTTTAATCAACGATTATTTTCAAACACTTTGGGTAGCAACACTTCATTGGGATTAAAAACTTCTGGTAAAAACTGGAAAGTCTTGACAAGAGGAACGTATGATACCCATTCCGATTATGCAATTGCCGACGGAGACAGAGTTACCAATACGCGCTACAATGAAACTGATTTCAAAACAGGAATTGGTTACAGCAACTCCAAATTTTCTTCTGTTTTTAGATACAATTTCAACAAACTTGATTTGGGAATTCCAGAAAATGGCATTGCAGAACAAACCACAAGCAAAAACACAATATTTCCAAGCCAAGCTATTGAAAATAATTTGTTGAGTTTAAACAATATATTCTTCTTTAAAAACTCGAAACTAGATGTTGACTTGGGTTATATTGACAACGACCGAAGCGAATTAGAAGATGGTAATATTGATGTTTTGCATATGAAATTGAAAACATTCAATTATAATGTAAAATACCATTTACCAAAAATGGGTAAAGTAGAAACAATTTTTGGAATCCAAGGAATGAATCAAACCAACACCAATTCTGGAGAAGAATATTTAATCCCTGATGCAACAACGAAAGACTTTGGGATTTTCGGCACTGGAAATTACGAATGGAAAACAAATGTAATTCAAGCTGGAATTCGCTTTGACAAAAGAAAAATAGCAACAACAGCTTATGGAATTGCTGGCGAAGAAGGTTCATTCGAAGCACTTGACAAATCCTTCGACAGTTTTAATACCTCATTAGGGTACAAAACTAATTTGGCTACCGATTTGACATTGCGATTGAATGTGGCTTCTGGATTTAGGGCACCCAACTTGGCCGAATTAACTTCTAACGGTGTGCACGAAGGAACGAACCGTTATGAAGTGGGAAATCCCGATTTGAAAACGGAACAAAATGTACAAACGGATGTGAATTTAGAATACAAAAGTAGCCATGTCGAATTTTTTGCCAATGGATTTTACAACCACATTAACCATTATATTTACACTTCTCCAACTGGGGAAGTGATAAATGATAACGCTGTTTTTGATTATATTCAGAATAATGCAAAGTTATACGGTGGTGAAATCGGATTACATTTTCACCCGCATCCGTTGGATTGGTTGCATTATGAAACGAGTTTTGAATCGGTTACCGGCAAAAAGCAATCCCGAAGCCTCGGGAGCGATTACTTGCCGCTGATTCCAGCAAATAATTGGAGCAACACTATTAGAACCGAATTTACTAGCAAAAAATGGCTAGAACAAGGCTTTGCAACATTGAATATTTCCACGACTTTCAATCAAAATAATGTGGGTGGTTTCGAGACAAAATCAAATGGGTATACGTTGGTGAATTTGGGTTTTGGAGGGAAAATAAAATTTGGGAATACGGTTTTTGACGTAAATTTGAACGGCAATAATTTGTTCGATAAAACATATATCGCTCATCTTTCTCGCTTGAAAACAGATGGTATTCCCAATATTGGCAGAAATATTGTTCTAGGGTTAAATTTTAATCTATAGAAGAAAATCATTAAATTATTTCACCACAAATTCACAAATTATTTTCTGCCATTAGTTTATAATTTGTGAATTTGCGGTTATTTTTTAATACTCAATCTTGCCAACGTAACGCATCACGCGAACAATTTTGTCTTTTCGTCGATTGATATAAGAAGAGGAACTTGTAGCGGAATATTTTCTGGGATTGGGCAATATGGCGGCGATTCCAGCGGCTTGCATTTTTGTAAGACTTGAGGCATCTTTCCTATACCAATGTTGAGTTGCGGCTTGGGCTCCATAAATACCATCCCCCATTTCGATGCTGTTGAGGTACACTTCCATGATGCGTTCCTTACCCCAAATTAACTCTATAAGAACCGTGAAATAAGCCTCCAGTCCTTTGCGCAGGTAACTTCTTGCTTGCCAAAGAAAAACATTCTTGGCGGTTTGTTGGGATATCGTACTTCCTCCTTTTATTCTTCGGCCTCTTTCGTTGCCTTTATAGGCTTTTTGCATTGCTTTAAAATCGAAACCGTTGTGAACTAAAAAGGTTCCGTCTTCACTGGCAATGACCGCTTTTTGTAAATTAACAGAAATGTTTCCGATGGGTTCCCAATCGTGACTGAAATAAATTTCCTTCCCTGCTAATTTGTTTTCTACAACTCGAATTACCATCAAAGGCGTGAACGGCACAGGCACAAATTTGAAAAAAATCACAGAAGAAACGGAAAGCCCGAGAAACCAAAGTAAGGCCTTAAATAAAAACCGGATTAGTTTGCTTTTGAAATTCCCTGATTGTTTTTTTGCGGGTTTTTTCGCTTTTTTGGATGCTATTTTTGTTGCCATTATATTAAATCTACTAGTTCTTGTCCTACTATATTGATCATTTGAAACACTATAACAGCCTTAATTTTTCATAAAGTCCTCACGGATAGGGCTGAAAACATCAATAAGAATTCCGGTTTCTATGCAAACAGCGCCGTGTAAAACATGGGGGGCAACGTAAAAACTATCGCCTGCCTTTAAGGTTTTAACTTCTCCACCAATCGTCACTTCAAATGCACCGCTTTCGACATAGGTGACTTGGGAATGGTAATGCTCGTGGAGGGCTCCTATTCCTCCTTTTTCGAAATGGACATTTACGAGCATGAGGCTGGCGTCAAAACCCAATATTTTACGTTTGACTTTATCGCCAAAGACTTCCCATTCGATTTCATCTCCTATTATAAATGCCGCGCTGGCTAAGTAATTTTGCATAATGTATGTATTGATTATTTAATCATTCGATCCTTCACGGAAGAAATGTTTATTGGTAGCTAATAAAGAAGGTGTCAAGGTTCCACAAATTTTGGAATAATCAAAGTTAAAAAAAATTCCTACTTTAGAAATAAAAGCAGGAATTTTTATGTTTAACGAATTTATAAAACTTAAACGTTTTTCAAATTGATGACCTCTTGATCAGTAAGTAGTCTCCAGTTTCCTCTTGGCAAATTCTTTTTTGTCAACCCTGCAAAGGCGACCCTGTCAATTCGCAAAACATCGTAACTAAAATGTTCGAAAATAGAACGAACCACTTTTACATTGGCCGATCTCAATTTTAGGCCTATTTCGCTTTTGGCTTCTCCTTCAATGTAACTTACATCTTCCACAAAAACGCGGTGTCCGTCAAGAACCAAGCCTTTGTTTATTTTTTCTAAATCCTCGAATTTTAAATTTTTATCCAAGGATACTTGGTAAATTTTTGATGATTTTTGGTTGGGTAATGTGAATTTCCGAATCATGTCCGTATCGTTTGTAAACAACAATAAACCGGTTGTATTTTTATCCATTCTTCCAACAGCTCCAATTTTTGCTGTCGTAGAACCTTTTACCAATTCTAAAACGTTTCGGTATTCTTGTCCCTCGTCAAGTGCTGTGGTAAAGTTTTTCGGTTTGTTTAGCAAGATATACACTTTTTTCTCCGGTGTCAAAGTGGCACCATCAAAATTCACGACATCCCCGGGTTTTACCATGTATCCCATTTCGGTAACAGGAATTCCATTCACTTTTACTGTTCCAGATTGAATGTAAATATCCGCATCACGACGCGAACAGGCACCAGAATTGGCAATATATTTATTCAGACGGATTTCGTCTTTTACTTTAGGTCTTTTTGGTGCTTGATTCGGTTTTTTTTCTACTTTATCGGTCGCAACTTCAGCAACTTTAGTATTTGTCTTTACTTTTTTAGGCCCTTGGGCACGTTTCTGCATGGCAGGTTTAGCTGCGCTCCGTTCGGCTCCGCCTCGGGTTGGCTTATTCGAATTGGGTCTGGAACTATTTGCTCTGCCTCCACTTTTATTTGTATTGCCTTCCTTGTTATTCATAAATGCTGTAAATTACTTCTTCATTTCAACCTTTAATGGTTTTGTGGGTGCAAAGATAGTTTATTCTTGTGTAATAGTTGACTGTTTTTGGTTGAGGGCTTTAGCCCCGATAAAAGTGAAAATCTTTTTGTACGGGTGTTCGGCACGTAAGATGAAAATGTACTTCAGGACATGAGTACCGGCAAACCATAGTAGCAAAAGTTTTCTAAAAAATTAAATAGAATGTAGGAGTTTCTTTCCGTGCCACAATACGCTTGGATTAATCAGTACAATGCAAAAAACGCCGGCCACGATTAGAAATTTCAAAACGTTGTGAAGTAATACATACTGCTCCTTTGTGTTGGCTTTCCAAAGATAAAGCAGGAAGAAAATCAAAATTATCAGGCAGGAATAAAAATAAAGATCCATATAACCCACGTCGAAGATTTCGATTAAAACATAAACCGGAACGATGGTTGCTATTGTCAATACTGTAATTATTTTTTTAGAAACCGCTTCTCCGTATACGATAGGAATCGTTTTGTAATCGTTGGCCAAATCTCCTTTAATATTCTCCAAATCTTTTATCATTTCGCGAATCAGAAGCAATAAAAACAAGAAGGTGGCGTGGCCGAAGATGACCTCATACAGGTTTTTATAATACAGAAGAATAGCAAAAAAAGGCAAAATCGCCAGAAAAGCAGCAGTCAAATTTCCTATTATGGGGTATTTTTTTATGCGATGGGAGTAATACCAAATCAGGAAAATGTAAACCGAAAAAAACAAGAAGGCGCGCCAAGATACAAAAATGGCTAAAAAGGCAACAATGAAATTCAAAGTAAAATAGACGTTCAGTTTTGTTTTCTGACCAACCAATCGGTCGAGCATGGATTTATTAGGGCGATTGATTAAGTCTTTCTTGCTATCGTAAAAATTATTAATAATATAACCCGAGGCAATCGTCAATGATGAAGCCAACACGATGATAAACAAATCGACATCGAGTAGGATCGATAAGGCTCTTTTTTCGGGAGCAAGGATAAATATCGCCGAAAGATATTGGGCCAGAATAATGATTGGAATGTTGTAGCCTCTTACGACAGAGAACAAACTGGCGAATTTCATCACTACTATTTTGTTCTTCCTGCTTAGCATTTTAGAATTGGTAAACCACTTCTAGTTTATAGTCTTTCAAAGAGACTCTTGCTTTTTCCAAATCTTGGGTAAAGCCAAGGATATATCCCCCTCCACCTGAACCACAAAGTTTTAAGTAATAATCATTGGAGTCAATTCCCTTTTGCCAAATAGAGTGAAATTGCTCTGGAATCATTGGCTTGAAGTTGTTCAAAACGACTTTGGATAATTTTTTGGTGTTGGCAAACAAGGATTTCATATCGCCACCAAGGAAGTTTTCGACACAAGCATCAGTATGTTTGATGAATTCCGATTTCAACATTTTTAGGAAGCCTTGATCTTTTAGTTTTTCCATAAAAATAGTAACCATAGGAGCCGTTTCGCCCACAATTCCTGAATCCAATAAGAATACTGCACCGTTTCCTTCCAAGCTTTGGGTTGGAATTCCAGTGGCTTCAATATTGTCTTTGGAATTTATCAAAATCGGGATGCTCAAATAACTGTTCAAAGGATCTAAACCAGAACTTTTACCGTGGAAAAAAGATTCCATTTGACCAAAAATCATTTTTAGTTTCAGTAATTTTTCTCGAGTTAAATTCTCGAGAACGGTAATTTTATGTTGGGCATATTTATCGTAAATGGCCGCAACCAGAGCGCCACTACTTCCTACACCATATCCTTGTGGAATACTGGAATCGAAGAACATACCGGTTGCAACATCATTTTTTAGAGTAACCAGATCGAAAGTTACCAATTCCGGATGTTCGCTTTGCAAGGTTTCCAGATAGGAAACAAAACGCTTTAGATTTTCGTTGGATTTTATCGCCTCTTTCGATGGATTTACCTCTCTTTTCAGTGCCCCGTTGTAAAAATTGTAAGGAATAGACAAACCTTTGGAGTCTTGAATAATTCCATATTCTCCAAAGAGTAATATTTTCGAGTAAAATAAAGGACCTTTCATATTTAATTATCAATTATCAATTGACTCCCATTTCCGATTTCATCACAAATATACTGACCATTTTGGCAATAGCCAACTAATTCTTCCTTAATAAATTGCAACACCTTTTCTTTTGAATTTTCAGGATACAAAACGTGAACGTTGGCGCCGGCATCTAGCGTGAAACATACCGGGATTTTAGTTTCGTTTCGGAACTTCCAAATCGCATTGATGATTTCCAGCGTGTTGGGTTTCATCAAAATAAAATAAGGCATTGAGGTCATCATCATGGCATGTAAAGTCAAAGCTTCGCTTTCTATAATTTCGATAAATTCGGATAGATTTCCACTTTCGAAAACGCGGATTAATTTGTCCAAGTTTTCATGCGCTTGGGCAAACCGTCTTTCGGCAAAAGGATGGTTGTGCATCAAGTCATGGCCTACGGTACTCGAAACTTGTTTCGTGCCTTTGTCAACTAGCAAAATCGTATCTTGATAGTTCTTGAAGTTTTTATGAATGGTGTTCGAAAATTCCACTCCAAATAAATCAGAACTTCCTTTGATATTATCATGATTTCCCCAAACAACAACACTTCCTTTTACGCTTCGGCATGCACTTCCGGAACCCAAACGCGCCAAGAAAGAGGCCTTTTTATAAAAGTATTCGTCCGTCATTTCTGGGTTTAATGCTTTTTCCAAACTCATTAAGTTCAGGGCCAAAGCCGCCATTCCAGAAGCCGATGAGGCGATTCCGGAACTGTGCGGAAAAGTATTCTGGGTGTCAATCGTAAAATGGTATTCCTTTAAAAAAGGCAAATAGACAGCAATTCTTTCGAAGAATTTCTGAATTTTAGGTTTGAAATCTTCCTTGGGTTTCCCTTCAAAAAGCAGGTCGAAAGAGAACTCTGAATCCGTCAAACTGAGTTTGCCTGTGCTGAGCGAAGCCGAAGTATCGAAGTGTTTTTTGGCAAAACTCAAAGTTGTAATCGTTTTACACTGATTCAAGGTAAAACTCAATGATGGATTGGCTGGGATTTGATTGTCTTTTTTCCCCCAATATTTCACCAAAGCTATATTACTGGGCGCACTCCAAGAGAAACTTCCTTTTTCTATAGAATGGGAATAGCCGGAAGGGATAAAATCGTTTGTTGAGGTCATCAATTAAAAATTTAGGCAAAGATACTTTTTTTGGTTTAACCCTTGATTGGTTTATTTGTCGAATTGGTTCAAAGTTTTACTAATTTTGAAAAAAAATAAATGATGAATAAGATTACTCGAATTCTTGTTGTGGTTGTGACTTGTTTGGCGATTGGCTATTTTTCAGGCATGGTGACCCGTTCGGCCATTACGACTTGGTATCCCACCTTGGTAAAACCGAGTTTTAATCCGCCCAATTGGATTTTTGCACCCGTTTGGAGCATGCTATATATCATGATGGGAGTTGCGGCGGGACTGATTTGGAATCGTATGGACCACGAAAAGGAAACCGTTAAAAACGCATTGATTTTCTTTGCGGTGCAGTTGGGGTTAAATGCACTTTGGTCGTTTTTATTTTTTGGTTTGAAAAATCCCCTATTGGCTGGAGTTGAAATTATTATCCTCTGGTTGATGATTTATGAAACTTATACGAAATTTGCTAAAATTAATAGCATCGCAGGTTATTTGTTCCTTCCCTATTTGCTTTGGGTGAGTTTTGCCATGGTGTTGAATGGGAGTATTTGGTGGTTGAATCGGTAATACTCACCAAATGGTTTAAAAAGTATAATTAATTTGAGTAACTCCTGAATTTAATCCTTTATAAACTTGCTTGCTTTGGTATTTTCGATCTTGATATAATAAATACCTTTTGATAAATGCTCCACGATAATACCCGTATCACCTTCATTAAGTTTTCCTTTTAAAATGATTTTCCCTAATGCATCGGTTATGGTAAAGGGCTGATTGACAAGATTGGCATCAGCTTTTATATTTAAAAAACTTGAGGCGGGATTAGGATATAGCTTTAAGCTCATTTTATTGAAGGCTTCCGTACCTAAATCAGTGCAATTAAGCCCGCCATCTGTAATTACCCAATTATAGGTGTTTATTAAATAATCTCGAGCATCTGAACTATTACAATAATTAGAAGAACCTCCATCAAAAGTCACCCCTTGATTTAAAATACCTCCAATTGTACCTGTTGTTGCCCAACCTATTAGGGTGTTATCATAATTAGCAGTGGAGAGTTTAGCCTCCAAAAACATATTAGACATATTAGTCACACTACTCACATTCCAAGAACCAATAGCTTGGTTAAAAGCGTAAGCATTACGAAACATATAAGACATATCTGTCACACTACTCACATTCCAATCACCAATAGGTTGGTTAAAGGTAGTAGCATCAGAAAACATAGAACCCATAGAAGTTACTTTATTCACATCCCAAGACCCAATAGGTTGGTTAAAGGCGGTTGCACCACCAAACATACCAACCATAGTAGTTACTTGACTCACAATCCAAGAGCTAATATCTTGATTAAAGGAAGTAGCCCCAAAAAACATAGCAGACATATTAGTAACACCACCAACATCCCAAGACCCAATAGGTTGATTGAAGGCAGAAGCAATATTAAACATATAAAACATATTAGTAACATTACTTACTTCCCAAGAATCAATAGGTTGGTTAAAGGCGGTAGCACGAACAAACATAATAGACATATCTGTCACCTGACTCACATCCCAGGACCCTATAGGTTGGTTAAAGGCGGAAGCTTTAAGAAACATACCAGACATATTAGTCACACTACTCACATTCCAAGAACCAATGGGTTGATTGAAGGCAGTAGCCTCCCAAAACATAGCAAACATATTAGTACACAACGAAAGGTCTGGCGCTTGGGTTGGGAAACTGTCCAGATTGGTGCAATATTGAAACATATTCGCCATACTCATCCATTTTTGCGTGCCCCATTGTTGTACTGCTTTTAGTTTAGTTTGTCCAATGAACGTTAAATGGGGAATAGTCCCCATAAAGCTTACTGTGTGTTCCCCGCCACTAATATAGGTGTGCGAAGGAACTTGAGTGGCGGTATAGGTATTTGTAAAACCATCTCCCCAATCTATCATGTAATTAGGGGCGTCAACTTGCGCGGCTAAAGTAATAGTTTCATTAGCAATGTCTGTTACCCAAGTGGTAACAAAAGCATCTGCTTGTGCCTTGATGGTTTGAGTGGTTATTGCCAACACTATTAAAAGGAATATTTTTTTCATAATTCACTTTTTTAAAACACAAATGTAAGATAATTAATTCTTTATGAATACGTTGGACCCTTAATTTTAGTTAGGGTGCAACGGCATTTGCCACAATAAAGCCGCTCGTCCAGGCATTCTGAAAATTAAAACCGCCCGTAATAGCGTCTATATTGACAATTTCTCCGGCAAAGTATAGATTCTCCTGTAACTTGCTTTCCATGGTTTTAAAATTGATTTCCTTTAAATCGATTCCACCGGCAGTCACAAATTCTTCTTTGAAAGTACTTTTTCCGTTGACCTGAAAACTGGAATTCGTCAATTGATTGGCCAAGTTTTGGAGTTGGATTTTCGATACATCCGCCCATTTGGTCTCACTTTCAATACTTGATGATACAACCAAACTTTCCCAGAGACGATTTGGGAAGTCGAAAGGCGATTTTTTGGACACCGCTTTCTTGGCATGTTCTTGTTTTAATTCTTTCATTATTTTTTCGGCATCTTCAGTGGCTACGTCATTGAGCCAATTGACGAAAATGGTAAATTGGTACTTTTTGTCGTGTAAAATTCGGGCACCCCAAGCCGAAAGTTTCAAAATGGCGGGGCCACTCATTCCCCAATGCGTGATTAACAATGGGCCAGTAGAAGTCAACTTCGTATCTTTTACTTTTACAGAAACTATTGCCGAAACTCCAGGAAGTTCTTTTATTCTTGAATCTTTGATGTTAAAAGTAAAAAGGGAAGGCACTGGAGAAACGATGGCATGACCATAAGTCTGCAGCATTTCCCATACTTTGGGGTTGCTTCCTGTGGCGAGAATTAATTTTTCGGCAATGTAGGTTTCCGATTGTGTTTCTACTTTCCAAAAGTTATCCTTTTTGAAAATCGATTGGACACTTTGCCCCGTTAAAACAGCAATTCCTAATTTTTGGGTGGCCTGTAGGAAACAGTCTATTATAGTTTGTGACGAATTGGAAACGGGAAACATGCGTCCATCGTCCTCGATTTTGAGTTCCACACCGTGGTTGCTGAACCACTCTATCGTATCGCCAGAGCCAAACTGATGAAAAGGACCCCGCAATTCCTTTTCGCCACGGGGGTAAAATTTCACCAATTCATTGGGCTCAAAACAAGCATGAGTCACGTTACATCTTCCGCCTCCAGAAACACGAACCTTAGACAAGACTTCTTTGCCGCGTTCGAGTATGGCTACTTTTAGCTTCGGATTTTTCTCCACAATATTAATTGCCGTGAAAAATCCCGCCGCGCCACCGCCCACAATAATGATATCGAAATTTGAGTTCATTTTTTAAACCATTAAGGAAGTTAAGATTTATTAAGTTTAGTCATCTGAAAGCCTTGAAAAATATTCGTTTATAATGGTTTTTTTAAGTTGAAATTTGTCATAAATTGAGCTATTTACATCATTGCTTAAATTACTTAACTCCCTTAATGGTTTAAATACAACCTCCGCCCACAATAATGATATCGAAATTTGAGTTCATTTTTTAAACCATTAATCAATTTAAGATTTATTAAGTTTAGTCATCTGCAAGCCTTGAGAAATATTCGTTTATTAATGTTTTTGTTAAGTTGAAATTTGTCATAAATTGAGCTATTTACATCATTGCTTAAATTACTTAACTCCCTTAATGGTTTAAATACAACCTCCGCCCACAATAATGATATCGAAATTTGAGTTCATTTTTTAAACCATTAATCAATTTAAGATTTATTAAGTTTAGTCATCTGCAAGCCTTGAGAAATATTCGTTTATTAATGGTTTTGTAGATTTTGTTATGTTAGTAGTATTAAAATTAATTAGCAAGCCCTGTGGAATACTAAGTAGCTTCATGTAGGTTAATAGTTTGGCTTCATCTATTGGATGAAATTTTTCAACCGTTTTTAACTCGACTATGATACAATCATTTACTAATAAATCCAATCGCAATGGATTTGATAGCTCTAGATCATAGTAATCGATTTCAATATTAATTTGCTGTTGAACAGTATACCCATTCTTTTCAAGCTCATATTTCAAGCATTCTTCGTATATTTTTTCCAACAAACCAGGTCCTAGTTTCTTATGAACTTTTATAGCATACCCAATAATTTCATAAGACAATTGAGTTATTTCTTTTTTTGTCATAATTGGAATGATTTATTTAATAAACATTGTTGTCCGATAAAAGTAAATAAAAAAGAAGCCAAAAAAAGGCTTCTTAATT
>CAZHVE010000017.1:0-38732 GCA_964535705.1 uncultured Flavobacterium sp.
CCAAAACCCAAAACCCAAAACCCAAAACCCAAAACCCAAAACCCAAAACCCAAAACCCAAAAAAAATGAAACATTGGATTCAAGCCGCTCGATTAAGAACCTTGCCCTTATCGGTTTCGGGAATAATAGTGGGAAGTATGTATGCGTTGGCTCATCCAACAAATAAAATTCTTACGCCAACAGAGGTTTTCAATTGGAGAATATTGGGATTGGCATTGTTGACGACTCTTGGGTTGCAAATACTGTCTAATTTTGCCAACGATTACGGTGACGGAATGAAAGGGACTGACAATGAGGATAGAGTGGGGCCTAAACGTGCCATTCAAAGTGGTGTGATTTCTCCAGAAGCTATGAAACGCGCCATTGTTTTGACAGCTTCTTTGACATTGATTTCAGCCATGCTATTAATTTATTATGCTTTTAGGGATACCAATATTGGATATTCCCTGTTTTACTTGGTGTTGGGGATTTTAGCGGTTGCTTCGGCGATTCGGTACACAGTTGGAAATACAGCTTATGGATATCGGGGTTACGGCGACTTATTCGTGTTTGTGTTTTTTGGACTGGTGAGTACATTGGGCGTAAATTTTTTATATTCAAAACAATTAAGTTTCGACTTGTTTTTGCCTGCCACGGCCATTGGATTATTGAGTGTTGGAGTTTTGAATCTTAACAATATGCGAGATGAAATATCGGACAGGAAGTCAAAAAAAAATACAATGGTGGTGAAAATTGGAGGTGCTAAAGCCAAAAAATACCATTACTTTTTAATTGTTTCGGCAATGGTATTAGTATTGATTTTTGCGATTATAGATGAATTTCACTTTGATCAATACCTGTTTTTATTGGCCTATATCCCTTTAACCAAACATTTAATTACCGTTTGTAAAAATCAAGAGCCAAAAGAGTTAGATTCAGAATTAAAAAAATTGGCGTTAAGTACTTTTGCGCTTTCAATACTATTGGCGTTGTGCATGATTTTTTTCATTTCGGATTTGCTTGTCAATAATTATTAATTTGAATATTTAAATTATTAGCTAACAAAATGAATAGGGAAAAAATATTTTTTTTACTGTTAATCAGTCTTTCGTTCGAATTTATTTTTGCGCAACAAGACGGTTATTGGGACAAGGAAAGAGCAACCACAAAAGAAATCGTTGTTTCGGCTAGGGGTAGAATCGTTGTTAAAACCGAAGATTTTCCTGTGGGAACCACCGAAGTTGTTTATAGGATAACAATTCTGAATGAAAACCAACAGTTGGCAAACAGTTTGGTTTCGGTATTAAAATCCATTCCTGACCCAACAGGAATCAGTCAAGGTTCGGCTGGGGCGGTTTTCCTCTTGTCGAAAATTTCAGGGGATGATAAATGCAAATACGCCATTTTTTCAAACGAAATCGTAGCCGCCAAATACAAAGAAAGTGGAAATGTAAAAAAAGCCTGTTTTGTTCAACAAGAAGCAATCAGTAAAGATGCTAAAAGGCTTTCGGTAGATAAATCGACTTGTTTGCTGTCTAATTCGAGCGCTATGTGGTTTGGTTTTGAAAGCATGAATTGGATAATGAGCCAAAAAATCATTCTGGAAGTGGTGCCCTGGGTCAATAACAGATTGAGTAGGGGATGGACTTTGGACAACCGAAAATTGATTATCAATCAATTTAAAGCGGATGATATGGCCAAAAAAATCCCTAATTCGGATGAGTTTTGTGTCTGTGTGCTTGACAAGGTGCAAAAGGAGTACAGGTTTCAGGAATTCCAAAAACTACTTTCCATAGAAAAAACAAAAGTATTCAAGGATTTCGGAAAGGCTTGTTTTAATGAAACGGGAGTTTCTAATATAATGTATTCGGATTTACGCAACCAGGCTTCGGATTTGGCTAAACAAGGAAAATACGGCGACGCTATTTCAAAACTGCAAAGCATTGTAGTTGATGGAAAGGCCGCTGTTTTAGATTACAATGCGCTAGGATATGCTTATATTATAACAAAACAGTACGGAAAAGCGATTAAATTCCTCAAACAAGGCGAGATGCTCGATAATTCTGAATTGTTGTTGCAATTGAATTTAGCGCACGCGTATTTGTTGAATAAAGACTTCAAATCTGCCAAATCCATTTATAAAAAATACCAATCGCAGAATGTGACCGACGGTTTGGGTTGGACTCAAAAAGTGAAGCTAGACTTCGAAACCTTCGAAAAAGCAGGATTGCCAAATGCTGATTTCGAAAGGGTTTTGAGATTGTTTGAAGATTAAAAGTAATCTAGCATCTAAAACTAAAACCCAAAAACTAATGCGCATTTTGAAAGCAACTTATCACAAATACATTTTACAATTCAAGCGACCTTCCGGAACTTCTCGTGGCGTGATGACCGAGAAAGAAACTTGGTTTATTGTTCTCGAAAAGGAGGGGAAAAAGGGAATAGGCGAGTGCGGCATCTTGAGAGGTTTGAGTATTGACGACAGACCCGATTACGAAGAAAAATTGCGATGGACTTGTGCTAATATCCATCTGGGCGAAAACCAACTTTGGGAAGCTTTGGTCGAGTTTCCTTCGATACAATTTGGGGTCGAAATGGCGTTCCGATCTTTGGTAAGCGAAAGCCCTTTTTTATTGTTCCCATCTGACTTTACTGATTGCAGAAAAAGCATTCCAATAAACGGACTGGTTTGGATGGGTGAGGAGTCGTTTATGAAGCAGCAAATAGAGGAAAAATTAGCCGATGGATTTCGATGCGTCAAACTCAAAATCGGCGCTATTGATTTTGATGCTGAATTGGAATTATTGCGTTTTATTCGGCAACATTTCACTCCAGAGCAAGTCGAGATTCGGGTGGACGCTAACGGTGCATTTGATTCGTATTTAGCTTTAAATAAAATTACACAATTATCTGAATTTAAAATACATAGCATAGAGCAACCTATTCAAAAAAACAATACTGACAGTATGGCAGATTTGTGTAAAACTACTCCGATTCCCATTGCCTTGGACGAAGAGTTAATAGGTGTGTTTTCATTGGAAGAAAAAGAAGAATTATTGCAAAAAATTAAGCCGCAATACCTCATTTTAAAGCCGAGTTTTATTGGTGGTTTTCGAGGTACAAGGGAGTGGATTTCGCTGGCTGAAAAACACCAAATTGGCTGGTGGATTACCTCGGCTTTAGAGTCTAATATCGGGTTAAATGCCATCGCGCAATTTACTTTTTTGCAACAAAATTTGATGCCTCAGGGATTAGGAACCGGAGCTTTGTATACGAACAATTTCGATTGTCCGCTGGAGGTTTCACAAGGACAATTGTGGTATAAAAAGGATGCGGATTGGGATTGTAATTTTGACCCGAAAAATTGGAATTAGTTTTTATTATTTGAGTCGCCGTTACTCAGTAGCATTGATAATGTTTTTAACCCCTCAGTTCTATCGGCAACTAATTTGATAATGCTAATAAACGGAATGAATACTATCATTCCCGCGGCTCCCCATATTATTCCGCCGGCAATTATCATGACAATGATGACGAGTGTATTTATTTTCAAACGGCCCCCCACGGCAAAAGGGAATATGATGTAGGCCTCCATAATCTGGACAATGCTAAAAACTAAAATCACACCCAATGGATACCAGATGGAATTGAAGGTAATCCAAGATATGGTGATTGGCAAAAGTGAGGAGATAATAATTCCTACATAGGGTATAAATGTGAGAATGGAGGCGATAAAGCCAAAGAGAAAAGGGTGAGGGATACCAATGATAGATAGTCCAATGCTGTTTAAAATCCCAACAATCAAATACACTAGCAACATTCCCTTGATGAAATTATAATAGGCATGAATGGTTTCGACAAGGATTTCGTGGATGGTTTCTTTTTTATGCGAGGAAAAAATAGCAAAGAGTACAAGCACCAATGCCCGTCGGTGATAGAGTATGAGCACGGAATAAACAGGGATTATTAAAAGATAGAAAATAGACTCCGAAAGGGAATATAGGGTGATTTTGAGCAATGAAACAGCCTGGGTTCCTGAATTGCTGAATGAATTTTTGAGGAATGCCATTTGTTTTTCCGTACTAATGTTAAATCGCTCAGTAAGAAAACCACTTAACTGGTATGCTGTTTCCAATAGTTTTATCTTCAGGGTTTGCCATTCATTGGAAAACTCCATCACTTGATTGATAAGAAGATAAATCAATAATCCAAAAAAAACGGTAACACTAAAAATGGCGATGGAGATGGCAACCGTCTTGTTCATTCCTTTATGCTCCATCCATTTGCATATTGGATATAGCAAAAAGCTAATAAGTACAGCAAAACTTAATGGAATAAAAAGGGTTTTACCAAGGTAAAGCAACACGGAAACTAGGAGAACATATAAAAGAATGTCCAATGAAGAATATTTTTTGTTAGGAAAGGATGTCGGTGTTTTCAGGATATTTGCCATGATGAATCGGAATTTTAACGGTTATATTTTTCGATACTAATTCTTTCCACTCTTTTTTAAAAGCATAATTCATCAAAAAGGAATTGTTTCCCCCGTTCTCCTAAAAATACTTTTCTATCAACTCGGTCAATGCCATAATATTTACAGGTTTTGAAATATAATCGGTGCAACCAGCATTTATAGCATTGTCCCGGTCTGTAGATAGTCCATTTGCGGTTTGTGCGATAACGATTAGGTCTTTGTTGAACTTGCGAATTTTTCCTGTGGCCTCATAACCGTCCATTTCAGGCATATTAATGTCCATCATTACTAAGTCAATATCCGGATTATTTAGGCAGGTTTCGATTGCATCAAATCCCGTGCTTACTTTTAAGATTTCTTTTGCGAATTTTTTTACGGCAATGGTCATCAATAATTTTGATATTTCATCATCTTCGACAATTAATATTTTAAGTTTTTTGATTGGAGTATGTATTTTATTGATTGGGATGTCAACTTTGATTGTTTTTTGAACATCTTGTTCTTTTATATAGGGAATAGTAAAATAGAAAGTGCTTCCTTTTCCCAATTCGCTTTCAACCCAAATTTCACCACCTAACAATTCAATATACGCTTTAGAAATGGCTAATCCCAACCCTGAACCAGCCTTATTTCGACTCAGGGACTCATTGGCTTGTCTGAACCTTTCAAATATGAATTTTTGCTCGTATTTTGAAATGCCCATACCGGAATCTTTTACATAAAACTCTAAGAAGTTTCCTTTTTTAACGTAACCAAATTCCACTGACCCTTCATCAGTAAATTTTATGGAGTTTTTTACTAGGTTGGTCAGAATGGCATACATTTTCTCGCAATCCGTTTTTATGGAGGCCTCTTTTGAGTTTAATGCGTTATTGAAGCGGATTTGTATGCCCTTTTGTTTTACTTCAGGGGAGAAGAAGGTATGTAAATATTCAATTTGTTCGTTTACGTTAGTTTCCGATAATGAAATTTCTACTTCCCCCGCTTCCACTTTTGAGATGCTAATAATATCGTTTATGATATTGAGCATGCGCGCGCCACTTTTTTCGATGATATCAATGTATTCTTGTTGTATTTCCCCGGATAATTTAGGTTCTTTTAAAAGTTCTGTAAATCCTAGAATACCATTCATAGGAGTGCGAATTTCGTGGCTCATATTCGCGAGAAAAGCCGACTTCAAACGGTCACTTTCCTCTGCTTTTTCTTTGGCTTTGAGTGATTCTTTTTGCAAGCGTTTGCTTTCCGTGATGTCTTCCTTAATGGTAATAAAATGAGTTATTTCACTTTTTTCATTAAGAATCGGCGATATGGCTACGGATTCCCAGAACAAACTTCCATCCTTTTTCTTGTTTTGAAACTCACTCCGCCAATCTTTTCCGTCTAAAATAGTCTTCCACAACTGTTCGTATTCTTCAGGCGAAGCATACTCGGATAACAATATTCTTTGATTCTTTCCAATGACTTCCTCCATATCATAACCGGTTGTTTTCAGAAATTTCTGATTTGCATATTCGATATGTCCCCTATTATCTGAAATGACTACAGAAACAGGACTTTGTTCCACGGCTTTTGAAAGTTGCTGAATTTTTTCAATATGAATTTTACGTTCCTCTTCAATTAAAATCCCTTCCAAGCAGAATGAGATGTTTCGAGTGATGTTTTCGAGTAAAATAACCTCTTCAAGATTCGAAAAAGTATTAACTTTATCAGAATACATGGTAAAGGAGCCGATGGTTTCGCTACGTACGTTGATCGGTATGGATATGGCGGACTTAAATCCTCTATCAAGTGCTTCTTTACTCCATAGTTTCATATTAATGTCATTTGCAATGTCATTGCAAATAGTAGTCTTTCCTTCTCTAATAGACGTACCTGCGGGACCCCTACCTTCAGGAATATCTAAGACTGATATTTTTTTTAAATGGTTTAAATAACCATCTTCAAATCCATTTCGAGCTGCGGAGTAAACGGTTTTATCGGTTTTGTCTACAAGGCCTATCCAACTCATAAGGTATCCCCCGTATGTGACCGCAATGCGACAGCTTTCTTCAAAAAGGTTTTTTTGATTAGGGGCGAGAATAATCAAATTATTGATATGGCTGTTGAGTAAAAGTACACGATTGAGTTTTAACAGTTCAACCGATGTTTCTTTTTGCTGTGTGATGTCATACATATAGCCATACCAAAGTACGGAACCATCATGTTCAAGTTCTGGTATTGCGTTACCTAGAATGTGGCGATAGGATTCTTCACTGTATTTAATACGAAATTCTTTTGTCCATTGTGACAAATTTTGTGCCGATTCGTTAATGGAGGTCATTACATCACTATGATCATCCGGGTGAATCATTTCGATGATTGTAGTTGCATCTTCTCGTACCTCCTCAGGACTTACTCCGTAAATGTCTTTAATTCCTTCGCTAGAATAAGGAAAGCATGAACTTCCGTCAGGGCTTAGTTTATATTGATATACCATTCCCGGAACTCGACTGGTTATTTTTTGAATTAGAGTTAGGGATTCTTGTTTGATTTTTTCAACCTGTTTTTGCTCGGTAATATCTCGAGTGATTACAATAAAATGTTTGTTTTTTTTACCGCTGTCCGCTATTGGTGATACAGAAAGTTCAAAACTTCTTTTGCCTTTAGGTAATTCTAAATCGTATTGATGTCCTAATGACCAACCTTTTTCATTTGCCTCGTTTAATGCTATCAAAATAGTTTCAGCGGCATCCGCAGGCAGTACTTCCTGAAATAGTTTTCCCGTAAAAATATCTTGGGAATCATTGAGCAAGTTTTTACGATGGGAATGGTAGTAATAAATTCGGCCTTCTAAATCGGCTTCAAAGAGTGAATCGGGAATGGCATCAATGATAGAGGTCATGTTTTCATAGATCTTCCTGGTGCTTTCTTCGAGCTGTTTTCGCTCTGTAATGTCCCGCATAATTTTCATGACGGCAGGCTGTCCTAGGTAGTCTATTTTTACGGATTCAACCTCAACATTTCTGTTTTTTTTATTTTTGGTTTTAATGATAGTTTCAAAATCAAATTTTCCGGTTGCTTTAAGCGCTTCGATTCTATTACGTCTAACTTTTTCGGTAGCTGTATCAATGTCTTTAATGTTTAAAGTAGTAAGTTCCTCTTTAGTATATCCTAAAATAGAGGTTGCTGCATGATTTGCCTCAATGAAATTCGATGTTTTGTTACCCTCTTCAATTTTTTCAATTGTTATGCTGTCTCGGTTGCTTTCAAAAAGAGTTCGGTATTTTTCTTCACCAAGCCGCAATGCCTCTTCTGCCTTTTTGCTTTCGGTGATGTCAAATAAGGTGATAAAGGATTGTTCCCCATTTTCCACTGAAACTCCGGTAAGGCAGACAACATAGTCCTGAATGTTGCCTTTTATCACCACCTCACACATTTCTTTTTCCAGGCTACTTAGTACTTTATCAAGGAAGGAACTGAAGATTTCTCGGCAATCGCCTGCAAGGAAAAGTGCCAGCCGTTTGTTTATTAAAAGGGACCGTTCTTGACCAAGAATTTGGGCTGCAACAAAATTTAGTTCCAAAATTTCACCTTCTTTGGAAAGCGTTAAATAGCCGGTAGGAGCGAAGTCGTATAAATAGTTGAATTTATCCGCCTCAATTTCAGCTTGTTTTTTTGCCAAAAGGAGTTCCTCATTCTGCATTTCAAGCTCAATCTGGTGCACATCGAGTTCATGGATGAGTTCCAAGGTTTCTATATAAGACAATTTGGTGTCTGGCGATATTTTCTTTTGATTGATGATTAATTCTTCGGCTTTTTTACGAAGAAGTAAATCCTTTTCTAATTTGGTTTTGCCGTTTTTCATGATGTAAGAGCATTAATTAGGAATATTTTTGTTGTATTCAATGAAGTACATTTCTTTAATTTCTTACTCCTTATTTCTATTGGGGCGAAAAAGAAATTGGATTTTTTCTCTCTCGTCCACAATGTAGGCGTCGGCAAAGATTTCCAGAATCAGTTTTTCCTTATTGGTTTTGGTAATCACTAAGTCATCACAATGAATGAATTCTTCCCGAATCAAATTTTTAAAGGCATCGTTAGAAGGAAACCATTTTTTAAATAGGCTAATATTCCATATTTCTTTTTCTACAAATTGTTTTTTAGATACTCCTAAAAGTTCCACTAAGTAAGGATTCACATCGATCACTTTTCCAGTATTGGCATCAAGAATCAATATTCCTTCTTTTGCTGTTTTAAAGAGGTGTTGATAACGGGTTTCTTGGTTTTTTTGCAGTTTTATGTTGACTTCTTTTAGTTCTATTTCTAGTTGTTTGAATTTAGTTACATCATTAAAAGTAAGTACTAGGCCTTCGATGTGGTCATCCAGGGTGCGATATGGCATAATTTTGATATCATACCATCTTCCGTCCGCAGTTGAAATTGATTTCTGTATAAAGTTGAGGGTTTTAAGAACCTGTTTAGAATGAATTATTATTTCTGGATACTGAAGATCGGTCACCAAGTCCGACATGGGTCTGCCAATGTCGGTATTGCGCATCTTAAATATATTAGCAATAGTGTCGGTAAATCGGCGAATATTCAACTCTTTGTCTAGAAAAAGTGTAGCAATTTCCGTACTGTTAAGCAGGTTTTTCATATCGTTGTTGGCCTCTACATAATCGCTCACGTTGCGTTGCAATTCAACGTTTACGGTTTGTAGTTCTTCATTTAAACTCTGCATTTCTTCTTTGGAGGTGGTGAGTTCCTCATTTGTAGATTGCAATTCTTCGTTTGTGGATTGCAATTCCTCGTTAGTCGTTTTTAGTTCTTCCTCTGAGATCTGCATTTCCCCCTGAAGGCTCATTAGGGTTTCAACACATTGTTGGAGTTCAATTTCTAATTCTTTTTCTCGGTTAGTTGAACTTGGTTTATTTTGTTTAAAATTTACAGCTTCGGGCTCAGTAACTTCAGGCAAATCTTTAAAAACAATCATAACCTTTCCTTTCAAAGCAGCCGGTTTTTCTATTTGTTGAATGGTAACATCCACGTATTGTTCCTTTCCATAGTTTTCTATCTTAATTTTTCTCAATAGCACGGGTTGGTAATTTTTTAAAGCTTTTTGAAAAGCAAGCGGCAATTCAAGGCGTAAATCATCCCTCAACATGGCAAAAATATTCCAGTTTGCCTTTCCTGCAATAGGTTCAAGATATTTACCAGTGCGTCCCGTAATATGGATAATATCCCCTTTTTCACCTACCAATACACTAGCGGGAGCAAAATTTTGGAGTAAAACTTGATCTGTAAGGGATTGTATGTTTTCTTCGATTATTGGTTTTGTCAAAATTATTGGTTTTAATTTATTATTTATTGAAAAGGAACTGGGAAAGTCAATTAGTTTTGAGGTTTTTGATGATAAGGAACGTTTGAAAATTTTTAATTTGGAGTCAATCACATCAAATTCTTCATTATCAGCACCCAGTGTTTCTGCCGAACCCAGTACCATAATACCGTCGGCATTTAAGCTGTAATTAAAAAGCCTAATTATTTTCTTTTGCAATTCGGGCTCCATGTAAATCAACATGTTGCGGCAAGTAAGCAGGTTCAATTTGGTAAAAGGAGGGTCTTTAATTACATTATGTGGCGCAAAGATCACCATTTCGCGTATAATGGGATTAACACGGAAGTTCTTATTTTTATTTATGAAAAAACGGGAGAGGCGTTCGGGTGATACATCAACAGCAATGTTTGAGGGAAAAACCCCTTTTCGCGCCTTTTCTATAGCTTCACTATCGAGATCAGTGGCAAAAATATTCAATTTTAAATTTCGCGGTTTTTGTAATTTTTCGAGAACCTCTTTGAAAATAATTGCCAATGAATAGGCTTCTTCTCCAGTGGAGCATCCACTTACCCAAGCTTTTAAAACAGTACCGTCCGGCAGTTTTTCGAGCATCTCGGGCAAGACTACTTCTTTTAACTTTTTCCATACTTCGGTGTCGCGGAAAAAGGAGGAGACTCCTATTAACATTTCCTTAAAAAGTATTTCGGTTTCTTTTGGGTTTTCCTGCACAAAACGAACATAGTTTTCGATTTTATGGATGTTGTGTATGCCTTTACGCCTTTCGACACGGCGAAACAAGGTGGTTTTCTTATACGAGGAAAAATCATGTCCCGTTTGTTCGAGGAGCAGAATTATAATTTTATCTAGGTTGCCTTTATTGGTGCTGTCTATTTCAAGATCTATTTTTTTTGCTGGTATAAACTGGAGTAAGTCAATCAGTTTAGCGGGTAATTCCTCGACAGGGGAGATGATGTCAGCAACTACAGCTTTAATTGCGCTTCTCGGCATACTATCAAATTTTGCCGTTTCGGGATCTTGCACCAGCACAATTCCATTTTTTTCCTTGATGGCTTTAATTCCGAGGCTGCCGTCAGATCCCATTCCTGTAAGAATCACTCCAATACTTTTTTCCTTCTTGTCTTCGGCCAAGGAACGAAAGAAAATATCAATAGGTAATCGTAAACCTTGTTTTTCAATAGGGGCAAACAAATGCAGAATGCCATTGAGCAAGGACATGTTTTTATTAGGTGGAATTACATACACACAGTTTGGCTCTATTTTTAGATAATCAGTTACCTGAAAAATCTTCATAGCAGTCATTCGTTGCAACAACTCAGGCATCAGGTTTACATGGTTTGGGTCAAGATGCTGCACAATGACAAATGCCATTCCTGTTTTTTCTGGCATTTTAGAAAAAAATTGTTCCAATGTTTCCAATCCGCCAGCAGAGGTGCCAATACCAACAATAGGAAAATCTTCGTTTTCCGTGTTGTCCGTTGTTTTGTTCTTGGCTGTTTTTGAAACCGATTTGTTATTCACTTTCGTTTGATTGATTATTTTGGTTGTTTTCATAATGAAATGAAAATTTTTTAATTCCGCTCCAGTAGGTTTTATAATCCGATTGTTTTTATAAACCGCTTCTATAACTCTCAAATCTATACAATAATTAACGAAATGTTTTTAGTGTTTCAAGGAAACATTTTTCACATTTTGCAAACTTTATTTCCTTTTACTATTCCAAATACTGGATCAGAAAATTGAACTTTTGGATTACAAAATGCAAACATTTGAATCGCATCAGCATTAGCAAATACGGCGTAAAAAGTAATGATAATGATTTCGTTTGTGCGAATTTCAAATAAAGTCAGTAGTAAAAATAAGGAATTTTTAACAAAAAATCATTTTATTCCAAAAAAATTGTAAGAAATGTAGTTTTGTATTATCTGAAACTTCAGCAAAACTACTAAATGCTTGATTGTGCTATTTTTAAAAGAATTCGGCAGCTGATTTTCTATTTATTTTTAGTATTAAATCAGGGTTTCTAATGTTGCGACAATCTTTACTTGAGGCGATTTATTCTATCGTCATCGATTTGAGCTTGGTGCGATAGGCCTCGAGTGCGATTGACTTGGAGATGAAACCGAAATATTTCGCGTTTTTGATAACCGGCAAAAAAGCGACTTTTGATTTTTCGAATTTGTCCATGACGATTTCCATGCTGTCAGCGGGGTAAATAATGTCGATTGGTGCTGTCATTATTTCTTTTACAATAGTGAATTTCACCCGATATTGGTTGAAAATGATTTCCCTGATATCGTTGAAATGCACCACACCAAGCAAATGACTCTCGTTATCCACCACGGCAAAAATCACTTGATTGGAGTGTGAAATCAAATCAACTAATTTTTCCAAGTTTTCATCGGGTGAAACGGTTAAATAATCGGTTTGAATGATGGAATTGGTGTCTAGTGTCGAAAGGATATTCGTGTCTTTATTGCTTGTGAAGGCGTGTCCTTTTTTGGCTAAACTTTTCACGTCCATCGAGTGTTTCTCAAATCGTTTTGAAATCGCAAAACTGATCGAAGCGACAATCATTAGCGGAATCATTAAGTCATAACCTCCCGTTATTTCGGCAATTAGAAAGATGGCAGTCAACGGCGCGTGAAACAAACCGCTCAGGATTCCGGCCATTCCCACCATGGTAAAATTGCTGATGGGCAATTGGGTCAGTCCAGTTAAATTTAAAAATTTAGAAAAGAAAAAACCAACATAGGAACCCAAAAATAGGGAAGGGGCAAAGTTGCCTCCGTTTCCCCCGCTTCCTAAAGTGATTCCGGTAGCGAAAACTTTGAGCATCATCGTTAATCCAATAAATATCAAAAGCACCCAACCATTGTTTCTAAAACCACTAAAGAGTGTGTTTTCGAGTAATTGCCCCGGATCATTTTCAGATAAAGTTTTAATGCTTTCATAGCCTTCGCCAAAAAGCGTTGGAAAAATAAAAATAATAATTGCCAAAATGGAAGCGCCAAAAAGGGCTTTTTTGTAGGGAGCGAATTTAAGTCGGGCAAAAAGATGTTCCAACCTTTGAAAATTCCTGGAATAGTAAACCGAAATTAGTCCGGTGAACAATCCAAGTGCAACATAATAGGCAATATTATGGTAATCGAAGGTCTGTTGTTGTTTGAAGGACAATAATATGGTTTCGTCCAAAGCAATCTTAGAAACCAAGGCTCCAGTTGCCGCAGCAATCATAATCGGCGTAAAGGCAGAAATACTGACATCTACCAACAGTACTTCAATGGCAAACAGAACGCCGGCGATGGGAGCGTTAAATGCAGCCGCAATTCCGGCAGCCACGCCACAACCTATCAGGAGCGTTCGGTCCTTGTATGGTAATTGATATTTTTGGGCATAATTCGAACCGAAGGCGGCTCCGGTGATTACGATAGGACTCTCTAATCCTGCGGATCCGCCCAGACCTACCGTGAGTGAGCTCGTTACGATTTGGGCATACATTTGTTTTTTGGGAATGATACTGGCTTTTTTGGCAACAGCATATAAAATCTGTGAAGTTCCTTTTTCAATGGTGCCACCCAAAACTCTTTTGACCACAAAAACGGTTAGTAAAATTCCAATGATAGGCAAAACACTGTTGATAAAACTCAACTTTAAAATCCCGTTGACGGAAGTCGCAAATAGGAAAACCCAATGCGCAAAAGTTTTTAAAACAATCACGGCAAATGCAGCTGAAATACCTACTAATACACTGGATAAGAAGACAAACTGTTTGTTAGTGAGTTTGCTTTGCGACCAAACGATTGCATCTTCAAGTTTGTATATGTATTTTTTGAACATTTTGTTTTTTAAGGAAATGCTAAAGTACCATTTTTTGAAGTTTAATGAATGTTTTTCAATGCTTCTTTTTTGCTTAAGGGTTTTAAATCCTTATTCTTTCACACTTCTTTATTCCAAAAAAAGTAAAATGATTGCGCATGTATTTTGCCATTGAAACCGCATTTTCAGGATTGCCATTTTCAACAAAAGTTGTTGCTAAGGATTCAATAAAGCGCATAAGGCAGTCTGTTGATTTATAAAGTTTGTATTTTATGATTTGAATGGATAATCAGTTCTTCAAAAAAACAGCTGAATTCCTGTTCAAATTCGGAATAGTACGTTCTTAATTCTGCAACAGCCAACCGCATATTCGAGTTTCGTTTCATTCGAGTATCCATTTTTCCTAAAATTATTTCGATTCCTTCAATGGTTTGGTAACTCACCAGCCAGTTGTGGTCGATCATGTAAGGCATCATCATTTGGGTTTTGGCAGTCAGCGAATCATAATTGTCTTTCAAAGATTGGTAAAAACGTTCCGTAAAAACGTCCAGTTTTTCATTGGAATACCTACTCCAGTTTTTTGCCAAAAAGTGGTCGTAAAATATATCCACGATGATGCCAGAATAATGGTGGTAATTGGCGTGCAGTCGTTTGGTGCTTTGTCGAAATATAGGATGCGCATCGGTGAAAGTATCGATGGCGCGATGCAAAATAATCCCTTTTTGAATGTTCATCGGAAACACATCAAAGCGTTTTCCGTGAATGCCATCGGCCATAAAATTGCCGATTTTTATCAAATCATCGTCTCCGGAAAGGTATAGGTGGGCTAGGAAATTCATTCGCCTAAACTATGGATTTTAAATGACTTTTATAAACTGTGTTTATTATATTTGCAATCTTAAATATTAAATCTGAATTCAAAAATATAAAATCCAATGACTTTAATAAAATCGATATCAGGAATTCGAGGAACCATTGGCGGAAAAGTAGGGGACAATCTGACTCCTGTCGATGCCGTCAAATTTGCTTCGGCCTATGGAACTTGGTTAATAACCCAAAACCCAAAACCCAAAACCCAAAACCCAATAAAACTAAAAGTAGTGGTGGGTCGCGATGCCCGGATTTCAGGACCGATGATTCATAATTTAGTGGTAAATACCCTAGTTGGTTTGGGAATTGACGTGATTGATTTGGGGTTGTCAACAACGCCTACGGTTGAAGTGGCGGTTCCTTTGGAAAGTGCCGATGGTGGAATCATCCTTACGGCTTCTCACAATCCAAAGCAATGGAATGCCTTGAAATTATTGAATGAAAAAGGAGAGTTCCTGAATGGCATCGAAGGGGAGAAAATCCTTCAAATTGCCGAGGCCGAAGCATTTGATTTTTCGGATGTGGACAGTTTGGGCGAAATCATTGAAAATGATGCTTATATGGACATTCATATCGATGAAGTGTTGAATCTCTCTTTGGTGGATGTTGCAGCCGTAAAAGCAGCCAAATTCAAGGTGGTGGTTGACGGTGTGAATTCTTCTGGGGGAATTATTATCCCGAAATTATTAGAATTAATGGGTGTTGAGGTGGTAAAGTTATACTGCGAACCCAACGGACATTTCCCTCACAATCCAGAACCATTAAAAGAGCATTTAACGGACATTTCAGAATTAGTGGTCAAAGAAAAAGCGCATTTAGGAATCGTTGTCGATCCTGATGTCGATCGTTTGGCTTTCATTTGTGAGGACGGTGAAATGTTTGGCGAAGAATATACTTTGGTGGCTTGCGCCGATTATGTATTAGGCAAAACCCCCGGAAATACGGTTTCGAATATGTCGTCTTCCCGCGCTTTGCGTGATGTGACAAACAATCACAACGGAAACTACGAAGCCAGCGCCGTTGGCGAGGTGAATGTGGTGGAATTGATGAAAAAGAATAATGCCATCATTGGTGGCGAAGGAAACGGCGGAATTATTTACCCGGAGCTCCATTACGGTCGCGATAGTTTGGTGGGCGTAGCGCTGTTCTTGACGCACTTGGCCAACAAGAAAATGACTGTTTCCACATTGCGCGCTTCCTATCCGGAATATTACATGAGCAAAAACAAAATCGAATTGACCCCACAAATTGATGTTGATGCGATTCTGGTGGCGATGACTGAAAAATACAAAAACGAAGAAATTACAACTATTGACGGCGTGAAAATTGACTTTGCCAAGGAGTGGGTGCATTTAAGAAAATCCAATACCGAACCTATTATTCGCATTTATACTGAGGCACCTTCGCAACAACAAGCCGATGCTTTGGCACTACGGATTATTGACGAAATAAAAGCGGTCGCCGGAATTTAAGACCCTTATTTTATAAATTCAAAAACCTTTCAAAAATATTTTTTCGAAAGGTTTTTTTGTTTCCAAGAACCATTTTAAAAAAGCTGTTCAGCGTATTTGAAAATAGAATGGCTGTCAAGAACAACAGTTATTTGAGTATTTATACGATTCGTTATTTTAAAACAGTCCAATTGTCGGTTTAACAACAAAAGCTATCTCCTGTGTTTCCAACGCTTGTGCGTCCACAAATAATATTCAGGAGCTTCATGAATTTGTTGCTCTACCAGATGCATAAAACGGTCTGAGATTTCGTAGCTGGGCACTTGGGTAACGTTTTCGGATAGCACCTCAAAACTAGCCTCATAATAGCCTCGTTTTATTTTTTTTATTTTGATGAAAATCACGTTCATGTTATATTTTTTTGCCAACATTTCGGCTCCAGTGTGAACGGGGACTTCAATTCCCATAAATTTTTGCCAATGAAAAGTGGATTGCAACCTAGGAGTTTGGTCGCTTGCAAAACCATAGGTACACAATTTTTTTAATTTATTGTTTTCAATTATTTTAGGAATTGTTTCTTTGGTCGTAATCAGTTTCGCTTTGAATTTTAATCGGATATCGCGAACTAATTTATCAAAATAAGGATTGTTTATTTTTTTATAAATACCATAAGCTTCAAAATCCACGAATGAATTTATAGAAACGGCCCATTCATAACTGGCGTAATGCGCCATCATTATGGCAATGCTTTTTTGTTTTTTCTCCAGGTTTTTATAGACTTCCAGATTGGTAAAGACAAAACGATGGCTCATTTCTTTTTTTGAAATGCTCAAGGTCTTTATCATTTCGAGAAATATGTCGCATAAATGACGGAAAAATTTCTTTTCGATTGTCAATCTTTCCTGTTCCGACAAATTGGGTAATGCCAAAGCGATGTTTTCTCGAACTATCTTTTTTCGGTAGCCAATGCCATGATAGACGATGAGGTAAATGAAATCGGAAAGTAGATAGAGAATGGGGAAAGGCAGCATCGAGACGCACCATAAAAAAGGATAAGAAATAACGTAAATTATAAACCGCATGAAGTAAAATATTTTGGCAAATATAACCCAAAAAAACCTTTCGTTTGATAGTTTATGGTTTCCAACCCATTTCTATGAACATTATATTGAGTAAGTTTACACTTTGAAAAAACCAAATTAGTTATGAGTGCCATTTTAATTCTTATTATTGTTGCTAATGTTCTGTTTAGCTTAAAAGGATTTAACGACCTGTCTTTTTTTAGAAAATTTGAATTTCACATCGGGAGCATCCGTGCCGGTGAGCAAATCCGGATGCTGACATCGGGTTTTTTGCATGCCGATATGGGACATTTGTTTTTCAATATGTTCACGCTTTTTATGTTTGCTCCCGTGGTAACCAACTATTTTGGAGGTGCCTCCTTTTTGTTGGTTTATATGGGAAGTCTTGTTTTTGGTAGTTTGTTGACCTTGTTGATGCATCAAAAAGATTACAGTTATAGGGCTATCGGCGCCTCCGGAGCCGTTACGGGCGTTTTATATTCCGCTATTTTGATCGAACCCAGCATGAGTTTGTATCTGTTTTTTATTCCAATCCCCATTCCGGCCTATATTTTTGGAATAGGGTATCTGTTGTATTCTATTTACGGAATGAAAGCCAAGAGCGACAACATTGGTCATACGGCTCATTTCGGGGGCGCTATCGGAGGGTATTTGATTACCCTTTTAAAAGAACCTGCAATGCTCATGGACAATACAGCTATGGTGGTGCTTTTAGCGATTCCCATTATCCTGCTTTTTGTATTGGCGAAAGCGGGGAAACTCTAACTGGAATAAGATTTGACCACTAATTTTAAAAACCAACTTAAATTTTAAAAATATGAAAAAAGCACTATTGATTCTCGGTATTTTATTTGCGACAATGTCCTACTCACAGGAACAAAAACAAGTTCCTATGATTAATGTCTCTGGCGAAGGAAAGGTAAAAACATCCCCTGATCAAGCCTCCATAGCGGTTTCTATTGAAACCAAAGGAAGCAAGGCAGCCGAGGTAAAAGAGGAAAACGATAAAAAAATGGATGCTATATTGAAATTCATTAAAAAGGCGGCTTTAGCAAAAGAGGATTTCCAAACCCAGCGCGTTTCTTTACAACCTAATTATGATTATGAGAAAAAGAAACACAATTATGTTGCCACCCAATCGCTACAAATTCTATTGAAAGATTTGTCTAAATATGATGAATTGATGGAAGGTTTGGTTAACGAGGGGATTAACCGAATTGACAATGTAGAGTTCAAGTCCTCCAAAATGAAACAGCTGCAATCCGATGCCCGAAAGTTGGCGGTAAAAGACGCCAAATCCAAAGCGGAAGATTTTGTGTCTGTTTTGGGACAGAAAGTGGGAAAAGCCATTCTTATATCGGACAATTCACAAAGCTATACCCCGCAACCTCGAATGTATGCCATGAAAACAATGGCGATGGATGGGGCAGAGGCTCCAAGAGAAACTTTGGCGGTTGGAGAAATAGAAATTACGACCAATGTAAGCGTGAGTTTTATACTGGAATAGGCGAAGTGCACGAGTATCTATAAGCAAACACCCCTTTTTAAGGAAGTCCGCTTCATCAAAAGAGTTGATTTATTCGTAGGGAGAACAGTACCGGGACTTCGGGAGAACCTGCGAAGTTCTCACAGCAGATTTACAGTCTGCCCTCGTTGGCTGCTTGAGTATCTCCCCGACACTGCATTTAGCGCTAATTGGCTGCAAGTATAGCAACTGTTTTGCTGTATCCAAATAAAAGGATGCTTAATTTTAGCAATAGTTGCAACGCTTTGGAAGTGAATAAAATAAAAAAAATCTCCACTAGGGAGATTTTTTGTTAGTTGTAACCAAGACGCTTATTTGGCCAAAAGTTCTATGATTTTAGCTCTAAGTTCATTACCTCTTAAATCTTTCGCCACTACTTTACCAGAAGCATCCAGTACGAATGTCGCAGGAATGGATTGTACTTCATATTGGGCGGCGATGGGTTCGTTCCAAAACTTCAAATGGGAAACTTGTGTCCAGGTCAACTTATCTTTTGCAATGGCTTCTTTCCATTTTGCGGCGTCTTTGTCTAAAGAAACGCCTACAATATTGAGTCCTTTGGCGTGCAGTTCTTTATAGATGGCGACCACATTTGGGTTTTCGGCTCTACAAGGCCCACACCACGAAGCCCAAAAGTCAACAATGGTGACTTTTCCCAAACATTCTTTTAGTGAAACTAATTTCCCTTCCGGATTAGGAGCGGAAAAATCGGATCTTCATTTGGCTTCAGCCGGAGCTGGAGCGGGTGGAGGAGGAGTAACTCCTACAGCAGGTGTTTTTATTTCCTTAAGTTTAGTTTTGATGGCTTTACCTGGCTTTGTGTTTTTTAATGATTCATCTAAGCTATTATAAAGACCTTCCGTTTTTTTAACATCAGCACTAGGATCATTTAACATTCCTTGAATGATTAAGGCACTTATAAATGATTTAGGATGGGTTTCGGCATAAGTGTTGTATTTCTTTTTAGACTCAGAACCTACTACTTCCTGAATTTTGGAATATTCTTTCATCAATCTATTGATTACGGCGGTATCTTTAGTTTGTTGCGCTGTATTCATCAATGGCGTGTTTTTGGTCTGAAAATCCATTAAGCTCTTTTGAATTTTAACCAACTCTTCGTTGAATTTAGTGTATTCGTCATTGTTATACGTTCCTGAAATTTTTGATTTTTGGATGGTATCTTTGTTTATTACAATTGAAATATCGCCATTTTCAAGAATGAAAGGAACTAAACCTTGCGCTCCTTCTACTAATAAAGCATGGAATGCAGGTTCTTTTGCTTTTCCTTTTATCTCAAATTTGCCATTTTCAATTTTAACAGTATCTACTGAAATTGTCGTTCCAATTGAATCTTGTGTTTGTAAAATAACGGTTTTTCCATTTTCAAAACCTTTTGCGGTACCGGAAATAGTGTATGAACTTTTGGTACAAGAAATTAAAACCACAGTAGCTGAAAGTAATAAAATTATTTTTTTCATTATTTTTTATTTTATTGAATTAAGATTGCAAAAGTATTTAAATTTATAAAACTTCAATAATTTTAATGCCTAAATTTTTGTTATAGTTTTAGAATGTTTTGATTGGATTTGGTTTTACCAAGCTGGCGTAACAACATAGAACAAAAAAAGCATCCCTCTTTTGGGATGCTCTTTATATCTCGATAAATAAATAATTTAGTCTTGGTTGGTGGTTTTTCTCCAAGTAAACGCATTCAAAATATGTCTTTTTGCAAATCTTCCAGGGGAATCAGCATTTACCATTTTTACATAAGTGGCTTTAGGTACACTGATGTATTCGTAAACGCTACCGTTAGAAAAATTGATGATCAATCGTCCCTCCACAAATTTGTAGTCAGTAATCGTTGATGTTGCAATGGTTTCAGTGTATTCCGGTAAGTTTTGTTTGATAGTTTCAGGATTGATACTTACCAAAAAATGATAAGCTTCAATGATCTTTTTGCTGTTCTCTTCTGCGGCTTTTAAACCAGCCTCATCGCCCTGAAATTTGTCAGGATGTGCTTCCTTCATCGCGTTGCGATAAATGGTTTTTAAATCTTTTAATTCTGCAGTTTTGTCTACGTTTAGCAGCTTACGGTATTCAACTATTTTTTTCATAAATAAGGGAACTACTTGTCTTTTATGATGAAATTTTAGTAATTTGATTTCAAAATTGACAATTTTTTGCAAAGGTACACTTTTTTTTAAGTTTTCAGTTTAGGACTAAAAAAAAATCAAAGAACCTGCTTTTATTCGGGCTTTTTAGGGGAAATAAAGTTGTTTGAAAAAACTATTGTTGGGTCTTGTTGTTGGCCTTGTCGAAGTTTTTGGATTTTTTGGGATACTTGTTGTAGCTGATGTCACTCGGATTTTCAATAACTGATTTTATGGTAATCCAATCGCCCAGGGCGTGATTGGACATCGCCATTTTATAATCCAATAAATACTCACCACAAAAAAAGTTGTTCTTTTCATCCTTTTCCATTATTCCGGTATAAACCCCTTTTTGCAGCATTTTTTCTTGTGAAGACTTGGTCATAATCCATTTAATTTTGATAAAATTCTATTGGGCAAAGCTAATCAATTATTATTTGCCTTGGGTTATTCTTGACTTTGTGATTATCTTTGTGTCATGAAAGCATCATTTCGTCCCAGTCCCAATTCTTTCAAAAATACGTTTTGTGTTTTCCATGAAATCGAAGCAAAAGCCATTGAAAATTTGGCGGTACAATTCGAAAGCAAATCAGGAAGTACGTATTATTACACCGAATTGGGAATGTTTAGACTCTCCAACCATTGGGGAAGATTGGCGAATAGCAAATGGAGGCTGGAGCCAATGGAACCGGCATCCTCGTCTAAAACGAAACTGGGGTATGCCGCTTGGGACGATTTCTACAGTGATAATGCGGAAGAAGAATTATATTACCTAGAAGTAAATTATACCAATAACACCGTAAATTACCAGCATAAAAACAACCCGAATTATGATACGAAAGCCATGCTGCGAACCAGTTTTGAAACCATGAAAAAAATAAAGCAAATCAGGAATTTATTTAATTTAACGTCTTGGGCTAAATATTTTGAATACGATGATTTAGATTTATTGCGACAACACATAATTAACCAATTAATTTTCACCAATAAAACTTTGGAAGAAATAAAAAGAGCACTATAATGGGCAGAAACAACGAGAGAAATATAAAGAAACACAACGATAAGTTGCACAAAGAACAGGATAAAGTGAAAGCCGCTAAAGTTTTACGCAAAGAAAAATTAAAGCAAATTGTGAAGAAGTTTAACGAGACCAACCACTCAGAAAATTTATAAGAATACGACATGGACCACATTAAATTCGCGGCATTAAAAAATGACGTACAGGAAATAATAGATTTGATTGCCAAAAAACAAACCAAGGAAGCCAACAATAAATTGGTGGAAGTAAGTGATTTATTAGACGATTTACACGATTTTTCCGAAGAGGATGAAGATTTACTTGAAATCAGTCGGTACCAAGTGCTGTTGAATCATCTGTATCAAAAGATACATTTGTCAAGCGAGGAATAATACCCTATTGGCAACACATCAAAAGGATTAATTCTTCTATTTTACGAAGTACTCTTTGTACCATGAAATGGCCATTTCGGCAACCTCTATCAACTTTCCTGGCTCTTCGAACAAATGGGTGGCACCAGGAATTATTTTCATTTCCTTTATGCAATGCAGTTGGTCAAACGCCTCTTTGTTCATTTGAATTAGTGGCACATCTAGTTGCCCCAAAATCAACAAAGTTGGTGCCGTTACCATAGGCAAGGCCTTTAAGGCCAAATCGGGTCGTCCGCCACGCGACACCACCGCTTTTATTTTTTTTTCAAAATAGGCAGCAGCCCTTAATGCTGATGCCGCACCGGTGCTTGCCCCAAAATAGGCCACGGGGAATTCCTCCGTTTCTACATTGTGCATGAGCCACTCTGTTGCCTCAATCAACCGGCTTACTAGCAAATCAATGTTAAATCGGTTTTCGTAAATTCGGTCTTCTTGCTCTGTCAGCAAATCAAACAATAAAGTACCCATGCCGTTTTGCTGGATTAATTCCGCTACCATTTTATTTCTGGGACTAAAGCGGCTGCTGCCGCTGCCGTGTGAAAAAACAACAATGCCCAGAGCGTTTTCCGGAAGCACCAATTCCCCTTTTAATGTCACAGAAGCCAAAGGGATGCTTATTTCTACTCTTTTCATGATGGACAATTTTTAAAAGAAACAATACGGATTAACATCGTTTATTCTATCAGATTCGCTACACCCAGCATACGAATCACTTCATCATCGGCCACTTGTTCAAACGATTCGTAAAACCGTCCTACACCCCTGAAATCTTTCGGTGCCATCAGGTACACAAATTCATCTGTGTTTTGTTCAAAAACTTTTACGGTGTCAAATGGCACTACGGGTACTGCCACAATAATTTTTTTAGGATGTCTTTTTTTCAACATCTCTATGCTGGCAAGTAGGGTGTTTCCTGTTGCAATGCCGTCATCCACCACAATTACTGTTTTGCCCTTGATATTGGATAGTTTTCGGTAGCCCATGTAGAGGTTGTATTTGTCTTTCATTGATTCCCTGAGGTGTTTTATTTCCCTTTCAATGTATTCTTTGGGAATATCAGGATGCTGATTGATAATCGTTGAATCCAGAGAGACGGCCCCTATGGCATATTCTTTGTTTAAAGGATGTCCAATTTTTTTGGAAAGGATAATATCCAATGTAAGGTGTAAGTTTTTGGAAATCTCGTACCCAATAGGGACTCCCCCCCGGGGAACGGCAAGAATGATGGCGTCACTATTCTGATATTTTTCCAATTTTTTAGAAAGTAATATGCCGGCTTCTTTTCTGTCTTGAAGAATTAGTTGGTACATAATAAAAAAACAAATAAGATTAAACAATGGTTTTACGCTTAAAGTTACTGATATTTAGTTAATTATATAATAAAAATAATGGTAAATTAAAGTGCTGTTTTTTAAATTTTAACTCTTAGGGAATACCACATTTTTTTGGAATCAAAAAAGAATAAATTAGGCAGCTTTTTTAAGAGAGGAGTTGTCTTTGAAAAACGAAATGGTTTTTAACTAAAAATTAATAAACGTTTGGCTTCGGTTCATTTCAAAATAATGTACTTTTAAAACCTATGAAAAGCACTATCAAAAAAGGATTTTATTTCAAGGCCTATGAAGCGCCGTTCCAGTCTCCGTTTGATAAACTCTTTTCGATTTTCAAGGAATTAATCACCCATACCTCGGGTGATTTTGACGAAGCCATCGATTGGTTGCGGGAATTGGACAAGGAATACAATCTCACCGACGAACACTACACCGTCGATGATTTTATCGAAGATTTAAAGAAAAAAGGCTACATCCGGGAGGAACTCAAAGACGACGGAACCTCAGGAATCGGCATCACCGCCAAAACGGAAAGAGCCATTCGCCAGCAAGCTTTAGACAACATTTTTGGGAATCTAAAGCGAAGCGGAACCGGAAACCACAAAACAAAACACGCCGGAAATGGTGACGAACATACCGGAGAATTTCGCGAGTTTCATTTTGGGGATGGATTGGAACGCATTTCCCTGACAGAGAGCCTGCGAAACGCCCAAATCAACAATGGCGTAACCGATTTTATGCTGACTGAAAATGATTTGGTAGTCGAAGAAACCCAATACAAATCCCAAATGAGCACGGTCCTTATGATTGACATCAGCCACAGCATGATATTGTATGGCGAAGATAGAATTACACCTGCCAAAAAAGTGGCAATGGCGCTGGCCGAATTGATTACCACACGCTACCCCAAGGACACCTTGGACATTCTGGTTTTCGGAAATGATGCCTGGACAATTGCCATTCGGGATTTGCCCTATTTAAAAGTGGGACCCTATCACACCAATACCGTGGCGGGTTTGCAATTAGCCATGGATTTATTGCGCAGAAAGCGCAACACCAACAAGCAAATTTTCATGATTACCGACGGCAAACCGAGTTGCGTCCGCGAGAAAGATGGCACCTATTATATGAACAGCAACGGTCTCGACGAATACATTGTCGATAAATGCTATAACGAAGCCCAACAGGCACGGAAATTGCACATTCCCATCACGACTTTTATGATTGCCAAAGATCCGTATTTGCAGCAATTCGTCAATCGGTTTACCGAAGCCAACCAAGGAAAAGCTTTTTACACCGGATTGAAAGGGTTGGGCGAAATGATTTTCGAGGATTATGAAACCAATCGTAAAAAAAGAATAAAATAGTTTTCAGTCACAGTTTGTCAATTCGAGCGAAGTCTAGAACAGTTTCAATAATAACAACAATTTCAATAAAATTTAAGCAATGAAAAGCATAACCACTCTAGGCGAATTAAAAAAATCAGGATACCAAAGCAAAAGTATCAAAGACGAATTGCGTCACAATTTAAGGGAAAAAATCAAGTCCGGACTACCTTCCTTCGAAGGCGTTCACGGGTTTGAGAATACCGTGATTCCGGAATTGGAACGCGCCATTTTATCGCGTCACAACATCAACTTGTTGGGACTTCGCGGTCAAGCCAAAACACGATTGGCGCGTAAAATGATCGAATTGTTGGACGAATACATTCCGTTTGTGGCGGGTTCCGAAATCAATGACGATCCGTTGCGTCCCATTTCCCGTTTTGCCAAAGACCTCATTGCCGATAAGGGCGATGCAACTCCCATTTCCTGGTTGCACCGTAGCGAGCGTTTCTTCGAAAAACTCGCCACGCCAGACGTAACCGTTGCCGATTTGATAGGCGATGTCGATCCCATAAAAGCGGCGAATTTGAAACTGTCGTATGCTGATGACCGCGTGATCCATTTTGGGATGATACCACGAGCGAATCGTTGTATTTTTGTCATCAACGAGTTACCCGATTTGCAAGCCAGAATCCAAGTAGCCTTGTTCAATATTTTGCAGGAAGGCGACATTCAAATTCGAGGCTTCAAGTTGCGAATGCCGCTTGACATGCAGTTTATTTTCACTGCAAATCCCGAGGATTATACCAATCGGGGCAGTATCGTTACGCCATTGAAGGACAGAATCGGTTCCCAAATCCTGACGCATTACCCAGAAACTATCAAAATTGCCCGAACCATCACGGAACAAGAGGCTAAATTAGATTCCAATCAAAGCGATTTGGTTTACGTGCCTTCTTTGGCCAGGGATTTACTGGAACAAATCAGTTTCGAAGCCAGAGAAAGTGAATACATTGACAATAAAAGTGGGGTAAGTGCCCGATTGAGCATCACGGCTTTCGAGAATTTGTTAAGTACCGCCGAGCGTCGCGCCCTGAAATCAGGCGTGGATCAAACCACTTTGCGCTTGTCCGACTTTATGGGAATTATTCCCGCCATTACTGGAAAAGTCGAATTGGTGTACGAAGGCGAGCAGGAGGGGGCAGCCGTTGTCGCCCAGCATTTAATAGGCGACGCGATTCACACCTTCTTTCCAGCATATTTTCCGAAAATTGAAAAACTCGAAAAGCAGGGAGAAAAAACGCCTTATTCCGATACCTTGGAATGGTTTTTTGCCGAAAGTGGTTTTGCCTTATTAGACGATTCCTCGGATGAGGAATACAGAACCATTCTGGACAGTATCGCTCCATTGGGTGTTTTAATCAAAAAATTCCAGCCACAACTCGAAAAGGAAGATGCTTATTTCATGAAAGAGTTTATACTTTGGGGATTGGTGGAGTACGATAAATTGAGCAAAGATAGATTTTCAGAAGGCTATCAATTCAAGGATTTATACGGCAGTTACATCAGTAAATTGTAAAAACATAAAAGGGTTTAGAAACAGTTCTAAACCCTTTTTATTTGCTTTACTTTATTTTTTCCGATTCGAGTTTCAGTTCTTCCAACTCTTTTTCTAATTGGTCGATTTCGCTTTTATAACCGTCAATTTCATTTTGCAACAAACTCATTTGTTCATTTCTTTCGCTGGCGGTTCGCAGGATTTTAAAACTTCCGGAATCATTGAGCTTGCTCTCCGCAGCTTCTAATTTGTCCCTTGCTGCGGCGAGTAAATCCGGAATTTCCAAAAGCCTATCGCTCCTGGCTTTTTTTTGCTCTTGGACTGCTCTTTCGGCAGCAGCTTTTTCTGCTGCAGCCACTATTATTTTTTGTTCCTCAATTTCTTTTTGTTGGAGTTCATACTGGTAATTCTCTACTTCGGTTTCATGGTTTTTAAGCTTCAGTTCCCGGCTTCTCTCGTCTTGTAAGGTGTTGAATACAATTGTTCCAACTGCCAAAGTCAAGAGTCCTAAAACAACAAAAAAGGTATTTTTAGACAAACCCAAAATTTCTTTTTTCTTCTTTTTTTTCTCCGCTTTTGGTATAGGGGAAACTGTCGAAAAGGATTTTAATGGTGGCGGAATTGCCACGAAAACATTTGTCAACTCGGGAATCTCTTCGGCATTTTTCCAGTGTTCCATGCCTTCAAACCATACGGGAGTTGTTTTGGTTATTTTTCGGACTTTCAATTCTTCAAAATCAAAAGGGCCGCTGCTTTCCGTGCCGTTGTGTAGAAAGTATTTTTTCATAAATGGTTAATTCAAGCTTCTTTATCGAGGTTTTAAAAATGAAGCCATAAATATATAATTATAATTCAATATTTTTTGAAAAAAAATAGGGTGTTAACATAAATTTTCAAACTACTTTCCGATACAAAAATTGGCAAAGATGTTGCCCAGCAATTCGTCATTTGTCACTTGGCCTGTAATCATCCCAAAATGGTACAAGGCTTCCTTGATATCAATCGCCATCAAGTCGCTCGATAGGTTGATTTCCAGTCCAAATTTCACTTTTTGGATTTCCTCCAGCGCTTTGAGTAAAGAGTCGTAATGTCTGGTGTTGGTGACAATGGTTTCGTTGTTGCGCAACGCCCCAATATTGACAAAGGAGAGCAGTTGGTTTTTGAGTTCGTCAATGCCTGTTTTGTTTTTGGCTGAAATATAAATGGTTGTTAGTTGTTGGTTGTTGGTTGTTAGTTTTTTATCAATAATTGATACATTTTCTGGCGAAATCAAATCCATTTTGTTGATAATCACTAAAATTGGTTTCTGGGGAAACTGGTTTCTTGTTTTTTCAACTTCAATAAGTAAAGTTTCTAATTTTCCATCAACAGACAACCGAGAACCATCAACCAAATATAAAACCACCTGCGCCTGTTCAATTTTCTCGAAAGTCTTTCTAATCCCGATGCTTTCCACCACATCTTCGGTTTCGCGAATTCCTGCCGTATCAATGAATCGAAAGCCGATGCCGCCAATAACCAATTCATCTTCAATTGTATCTCGAGTGGTTCCGGCAATGTGGGAAACGATGGCGCGTTCTTCGTTCAGCAAGGCATTCAATAAAGTGGATTTCCCCACATTGGGTTCTCCCACAATCGCCACAGGAATACCATTTTTGATGACATTGCCCACGGCAAAGGAATCAATCAGGCGTTTCAGCACAAATTCGATTCTGTTTAATAGTTCGTGAAATTGTGCCCGGTCGGCAAAAGCGACATCTTCTTCGGCAAAGTCGAGTTCGAGTTCTATGAGCGAGGCAAAATTTAAAAGTTCTTCGCGGAGCTTGATAATTTCATTCGAGAAACCGCCGCGCATTTGTTGCATAGCGATTTGGTGCGAGGCTTCGTTGTCTGACGAAATCAAATCGGCAACGGCTTCAGCTTGCGACAAGTCGAGTTTGCCGTTCAGAAAAGCTCTCAGGGTAAATTCTCCCGGGTTTGCCATTCGACACCCTTTTCGAAGCAATAACTGAATGATTTGCTGTTGGATATAAGTCGAGCCGTGACATGAAATTTCGATGGTATTTTCACCCGTGTAGGAGTGAGGTCCTTTGAAAATGGAAACCAACACTTCGTCCAGCGTTTTTTGATTGTCGATTACATGTCCCAAATGCAGGGTATGGGATTTTTGTTGGATCAAATCCTTTCCTTTAATGGATTTAAAAACAGAATTTCCAATGGCAATTGCATCTTCTCCAGAAATCCGAATGATGGCTATGGCTCCTGCTCCTGAAGGGGTTGCTAGGGCTACTATGGAATCGTTGTATATCATATTTTTGTGTTGTTGGCTACAAAGTTAGTAAATATAAATGAGCATCTTTTTTCAAAATAAAGGGATGTTGCTACTTGCTAGTTTAGGTATTAAATAACTGAAAATTAAATATTTATATTTTATATTTTTACGTAACTTTATGGTAAATCAACTTTAAATCGTACTAAAATGAAAAAAATTTTGTTTCCCACAGATTTTTCCGAAGCGGCCACTAATGCTTTTATACATGCTTTAGAATTTGCTAAAATAGTGCAAGCTGAACTCGTTTTATTGCACACCTTTGACCTGCCCTTATACGACAACCAGTATTTTCCCGAGAACTATAATGTCATTTTTGACTCGCTTCAATTATCCGAATTTGATATTTTTAAAGAAGAAATTCCCAAACTTCGCGCTATAGCCGAAGAACGAAATTTGGAAAATATAAAAATGAGCCACCGTTTGATGGATGGAAATTTAATTTTCAATATCAAAAGAGCCATTAAAGAAGATGCTATAGATTTTGTTGTGATGGGTACTTCGGGCGCTTCGGGATGGGAAGCCTTTTTCTTGGGAACCAATACTGGTTCGGTGATTAATACGATTGAAGTTCCTTTGCTGTGTGTGCCATTAGAAGCCAAATTCAAAAAAATAGAAATTATAGGTTTTACCACCCGTTACAGAGCTAAAGATAAAAAAGCGCTCAAAGAAGTGTTAGCTTTAGCCAAAATGATGTATGCTAAGGTAAGATGTCTTTATGTGAAAACTAGTAATTCCGATGTATCTGACGCTACCATAAAACATTGGGAAACAGAATTTGAGGAAGAACCCGTTATTTTTTCTGTCATTCCAAGTGATGAGGTAAAAGCAACAATTCTTGATTTTGTTTTGTTTAAAGAAATTGATGTTTTGGCGATGCTCACTTATAAAAGAAACTTTTTTGTAGAACTATTCAGACCTCGTTTAGTAGAGAAATTCGCAAATGTTGCTACTATTCCAATCTTGGTTATGCACGAGTAAAAAAACCGCCCCGATTAATCGGGACGGTTTTTTCAAATATAAAAAGGGTTTGGTTAATAGCGTTTTTAATAATCTAAAAGTCTTGAATCAGCAACCTTACAATTAGTTGTTCAACATCACCGGCATTACCAGCATCGTTACCGATTCACCATCTTCTAATCCATCTACTGGAGTCAGGATTCCGGCTCTGTTTGGCAAAGACATTTCAAGCATAATCAAATCGGATTGCAGATTGGTCAGCATTTCAGTCAAGAAACGGGAGTTGTACCCTATTTGCATATCGTCACCTTGATAATCGCAAGTCAATCGCTCTTCAGCTTTGTTTGAGTAATCAATATCTTCGGCAGAAATATTCAATTCTGCCCCGGCAATTTTCAATCGAATTTGGTGTGTGGTTTTGTTGGAGAAAATCGCAACACGACGAACAGAACTCAAAAATTGGGAACGGTCAATCATTAATTTGTTTGGATTTTCTTTTGGAATTACCGCTTCGTAATTTGGATATTTTCCATCAATTAAACGGCACATTAAGACATAATTATCAAAAGAAAAAGTGGCATTTGAATCGTTGTATTCAATTTTCACTTCCGCATCCGAAACGCCAAGAATATTTTTCAAAATAGTCAATGGTTTCTTCGGCATAATAAAATCGGCTACTTGTGATGCAGTTACATCAGTACGTGCATATTTTACTAATTTATGGGCATCAGTGGCTACAAATGTTAATCCCTGCGGAGAAAATTGGAAGAAAACCCCTGACATTACCGGACGTAAATCATCGTTTCCTGCAGCAAAAATGGTTTTGCTGATGGCTGTTGCCAAAACGTCGGCAGGAACTAAGGTTACGGAAGGTTCGTCTAAGTTTACCGACTTTGGAAATTCTTCTCCTGGAGCATAAGCCAAAGCATATTTTCCGGAATTAGAGCTAATTTCAATGGTGCTGTTTTCTTCAACAGTGAAAGTCAACGGTTGTTCTGGAAAGGTTTTAAGGATTTCCAAAAGCAATTTTGCAGGAACCGCAACGCTCCCTTTGCTAGTGGAATCAATGTCTAAAGTAGCTGACATCGTAGTTTCTAAATCGGAGGCAGAAACCGTTAAAGCCTTGTGATCCAATTCAAAAAGAAAGTTATCCAAAATAGGTAAGGTATTGCTACTGTTGATAACGTTGCCTAAAACTTGTAATTGTTTTAATAAGTGTGAACTCGATACTATGAATTTCATCTGTTATATTTTATTTTCGGGTATATATTTTAGTCTTCAATAAAAAAATACTTGCAACAAATATATTCTAAACAATCTTACTTTTTGATTTTTTTTATTAACATTAATGGCTGTATTTCGTTTTTCTGAAGAAGGTAAATAGGAAGCCAAAACCCAATAAAATTAGAATTGGAAGCCCGATAGTTAGGAATTGTATACGGGTATATCTCTCGTAAACTTTTTCTTTATCCAATAAAGGCAAATCGAGATCTTTGCTTCGAATGTTAATAAGTCCGTTGTCATCGAGTAAATAATTGACGCAATTCATCAGGAAATCCTTGTTATCATACAAGTTTCCGGAACGTTGGTCGTAACCCAATTCCACTGGTTGAAAGTTTTTGTCTAATTGGTTCCGAATCAAATCACCATCCGAAATCAAGATCATTTTGTTTTCTTTCCCTCTGGCTTCAAATGATTTTTGTTCAAAAGGCAATATTCTATTTTCGAACATCGATTGAAACGGACCCTCCAATAAAACTGAAAGTGTAATATTTCCTTTGTTGAGGTAATCACTTGGAGAAGTTTCATCGGAAACGCTGTTCAAATTGACTTCGACTGGAGCCCCAATTTTCTTAGAATAGGGAGAAGATTGCAGCAGAATTGTTTTCTTGATTCCGTTCTTTAATGTGTCGATGGGATTGGCAAAATCAAATTTGATGCCGCCTAGGTTTTTCACGATGGGATGCGTACTAATTGGATAAACCTGAGGTGCAAATTTCCACTTGAATTCCTGATATTGTGAAGCGCTTCCTTGTTCTCCAGTTACCAATTTTATGGGACTTCCTTGTTCGTCCATTACCAAATCAGGATTAATTCGAATTCCATATTTGAAGAATAGATCATTCAAATTCAAATCCCTTGGATACGCTAATGTAGCACTGGATTCATTATACAAACTATCCATTTCTGCTGAAACTTGGTCTACAAGCCACAGCGTTTTTCCGCCATTGATGATGAACTGGTCTAACACTTGTTTTTCGGCATCTGAGAATGTTTCTGTTGGTTTGGCAATAATTGCCAAGTCATATTGCTGTAAAGCTTCTAAACTTCCCTTTGGGTTTCGCGCTACCGAATCCAATGTGAAGGGGCCAATGTGATAACTTTCCCGAACTTGCATCAGGAATTTAGCAATTTGAACATCTTGAAGTTCACCGTTTCCTTTGATGACGGCTACTTTTTTTTGTTTGTCTTTCGTAATTTTATTGATGGCATCTGCGATGGAATATTCCAGATGTTGCACAGAACCAATTACTTTTTGAGTAGTCGAAGCTCCCATGATATTTTTCAACAAAGGCACATTGACTTCTTTGTTGTTGTAAACCGCAATAGCCCATGGGAAAACCATAGCCTGCGATTGCTTTCCTTTGTCGTCAACGGTTATGTTTATTGGCGTAATTCCTTTTCGATACAGCTCCTTGATATTGTCCATACTTTCGTCTTTGTTTTCCAAAGGATTAACAAATTCGAAAACAATATTCTTGTTATAGGCTTGAAATTCTTCCAATAAATCCTGAGTTTCGCTTTGCAGTCTTTTGAATTCAGCCGGAAAATCACCTTGCAAGTAGATTTTTATATACAGTGGATTTTGAATTTGCTTGATAATATTCAAGGAAGTTTGCGAAAGGGAGTATCTTTTGTCCTTGGTTAAATCAAAACGGTGGAAAAAAGAACCGCTTATTCCATTTAAAACTAGTACGATGGCAATGAGAATAAACAGCGATTTTATGTTTTTTTTCTGTGTAGTAGTCATTACGATTTAATGGATTTTAAATTATATGCTGTAAAAGACAGAAACAAAACCGTGATACTGATAAAATAAATAACATCACGTGTGTCAATCACGCCCCGCCCCATGCTTTTGAAATGGTTTTGCATTCCAATGCTTGAAATTAAACTTTGAAAACCAGGAGCAATTGTTGCTATACTTTCGAATCCAAAGTAAAAAAAGAAGCATAAAAATACCGCCACAATAAACGCCACAATTTGATTTTCGGATAGGGTGGAAGTGAAGATTCCAATGGCGGAATAGGCCGCAATCAGGAATAACAATCCAAAATAAGAACCCATTGTGCTGCCCATATCGATATTGTCTTCGGGCATGCCCAGGCTAGAGATGACTTTGACATAGATGAATGTCGGAATAATCGCCATAACAATCAACAATATAGAACCCAGGAATTTTCCGTTGACGATTTGCCAAATACTCAAAGGTTTTGTGAATAATAACTCTAAGGTTCCCTGCTTTTTTTCATCCGAAAAGCTGCGCATCGTTACCGCTGGAATCAAGAAAATCAGAATCCAGGGTGCCAAGGTAAAAAACGGACTCAAATCAGCAAAACCGCTGTTTAGAATATTGTATTCTCCTTCGAAAACCCAAAGGAACAAGCCATTCCCAATCAGGAAAATGGCAATAACCAAATACCCTATCGGTGAGCCAAAAAAGGATTTTATTTCTCGTAATACTATTGATTTCATATTTTAAAATAAAAAAATGATGAGGTTATAAATCTATGAGTTTAGGTTTTAACTAAACCTTAAACGGAAAATAGTTAAACAAATTTTATATTTATGACGTCTCTATAATTCAATCCTAGTAGGCTGTTGGCAGAACCCACTTTGGAAGGGTTGCTTCTAAAAATGGCAATTTCCAGAAACCCTGCTTCGTTGAAAATTGCTAATTTTTCACCTTCATAATTCTTGATTTCATATTTATCGGAACTGGCAATCGCCGAATAATTGGGCAGAATGGTTTTGATGTTTTTGGTTCGCATCACAATCTCATAGGGCCTTCCTTTCGATACTTCTAGAAACTGTTTTTTTGAAATATTGGTCACTACATTACCAAAATGGTCAATGTAAATCACATATCCTTTTAGCGAATTCCCGTCATTGGCGATAATAGCCTGTAAATCGACAACTTGTTTAATGTTTTTTAATTCTTTGCCAATTATGTTTAACAAACCACCCTTGGCAATATGGCAGGCTACTTTTACAAAAACATCTAAATCGGTGGCGTCGTTTGGCAAGCGATCGTGAATATTGATGGCCACTATTTTTTGTGGAACAATTTTTTGTGAAAGCATGCTTAGAATACCATTATCGGCAGCAATAAAATAGTGATCGTTCCACTGCATGACAATATGTTGGTTTTCTTTGTTGAATTCCAAATCAACGCCAATGAGATGTACCGTCCCTTTTGGAAAACTGGCATAAGACGAACCAATGATATAACTGGCTTCAACTGTGTTGAATGGATCTATATCATGTGAAATATCGATGATAGTGGCTTCGGGATATTCAGACAAAATTTTCCCTTTCAAAGCACCTACAAAGTGGTCTTTCAAGCCGTAATCGGTGGTAAGGGTAATTATTGACATAAAATTGTTTATAAATAAAACGAAAACTGAACCTAAAACGTATTAAATTTGAGAAATGCAAAGCTAATAATAGTAAAGCCAAAAAAAAGTAAAAAACTAAAACAAATCCCAAAAAATTGGACATTAAATTTTATGGTTTGAAACCAAAATCTTTTTGCCTTATTAATTGATTAAAAACTACTCAACTTGAACGAAAGAATCATAGAGCTCATAGACATCGCTCCAAAAGATTTTTGGGGCGCTCAAGACACTCATCTTGAAACGATTAAAAAGTATTATCCTAAATTAAAAATTGTTGCTCGAGGAACAACTTTGAAAGCTTTTGGAGAAAAGGAGGTTCTAGATGAATTTGAAAATCGTTTCAACCGATTGATGCTTCATTTTACAAGATATAATACCATTGATGACAATGTTATTGAAAGGGTGATTCAAAGTACTGCACAAGAGGATACTAAAACTTTTGGACATGATAAAATACTAGTACACGGCGTAGGAGGAAAAATAATTAAGCCCATGACACCCAATCAGCAATTGTTGGTTGATACGATGAACAAGAATGATATGGTTTTTGCCGTTGGTCCAGCTGGTACAGGAAAAACCTATACAGGTGTTGCTATGGCGGTAAAGGCGTTGAAAGAGAAACAAGTCAAGCGAATTATATTGACTCGTCCAGCAGTTGAGGCGGGAGAAAATCTTGGATTCCTTCCTGGGGATATGAAGGAAAAGCTCGATCCGTACATGCAACCTTTGTATGATGCCTTGCGAGACATGCTGCCGAATGAAAAACTTGAGGACTATATTTTAAAGGGGATTATCCAGATAGCTCCATTGGCTTTCATGCGCGGACGAACATTAGATAATGCCTTCGTTATTCTTGACGAAGCCCAAAACACCACCCATTCCCAAATGAAAATGTTTTTGACCCGTATGGGAAAAAGCGCTAAATTTATGATAACGGGAGATCCCGGACAGGTTGATTTGCCACGAAGAACTATTTCAGGTTTGAAAGAAGCCTTGTTGGTTTTGAAAGACGTTGACGGAATTGGAATCATTTATTTGGATGACAAAGATATTGTGCGCCATAGACTGGTTAAAAAAGTCATCGATGCTTATAAGCAAATTGAAAATACAGATTAAAGTACAGGACGCAGAGAATTAGGGTTTAAAATTTTACACAGAAATAAAATCAGCTTAAACTTTACGCCTAGTTTTTCTTTGTGTATCTCTTCGAAACAACCTATTTTTGCACCACAAGGTCATTGGAAACAACTGACGAAGTAAAAAATCAACTAACAACAACAATGAACACTATTACAACAACAAACTTTAATTTTCCCAATCAAAAATCAGTTTACAGAGGGAAAGTAAGGGAGGTTTATAACATAAATGAGGAACTTTTGGTGATGGTAGCCACTGATAGATTATCCGCTTTCGATGTGGTTTTGCCGAAGGGAATTCCATATAAGGGGCAAATTTTGAACCAAATTGCCACCAAATTTATGGAGCTGACTCAAGATATTGTTCCGAATTGGTTACTTGCGACCCCAGATCCTAATGTGGCCGTTGGTTATTTGTGCGAGCCTTTCAAAGTGGAAATGGTGATTCGGGGATATGTTTCAGGTCATGCCGCTCGTGAATATGCTTTGGGTAAAAGAGAAATTTGTGGCGTGGCAATGGCTGAAGGATTGAAAGAAAACGACAAATTTCCGACACCTCTAATTACGCCAACAACAAAAGCAGATAATGGGGAACACGATGCCGATATTTCGCGTGAGGACATTTTGTCAAAAGGAATTGTAGCTGAAGCTGATTATATTCTTTTGGAAAATTATACTCGGGCATTATTTCAAAGAGGAACAGAAATTGCTGCTAGTCGCGGATTGATTTTGGTGGATACCAAGTATGAATTTGGCAAAAGTAAAGAAGGTAAAATTGTCCTTATCGATGAAATTCATACACCTGATTCTTCCCGTTATTTCTATTTAGAAGGCTATCAAGAAAGACAAGATAGAGGAGAAGAGCAAAAACAATTGTCTAAAGAGTTTGTTCGTCGCTGGTTAATCGAGAATGGTTTTCAAGGTCTAGAAGGTCAAAAAATTCCCGAAATGACAGATGAGTATATTGAAACCGTTTCAGAACGTTATATAGAATTATACGAGAAGATTCTTGGTGAAAAATTCGTAAAGGCAGATGTAACTAATATTTATGAGCGAATTGAGAAGAATGTTTTAAACTATTTACAGCGTAAATAAAAATATTTTAGAATCAAGTAAAAAGCCGCAATTCTTATATGAATTGCGGCTTTTTTTAGCGAAGAAAAGTATTGGAATACCTATTAAAAAATTATTTAAAATAAGAAAACGTTTCGTTATTTTCCACCTTCAATAACGTCTCGTAAATTAATTTTATCACGTTTTCCACATCCTCACGATGCACCATTTCTACTGTCGTATGCATGTATCTTAAGGGCAATGAAATTAATGCCGAAGCCACGCCGCCATTACTGTATGCAAATGCATCGGTGTCAGTTCCAGTGACCCTTGAAGAGGCTAATCGCTGGAATGGAATTTTTTGTTTTTCGGCTGTGGTAAGAATAAGTTCCCTCAAATTATTCTGTACGGCAGGTGCGTAGGTAATTACCGGACCTCTCCCAATTTTTATTTCTCCCTCAATTTTCTTTTCAATCATTGGTGTGGTAGAGTCGTGGCAAACATCGGTTATGATGGCTACATTGGGTTTGATGGTTTTGGTAATCATTTCAGCTCCTCGAAGTCCCACTTCTTCCTGAACGGAATTGGTAATGTATAATCCAAAAGGAAGTTTAATCTTGTTCTCATGCAGTAAACGAGCTACCTCGGCAATCATAAATCCACCCATGCGGTTATCAATGGCGCGACAAACAAATTTATTTTCGTTCAATACCATAAATTCATCTGGATAAGTGATTACGCAGCCTACGTGAACTCCAAGTGCATCAACTTCTTCTTTTTTTGAACAACCAATATCGATGAACAAATTGTCAATTTTGGCAGGCTCTTCCTTGCTGCGATTTCTAGTGTGGATTGCTGGCCAACCAAAAACACCTTTCACAATTCCTTTTTTGGTATGAATGTTTACCCGTTTGGAGGGGGCAATTTGGTGGTCAGAACCTCCATTTCTAATGACGTAAATTAATCCGTCATCGGTGATGTAGTTTACATACCACGAAATTTCGTCAGCATGACCTTCAATAACTACCTTGTATGGAGCACCTGGATTGATAACTCCCACAGCGGATCCATAAGTATCCGTAATAAAAGTGTCTACATACGGTTTTATGTAGTCCATCCAAAGTTTTTGGCCCTTACTTTCATAGCCTGTTGGCGAAGCATTGTTAAGATAGTTCTCTAAAAACGTTAATGATGTCTTTTTTAATATCGATTTTGAACTCATAAAATTATTTTTTTTGCTAAATTATAAATTTGGCATCAGACTTCTGCATATAATGTATAATTTTGTTATAAAATTTACTACATGAAAATTATTGGATTTTTATTATTTTCAATTCTTATATCCCTATCAGTTAAGGCACAGGTGGTCCAAAAAGACTCCATTAAAATGGGTTACGTTCTTACGGAAAATGACACGATATTTAATGATACAATCCAATTAGAAGAAATTGTAATTTCCAAGGAAAAACTTGACCCTGAGGCAAAAAAACAATTTTTGCTTCTTAGAAATCGAGTTTATAAAACCTATCCTTATGCCAAATTGGCTTCCGAGCGATTGACAATTTTAAATAGGGGTATGGCAAGTCTAAAGACCAATAGGGAGAAAAAGAAATATTTTAAGATAGTCGAGGATTACCTTTCTAACGAATTTGAAGCCACTCTCAAAAAACTTTCCCGCAAGCAAGGACAAATACTTGTAAAGTTGATTCATCGCCAAACGGGAACAACAACTTATGAATTGGTGAGAACTCTCAAAAGTGGTTGGAAGGCATTTTGGTCTAACGTAACAGCTAAAATGTTTGATATCAACCTAAAAACACCCTATGCGCCATATGAAGTCAATGAAGATTATCTTATAGAGACTATATTAGTTCGCGCATTTAATTCTGGTCGACTGATAAATCAACCCCCAGTAAATCCAGTTGATTATAATGACCTAGATGATTTTTGGGTATCCAAAGCTGCCAAATCAAAGTAGATTTATTTTAGGTTAGGTACTAGGCACGGTGATTCACCATAAGTCGTCTAAAAAATCTATTTGGTTATAGGCTTCCTAATATATTAGCTTCTTCAAATTGAGGTTCCTAATTGGTATTTTTAAGTGATTTAAAAAACTTTTACTTCCAATCTTCACGCTTTCAATGCATTAAAAAATACTTTTAATAAACTTTAGAAAAGAGTTTGCAAAAGCGAATAAACGCGCTACTTTTGCACCCGCATTGCAGCA